>JBFWZE010000172.1:1892-7154 GCA_050185685.1 Dehalococcoidia bacterium
TTTCGACTGGAGCTTCCCTCGCCGGTACCTACGCGCGCGTATGGGTGAACGCCCGTATAGCTCCCTTAGCTTTTCGTGTGATACCGTCTACGACAGCGCTGGGCGGGAGCGCAGTCTAAAACTCCACGGCTGGAGGTCGCGGCTGCATGACTCTCGCACACCAGGCGTCCTACCCGGACCCCAATCGCATCGACCCCGTGATGCCGCCGGAGTACGCCCTCGTTCCGGACGCTGAGGCACCCGGACCTGACGCGCCCGAGCCGCCGGTCCAGCCGGTTACCGCCTGGACGAACTGGCATCTTCCTTCCCGTCCCGCTTCCCCCGCGGCAATCGTGGAAGCCGCACCGGTAGCTGCCCCGAATCCCGAGCCTACCCCGGACACGAGTGACGCGGCCGCCGACGAAGAAGCCTTCGCAGGCCTGCGGCCGCTGGCGCCGCTGTACGACGAGTCCCCCCTGCCGCCATCGGATGTGCCGATCGAGGCGGCTGAAGACACGGCAGAGCCGCAGCTGCTGACCGCAGCCTCCACGCAGGCATCGAATGGACATGTAGCACCTTCGTCGGCGTCGCTCGACATCGCACTGCTTCAGATCTGTCAGCAGGTCGGCCTCGGCCTTGTCCGCGTCGACGGCGACGCGCGCTGCTGGCCCCTCAACGACGCCGGCGCCCGGTTGCTGGATGCAATCGGCGGTGCGGCCGGCGAAACGGCGCCCGCGGCAATCCTCGAAGCGGTTGCGCATGGGTCTGCCACCAGCGAAGCGCTCGACGCGGCGGTCTCAGCCGACACGCGGCACATCTCCGCGGACGCGATCGGTGTCGACGGCGGCAGTGTCGTGGCGCTGCGAGACCACACGGAGGAGCGGCTGCTCCAGGAGCGCCTGCTGCAGTCCGAGAAGATGGCAAGCGTCGGCCAGCTCGTCTCGGGCGTGGCGCATGAGTTGAACAACCCGCTGACGGGCGTCATGGGCTTTGCGCAGCTGCTGCTGGCGCGCGAGCTCGAAGAGACCGTCCGGGCTCAGATCCAGACGATCTACGGTGAAGCGGAGCGCGCCGCGAAGATTGTGCAGAACTTGCTGTCATTCGCGCGCCGCCGCAAGCCGACGAAGGAGATGGCGGACATCAACGCCCTGCTGCAGCGCGTCCTCGAGCTGCGCAGCTACGACTTCACGATCCGCAACATCAGCCTCGACATGACGATGGATGCGCGGATGGACCGCGTCTGGGTCGACCCAGACCAGATTCAGCAGGTGTTCTTCAACCTGATCAAGAACGCCGAGCAGGCGATGATCGATTCCCATGGCGGCGGCCGCCTCACCGTCGTGACGCGCGGGCTGCCCCAGGGCGTCCGCATCTCAATCGCCGACGATGGCCCCGGCATCCCGCTGGACGTGCAGCGCCGGATCTTCGACCCCTTCTTCACGACGAAGGAGGCGGGACAGGGCACCGGCCTGGGCTTGACGATCTGCTACAGCATCATCGACGAGCATGGCGGCCGGATCTGGACGGAAAACCTGCCCGCGGGCGGCGCTGTCTTCCACATAGACCTGCCGCTGAGCACCGGCGAAGAGCGCGAGCCCGAGGGCAGTCGCGGCGGCGCTGCTGCTGAAATCAGCCTGCCACCGGCAATCAGCGGCCGCAGCATCCTTGTCGTCGATGACGAGGAAAGCATCCGGCTCCTGCTGCACGACATCCTGCGCCTCGACCGCCACAACGTGAAGGTCGCCCGCAGCGGCCTCGAGGCGGCGGAGATCACGCGGCACGAGCGCTTCGACGTGATTATCACCGACATGAAGATGCCTGGCCTCGACGGCGCCTCGTTCTACCGCCAGGTACGCGAGCGAGACCCGGAGCAGGCGCGGCGGATCATCTTCATCACGGGCGACACCGTCAGCCCGGACACGCGCGCCTTCCTGCAGCGGGTAAGCAACCCGGTGCTCTCGAAGCCGTTCAAGATCGGGCCGCTTCGGGACGCGATCGAGACGGTGCTGGGGCAGGTCTAACGCTGCAGGCTAGGTCCCGGCCAGCAAGCGAATAACCTTCGTCGCGTCCACGGAGCCTTCGAGGCGGCGTACGAGGGCGATCGCGCGGTCCACGTCATCGCTGCTCAACGGGTGGCGCGAGAACGATATCGTGTCGCGGAACTTCGCCTCGATCTCCGGCCAGCCGACCGGGCTCTTCGCGTCGCCGGGTACCGTTTCCATCTGCTTCGAGATCACGCGACCGTCACGCGTCGTGACCTCAACGATCGGCGCCTTCGAGGTCTTCTGGTCCTCGGGGATCGCCCGATAGCTGATGCGGTCGGCCATCGCCAGCACTTCGGGGTCATGCAGCGCCTCGTCCGTGTAGTGACGCAGGGCCACGGTGCCCTTGGCGAGCGCAATCGCCGTGGTGAAGGGGATGCTGTACTTCGCGTCGATGCTGAGCTGCGGGCGGCGCTTGAGCTCGGCCGGCTCTGAGAGCAGCTGAGTGCCGCCCGTGCCGCCGGCGATGACGACGGATTCGACGTCTTCCTTCTTGAGTCCCTCGCTCAGCATCTCGATGACGGCCGCGTTCGTGGGACGGGTGTAGCCGCAGGAGGGCCATACCTTGAAGCCGTGGGTCTCGAGCAAGCGGAAGCGCGTGCCTAGCTCGCCTACCAGCTCGTTCCAGTCCGGGTCTTCAGCGCGGACGTAGGTGCGGAAGAGGCCGTAGCGCCCCTCGAGGAAGGCCTTGGGGCCGGTGATGCCCTTCTGGGCGAGCAGCGCTGCGGTGATGGCGCCCTGGCCGCAGAAGCCTGCCTGCATCGAGCGCATGTGGGTCGCTTCGCCCACCGCCATCTGACGGCTGCCGCTCATCTGGTTGAAGCCGATGCCGAGGGCGTTCTCCATCTGGTCGGCATCGAGGTGCAGCAGTCGTCCGGCAACCGCGGCACCGGCGACGAAGCCGAACAGCTGCGTTGCGAACCAGCCCTCCGTCATCGTCCAGTCGTGCAGCGGGATCGCGCGGTCGAGGCGGACCATGATGTCGGTGCCGACGGCGATCGCGGTGATCAGCTCCTTGCCGCTGACGCCGCCGAGCTTCTCGGCGATGGCGAAGGCGGGCAGCACCGTAGGGATGCTGACGTGGCCGCCGCCGACGTCGTCGTAGTCGAGCATGTGGCCGAGGCTGCCGTTGACAAAGGTCGCCCACGCCGCCGGCGCCTTGCCGCCGAAGCCGAGGATGCTCGCCTCCGGCTTGCCGCCGAGCTCCTTGACGTACTCGTAGGTCAGGCGGCCTTCCTCGGCGAGGGAGCTGGCGCCTGCGGTGACGCCGAGGGTGTCGAGGATGCAGCGCTTCGTGAGCTCGACGAGCTCCGGCGGCAGCTGCTCGAACTGCAGCGAGGCGGCGTATTCAGCCAGCCTCCGAGTCGCGCCATTCGCGAGGTCCGTCTTCGAAAGTGTCTGCGTCATCGTGCCCTCCCCGGCTTCAAATCTTCCGCATGATAAACACTTTCGTTCCATCTGGTGGCGCTACTGGACAGTAATTGATGCGTATGGCTATCTTCCGCACGAGCTTCGTATCGAAGTCATGATCTGGGAGGAAGAAATACGATGGGTCTCGAGCTCGAACAGGACAGCGGTAGCCACGGCCTCACCGAAGAGAACATCATCCACATCCCCGGCCTGCTCAGCCGCTGGGTGCGCCTGGCGAACGGTGCGAAGGCGCACTACGTGACGTCCGGCGAAACCGGACCGGCAGTCATCTTGCTGCACGGCGGCATCCAGGGTTCGTCCGGCACCGCGGGCTGGCGCTTCATGGCGCCGTTCCTGGGTGCGCACGGCTTCCGCGTCTTTGCGCCGGACCAGCCTGCCTACGGCCTCAGCGACAACCGGCCTGAGTTCTACCCGACGAAGGGCTACCAGAGCTACGTCGAGTACATCGACATGCTCGCCGACGCCCTCTGCCTCGACAAGTTCCACATCGGCGGTAACTCTTTCGGCACTCACAACGTGATGGAGTACGTCGTCAATCACCCGGAGCGCGTCCTGAGCTACGCGATGATCGCCGCCGGTAGCCCCCCTAGCCTCGTTGACCCGGCTCTGCGCGTTGCGCCGAAGGACGGCAAGTTCACGCCCAACCCGAACTACGTCTCGCCCGGCTGGGATGGAACCGAAGAGTCGATGCGCATCCTGATGGAGGGCATCATCTACAAGCCCGCGGCGATCTGGCCGGAGCTGATCACCATGCGCAACTACGCCGGCAACCTCCAGAAGGAGTCGACCGCGGCGCGCATGAAGGCGAACCAGGAGCTCGCGAAGGACCCGAACTACGAACAGTGGGCCGACCTGCGTCAGCGCCTGCCGAAAATCACGATCCCCGGTATCTACCTCTACGGCAAGAATGACGTCCTGGGCCCGGTCGAGAACGGCTGGAACCAGGAGGACGTCCTCCCCAACGTCCAGTTCTTCTACCCGGACGAATGCGGTCACCAGGGCCAGACCGACCAGCCGGAGATGTTCAACCAGGTCTTCCTGGAGTTCTTCCGTGACGGCAAGGTCTCGCGCAAGACGGCTGACTGGGCCGGCGTCTCCGACCGCCGCGCGGAGAACCCGTCGCTGGTGGAGCAGGCGTAGCGGTCCGTCAGCTTTCAGCGTCCAACAAATCCGGGCCGCCTCGACACAACCGGTCGAGGCGGCCCTTCTCGCTTTTGTCATCCTGACGCAGGAAGGATCTGGCGTTGCAGCGGCGGCGCCGCGGAGCGTGACGCGGCCGGGCGTACGATGCCGCGTCGTCACGTGTAGCAGCGTTAGATTCTTCGTCCCTCAGAATGACCAGAATTGTGTCGTAGCGGGCGTCGCGTCGAGGCGGCCTTTCTCGCTTTTGTCATCCTGACGCTGGAAGGATCTAAGGTTGCAGGCTCGGCACCGCGGAGCGTGACGAGATCGGGCGTGTGTTTCAGCGCTGTCTCGGGGTAGCAGCGTTAGATTCTTCGTCCCTCAGAATGACAAGAATCGAGCCGCTCATTCATTCAGGGACCTGCCCTTTACTCCCGGAAGTCCCACGAGATCTCGCGCTCGGGGACGAAGCGGACGTAGACCATCTCGCCCTCCTGGATGATCGCAGCGACGTCCTGACGCGCCTGCTCGAGGCTCGTCTTGTAGGGCGCATAGAGGGCGGCGATGCCCTCGAGGTCGTTCGATGGGCCCTCAACGGCGGCGGTGCCGGTGAAGTGGACGCCAAAGTAGGGCTCGGCGCGCTCCTCGTCGATGAGGAAGGAGCAGCGCGGGTTGGCGGTGATGTTTC
>JBFWZE010000173.1:0-1703 GCA_050185685.1 Dehalococcoidia bacterium
CTGGTAGCGGTACGGGGATTCGAACCCCGGTTTGAGCCTTGAGAGGGCTCCGTCCTGGTCCCCTAGACGATACCGCCAAGGTTTGGCTGGGGAGGGAGGATTCGAACCCCCGCATACTGATCCAGAATCAGCTGTCCTACCCCTAGACGACTCCCCAGCGTTCTAGGTGGCCTCGAGGGCCGTGGTTCATCCTATCACGGGCTTTCGCTTCCAACCAAGCCCCGCGGAGGCTCATGCGGGTGAGTCGGATTGGATGTCCCCCAGCCAGAGCAGGGTGTCGGGATAGACGCTGCTCAAACCGTTGTAGAGTCGCTGATCCGCAGTAACGAGCTGGCAACTCTCCTGGAGAGCGAGCGCAACATAGAGCGAGTCATAGACACTGCTTCCGTGCGCGTTCGTGAGTGCCGCAGCCGCCTCAAGCAGGGCGGTCGACGCAACGAAGGTCATGGACTCCCGTAACGCGTCGAGGTCGTCTGGGAAGGAGGCGTACACGTAGAACCCTCGGCGCGATTTCCGCAGCAGCGCGTTCGACACCTCGATCAAGGTGTAATCGACCGAGATCAGATCGTCGTTGCGATCCCTCAGCGTCAGAGCCTGAGGTCGCAACTCCTCTACGGTGAACCACTTGGTAGCGACACTTGCATCGATGACAAAGCGGCTCAATCGTAGCGAGCTTCCCGCTCCTCGCGTCCGGCGCGGATGTCCTCAATGGAATTGACCGGATCGACCGGCCTCTTTGCCACAACTGCACGCGAATACGCTGCGAATGCTTCATTGCGGTTGCGACCGCTGGCGATCTCCGCTTCGAACTTCTGAAATTCGGGCGACTTCACTCGCTCCTCGAGCGGTAGCCGTGAGGCGACCGTGACGAGGATCTCACGCACCTCAGCCTCGAGCGACCGGTTGTTGGCCCTGGCGCGCTTCTTCAGGCGCTCGACGGTTTCCGGTGAGAGGTTGCGGACGAGGATCTGGCTCATGGTGCGAGCAATGATAGCAAAATGCTAGCAGGTGCGTCGTTAGAGAGCGTTCACTGCCTCACGCAGGCGGAGAACGCAGCGGTCACGGCCGAGGATCTCCATGGACTCGGTGAGCGGTGGCGCGACGGAGCGACCCGTTATCGCGATGCGGATCATGCCGAGGAAGTCGCCGCGCTTAATCTCGTTGTAGGTCGCAACGCCATCGAGCGCTTCGAGGATCGCCTCGTGCTTCCATTCTTTGACTTGTTCGCAGGCGACGATTGCCTCCTGCAATACAAGCTGGGCGCGAGAGTGGTCGTCGGCAAATCGCTTGCCGAGGAGAAGCTGGGGGTCGGGCTCGATGCCGGCAGGGTGATAGAAGAACTCCATCATGTCGCGCGCTTCCGGCAGCAGCTTCACCCGCTCGCGGATGTACGGGATGATCCGCGCCGTGTACTCGAGGTCGAGCGGCCGCGCGATCGTGTCCGGCAGACCACCGTTCGCTTCGGGCTTCTCCAGCCAGTCGATGACGAGCCGAGCGAGCTCTTCGACCGGCATCGCGCGCATGTAGACGCCGTTCATCCAGTTGAGCTTGTCGATGTTGAAGACTGCTGGGCTCTTGAGCAGGCGGTCGAGTGTGAAGTTATCGACGAAATCCTGCCGCGACATGATTTCTGTCTTGTCGTCGAGCGACCAGCCCATGAGTCCGAGGAAGTTGAACACTGCGTCCGGCAGGTAGCCCAGGTC
>JBFWZE010000173.1:1803-6952 GCA_050185685.1 Dehalococcoidia bacterium
GTCCCACCGGTGTGGCGGGCGAGGAGCCAGTCGAAGAGAGTCGTCCGGAAGTTCCCGATGTGCGGGGCACCGGTCGGACTGGGGGCAAATCGAACGCGTACAGGCCGTTCCTGAGTCATGGCGTCAGTGTACCAGCGGCGGTCATGTGACCCAATCACTGCCGCGGCGCGACTGCCGCCATCCTCTGCAAGCGGCTCAGCAATATGACATAAATTTCCTATGTTCCGCACGCGCCTACCTCGTACACTGACGGCGTGTACGACTCGGGCGGCCTCGAAAGATACGAGCTTCCGGTCCTCTCTTCTCGCCGCGGCATCATCGTCGGGCTGATTCTTCTGACCGCCCTGTACGCAGTGCTCTATGCAGCGGCAGGGATCGAGCGCGCCAGCGACGGCATCGTCATTACCCTGTTCTCGATCCTGCTTCTCGTTGCTACGTCGCCGGTCCTCAGTATTCATCACCAGGCTGCGCGCCTGATTATCGTGGCACCGCTCTGCATCCCGTGGTTCATCGCCGCCGCGTCTGCCTCGTCGACGACCACAAGCCTCATGCTGGGCGCCGTGGGCATCGAGGTGCTCGTCTTCGCCTTCCTGTTCCTGCAGAGCGGCACTGCCCAGGTGACTGTGCGCGGTGTTCAGCGCCGCCGTCTCGTCACGACCTCCGTGAGCTTCGATGAAATCTCAGGCGTGAAGCGCTTCGATTCAACGATCGGCAAAATCCTTCGCTTCGTAGGATTCGGTTCGGCCACCGTCGAGCTGCTGTTGTACTCGTGGAAGACGGTGCACCTGAATATCGCCCCCGAGGACGTCGACGCCTTCATTGAGGAGGTCTCACAGGAGATCGACCCGACCGAGCAATACGACCTCTTTGTCGCCGAACCGGTCGTCAAGACGGTGGTGATTGTCGATGGCGTGGAGCAGGAAGTTAAGCCGAAGCGCCGCCGCGGAAAGAAAGCAAAGAAGCTTGCAAATCAGCAGAAAGCGGCGACTCAAACTCCAGCGTCTGTCCGCTGACCGGATGCTCGACCCGTAATCGCAAGGCGTGCAGGAACTGCCGCGGCACAACAGCCGACGGCTTGCCGTAGACAGTGTCGCCGACGATCGGGTGTCCCATCGAGGCGAAGTGCACTCGGATCTGGTGTGTGCGGCCCGTAATCGGCGAAGCCTCCAGGTAGGTCATGTTGTCGATGTACTCGATGACCCTGTACGTCGTCTGCGCCTCGCGGCCGCCGCTCTCTCGGACCATCTGGCGCAGGCGGTTGTAGGGGTCGCGGCCGAGAGGCGCGTCGATCATCGCCTCTTTCGGCTCAACGCGGCCTTCGACGAGGGCGAGGTAGGTCTTCTTCGTGCGCCGCTCCTTGAGCTGCTCCGAGACGCTGCGCTGCGCCAGCTCCGTCTTGGCCACGACCATCAGGCCGGAGGTGTCCTTGTCGAGGCGGTGAACAATGCCTGGCCGCTGGACGCCGTTGATCCCGGGCAGGTCTGGGAAGCGGGCGAGGAGCGCGTTGACAAGGGTGTCGCCGTCGTGCCCCGGGCCGGGGTGCACTGCCATGCCGGCCGGCTTATCGACGATGATCAGGTGCTCATCCTCGTAAATGATGTCCAGAGGGATGTCCTGCGGCTGCGGCTCGGCCGGGACCGGCGGCGGGATGCGGACTTCGAGGGTCTCGCTGCCGTTGAGCTTGTCGCCCGCCTTGCGCCGGGGCCGCGACTGGGCGCCGGGGCCGATCTGCACGACGAGCCCGTCTTCGATCAGGCGGTGGGCTAGCGCACGCGAGACGTCGCAGAGCCTGGCAACGGCTACGTCCAGCCGCTCTCCCGGCTGATCGGCAACAACCTGCAGCACGGCTTCAGTCGTCAGACTGTGGCTCCGGTTTGGCCTTGCCCTCATTCAGGACAAAGAAGCCAACGAGCACGAAGAGGCCAACAACAATCGACGAGTCCGCGATGTTGAAGGCCGGATAGTGCGGGAAGTGGAACATGTCGGTCACTTCGCCGAAGCGCAGTCGGTCGCTGAGGTTGCCGGCGGCGCCGCCCAGCTGAAGGCCGAGGGCGACCCGCAGCAATCCATGCTCCAGCGGCGGATATGCGTAATAGAAGATGATCGCGCCGATCGCGAGGATCGCGGTGACGGTGAGGAACAGGCCCTGCCCCTGGAGGATGCCGAACGCAGCGCCGGAATTGGTGACGTGAGTGATGCGAACGAGCCAATCATCGTCCGGCCACGACTCGCCGACAGCGAGCCCGTTGCGCACGATCGATTTCGTCAGCTGGTCGAAGCCAAAGACCCCGATGGCGATAAGGAAAAACGGAGCGTCCTTGGCCAGCCGCCGCGCCAATGGACGGGCCGGCTGCTCGTTATCCTTGCTCAAGTCGGCACCGGAGATGGTCATCAGATCGAGTTTAGCATGCACTGAGGCGCCGGACGGGCTGACATTTCTCGCGTGAACGACAGGTTGCGACCGGTGACGCGATCAGCAGCGTTCGGTATAGTTGTGGGCATGAACCTGTTCGGCCGCCGCCAGGCTGACCGTGAGAAATGGGGCGAGCGTCTGCCACCGGGCCAGAAGGCTACGGACGGCTGGCCGGTCCTTCACTACGGCTCCATCCCGAAAATCGACCTCGACACCTGGACCTTCGAGATCAACGGCCTCGTCGAAGAGCCGCTGTCGCTGACCTGGGCTGAGTTCAATGCTCTGCCTCAGGTGGACTACCACAACGACATTCACTGCGTAACGACCTGGAGCAAGTTTGACAATGACTGGGTCGGCGTGCCGGTCCGCGAACTCCTCAGCCGCGTGAAGATCCAGCCGGAAGCAACGGCCGTGATGGTCCATTCCTACGGTGGTTACACGACCAACCTGCTGTTGAGCGACCTTGACCGTGCCGACAACTTCTTCGCCCTGCGCCATGGCGGCGAGGCATTGACCCGTGAGCACGGCTGGCCGCTGCGCCTGGTTGTGCCGCACCTCTACTTCTGGAAGAGCGCCAAGTGGGTCCACGGCCTGACGATCCTGCCCCAGGACAAACCCGGCTTCTGGGAAATGTACGGCTACCACTTGCGGGGCGACCCATGGAAAGAGGAACGCTATTCCTAGTAGCGACCCTGCCGATTCCGCCGAAGCCTGCAAACCCTGGTCGCAGCCGCGCCGGATGAGCCATCCGCGCCCTGCGACCCGCAGAATCAACACTCGACGATGCTAGAACTGCTCATTCAGGTCTTCATCGTCCTGATCCTCATCGCTTTCAACGGCCTGCTGTCGATGTCCGAGCTCGCGGTCGTCTCCTCGCGCGCGATCCGTCTGCAGCAGCGTGCCGAGGGCGGCGACGAGGGCGCCCAGACCGCTCTCGACCTCGCGAGTGAGCCGACGCGGTTTCTCTCCACGGTCCAGATCGGCATCACGCTCATCGGGATCCTTGCCGGTACCTTCGGTGGAGCGAGCATCGCCGGACGCCTCGATACGGTCTTCGTCGATGCCGGTCTCAGCGAATCGATCAGCGGCACCCTGAGTCTCGTCGTCGTCGTCGCGGTGATTACGTATCTGTCGCTCGTCTTCGGCGAAATCGTCCCGAAGCGGATTGCGATGCACAATCCGGAGCGCATCGCAGCAATCGTCGCGCGGCCGATGCGGCTGCTCTCCCAGGTTTCCGCCCCCTTTGTCGGGGTACTGACGGTCTCGACGAGCGCCGTCCTTCGCCTCATCGGCCTCGGTGGTCAATCGCGGTCCGGCATCACCGAAGAGGAGATCCGGCTCATGATCGGCATGAGCGCCGAGTCGGGGTCGGTGGAGGAGGCCGAAGCTGAACTGCTTGACCGCGTATTTCACTTTGGCGACCGGCGCGTTCATGAGGTTATGACGCCGCGCACTGAGGTGGTCTGGGTGCCCAGCGGCAGTTTGATTCGTGACTTCTTCCCGATTTACGCGGCGAACCCGCACTCGCGCTTCCCCGTCTTCGAGGACACACCGGACAACGTCATCGGCATCCTCGGCATCAAGGAGGTGCTGAGACGTCTCGCCCTCAAGACCGTCGATGAAGAGGACAGCATTCGCGACCTGCTGATGTCGGCGATGTTCACGCCGGAAACGAAGCTGATCGGCGAGCTGTTCCGCGAGATGCAGGAGCAGGGCATGCAGATGGCGATCGCGGTGGACGAGTTCGGCGGCACCGCAGGCATCGTCACCCTCGAGCAGCTCATCGAGGAGATGGTGGGGCGCATGCACGACGAGCTGCGCCCCGACGAGGTCGAGATCCTCGAGATTGACGAGCGCACAGCGGAGGTCGATGGCGGCCTCAGCGTCGAAGAAGCCCGCGACGAGCTCGAGCTCGATATCCCGGAGGGCCCGTACGATACGATCGCCGGGTATCTCCTCGCCCAGCTGGGCCGGATTCCCAAGGAGGGCGAAAGCCTCGTGATGCCGGAGTTCCAGCTCACCGTCCTCGAGATGAAAGGACCGAAGATTGAACGCCTGCGGGTGCTGCACAAATGACTGAATCCGCCGACGAGGCCGACCGAGCGGCATCGAGGCCGCCTCGCTTCCCGACCACCCGCATCTGGCTCGTGAGCGTCGGCGAGCTGGAAGACGAGAGCTACGTTCCCGACTTCAGCGGCCACAGCGACCCAGCGCTCAGCAGCCGGGGCAAGCAGCAGGCCACGGCGACGGCAGAGGAGCTTGCCCTCCACGGCGCGCCGCCCGTAGCTGCCGTCTATGCCAGCCCCCTCGCCTCGGCCCAGACCGCTGCAGCCCTTGTCGCCGGCAGCCTCGGCCTCGAGGGCTTCGAGACAGCGCCGGCGCTGGCCACGGTGATGCCGGAGACGCTGCCGCCAGGCCGCAGCGGTATCGAGACCCTCGCGATGATCCAGGATTACGCCTGGTCGCACGTCGAAGTGGTGAAGCTGCTGCATGAGCCCGACGTCAGCGTGGTTTTTGTCAGCCATGAGCTGCCGATCCGCGCCCTCGTATGCAAAGCGCTGTCGATCCCGCTGGAAGAATCGGACCGCTTCCAGGTCCAGCCGGGGTCGCTCTCCGCGATTGAGTTTCGCGGGCCGCGCACCATCCTCGCGCTGCTGAACGACCTCTGCCACCTCGACGCCTGACCGAACGACGAGAGGCAAGCGTCCGCCGCCCGGGACGCCGCGAAACCGCCTG
>JBFWZE010000174.1:0-6915 GCA_050185685.1 Dehalococcoidia bacterium
GGGTTGCTCGCCCGCTCCGGCGACGACGAATGCCGCCATTCCAGCTCGTGGATCAGGTAGCGGGCGTTCGGGAAGGTCAGACGCGGCTCGCCGTCGACCTTCGTGATGTTCCAGCCGGTGTGGTCGCCGTGCAGGTGCGTGAAGATCACGGTGTCGATGTCCTCAGGCGCCGCCCCTGCAGCCCGCAGCCCATCCATCAGCGCGCCCGGCTGCTGCGTCCCCGGCACAACGCCGAGTCCGGTGTCACAGAGGATCGTCTTGCCCTGCGAGCGGATCAGGTAGGAGACAATCGTCAGCCGCACCTTCCCTTCCGCCGTCAGGAAGTCTTCGAGGCCGGTCCACTCCTCGGCAGCGATGCTCGGGAAGATACGGTCGCGGTCGACGTCGAAGTCCATGTCATAGATCGCGGTGACCTCGACGTCCCCGACCTTGAGCGTCACGTTCGGTACCTGGGTCATAGGTCTGAGTGCTCTTTCTAACGCGAAGCCGCAACCAGCGGCGCTACTTCCTTGCCGAGGACATCGAGCTTGTCGAGGTCGAGGCCGGGCAGCCCCATCATCACGAGGTCACAGCCGGCTTCACCGAAGCTCTTCAGCTTTGCCGCGATTGCCTCCGGCGGTCCGACCGCTGTGTTCTCCATTGGGTAGTTCGGGCCGTAGTACAGCGTCAGGTAGTCCTGAAGCTGCGTCGTTGCTGCCTCGACGTCGCTGCCCGGGTTCACGTACATCAACTTGCTGCTCTGAAGCTGCGAAACGTCGCGTCCGGCAGCACTCGCTGCGTCGCGTACCTTCGCCCACGCAGCGCCGAAGCTTTCCGGCGTGCCACGGGCGCCCTGCATCCAGCCGTCTGCCATCCTACCCGCCCGCGCCAGCGAGTCGTCGGTGACCGCGCCGAAGACGACCGGGATGCCGCCGGCCCGCTGCGGCTTCGGCTCGATGTTCGCACCCTCGAGGTTGTAGTAGCGCCCGGCAAAGTCGACGTTTGTCTCCGTCCACAGCCGCCGCATCACCCGCACGCCCTCGACGAGGCGGCCGGCTCGCTGCTCCTTCGGCATGTTCATCGCCGCGTATTCGTTGTCCCGTCCGCCCAGCGAGACGCCGAGTGTCAGGCGCTCGCCCGACATCGCGTTCAGCGTCGCCGCCGCCTGCGCGACCTCCACCGGGTGCCGAACGCTGAGCAGCACAACGCCGCTGCCGAGTCCGATGCGGTCCGTCGCCGCCGCCGCGTAGCTCAGCATGACGAAGGGATGCGGCATCCCGTATTCATGAAACAGCCGGTCGATGATCCACAGCGAGTCGAACCCCAGCTCCTCCGCCCGGCTGCTGAACTGCATCAGCGTCCGCGTCGGCGGCGGCTCCATACCCCAGTTCGTCGGCAAGATCAGCCCAAGCTTCGGTGCCATTCAGATCCTCCTGACATAACGCCCGGGGCCAATCGCTCTTCGGGCGGCGATCATCGCATCATCCGCCTCAAGACACGCCCCGCGGCGACCCGTCATCACCGTGCCCCTAGGACCCTGAGCCCGCGCCATAGCCCACCCTTGAAAGGGTGGGCACTCTCCCCTGCGCGGGGCGGTCATTAGCTGCTTTTGGCCTCGACCACCCGCAGCTCCATCGTCGCGATCAAACCGTCGCGCATCGTAAACAGGTGCTCCTCGGTCGTCTCCTGCATCGCTTCACCGCCCCGCACCCGGGTACGTACCTCGACTGCGGTCTGGAAGGGAGCAACCTCGCGAAAGGTCACCGGCTCCATGAGCGGCCCGACGTCCTGCCACTGCCGCCGCCAGTACTCACGCAGGCCGCCCTGGCCTTTGACGAAGCCGTCGTTCGCCGTCGCCCAGCTCACTTCCGGCTGCATCAGCTCGAGCGCCGCGTCGGCGTTGCGGGCGTTGAAGGCTCCGTAGGTGCGTCGCAGCAGCTCTTCGTACAATTCACGCCCCCTCGCGTCCGCCCGCGATGCCCGCCTCTCGATGTGAGAGCCGGACCCCGTGTACCACCGCACGCGCGGCGAATCCGCATCGGCGGCGTCCCTGCTGCCGTCCAGCACTCGCAGCCGTCCTTGCTGGCCTGCCTTCGACGTCAATCCTTCGACATCCTTGTCCCGCTGCGCCGGCCTCGCTCAGGAGCGAGAGTTCATATAGACCACGAAGTCCAGGTCGCCCGGCGATCGGCCCGCCATCGTCAGCACCTCAGCAGCCTCGCTGCGGTGCGAGATCGAATGCTGCACGACCTGCGTCAGCGTCTGCCAGCGTGGCTGCGTCACCTGGATGCCGTCCCGCCGCGTGAAGCTCAGCTCGCTCTCGAGCACCTCATCGGTCAGCGTCTGCAGGTACGAGCGCGCCAGCTTCTCGACGTCGAGCGCTCGTGCCTTGAAGGCTTCGATCGTGGGCAGGTTCGCCTCGCTGATCCACTCGGGCGAGTCGATAGTGGGTTCCGGCGTCCCGGTCAGGCGCACGAAGTACAGGTTCTCAGCGAACAGGGCATGGGTGAGGATTCCCCGCAGGCTCTTGTAGGTGAAGCCGTAGTCCTTCGCGTACTCCTCTTCGGTCATGCCCTCGGCGGCCGTCAGTATGCGGTCGCGAGCCCAGTACGAGGCGTCGAAAAGGACTCTCATGTAGTCGGCGTTGTTCATTGTCCCCCCGGTCGTTATCGAGCCCACCAGCGGCGCCATCGTAGCCGAAGCGCCGCGTCCGAAGGAACACTCGGCAGGAGTGTGAGGGTGGCTACTGCTTCTTTATCGTCACCGTGCAGTCGTTGACGGCGCCGCAGAGCAGCTCGAACGCGCGGCGGGACACGTCGACGTGGCTGGCGGCACAGCCGGGGCAGGTGTCCTTGCGCTCGACCGTAATGCAGGTCTTGCTGCTGCAGAGCTGCAGTTTCGTGCCGCACGGGACGTCGTTCACCTCGTCGCTGACAGCGGCCGTCGTGGGGTCGGCCGGGTCGTACGGCCCGTAGCCGTTGCAGCCGAGCGTGTTGCCCTTGAGGCTGTCGGCGTAGGGTGTCACCTTGCCGTTGGCCGGGATCGCCGCGGTTGCTGCTACCGGTCCTGCCGCTCGCAGCGCCGTGGTCTGGGGCGTCGCTGTCGCAGCGGCGCCCGAGGCCGGCGTGATCACGACGCCAACCGCCACCGCCGGCGTTGCAGTAGCCGGGACGGCCGTCGGTGTCGCCGGTACTGCGGTGGGCTGAGGCGTTGCCGTCGGCTCCGGCGTCGCGGTTGCTTCCGGCTCCGGCGTTGCTGTCGGCGCCGCCTCTTCCTCGTCCTCATCGCTGAGGTCCGTGACGAGGACATCCGTCTCGATTGCGGGTGGCGCGGTGGCCTGGGGCGCTGCCGTCGACGTAGCGACCGGGACGGTAGTCGCCGTGGCCACGGGCGTCGCAGTTGAAACCGCCGTCGGTGTCACCGTGACGATCGAGAGTGACGTCTGCGGTCCGAGCGACGAAGCGATACCGGCGTTCACCGGCTGCTTCGATGAGGCGGGCACACTGCCCTGCGGCGTCAGCTCAAAGCCGATGACGTCGAAGTGATAACTGCCGTAAAGGGTGAGGACCAGGAGCGCGCTGATGGCGAGGATGTGCGCCCCCGGCCTGAGCCACCTCAGACCGCTGTCCTTTGCATGTCTGCCTTCCTGACCTCTGTTCCGCTCCCACGTCCGCGCGGGGCTCGTAACGATGTTGCGGATGGTGCGCTCCTCGAGGGTAGCGCCCGCTGTCTTCAGGAACGTCTCATTGTATAGCCCCTGTCGAGCGCCCCCGCAATCCGCACGGGCTCCACATAGACACGCTTTATCGAAACTGCGGGTTGTGCGCGGAATTCCCCCTTTGAGTCAAACGGCACTGTTCGGCGGGCCAAACGGAATACTATGCTGAATCTGAGGAGAATAGATGAAGGATCTCTACCTCAAGGCAGCCCACTGGCTCCACGAACACATCGTTGAACGCGAAGAGAAGTGGCACTACGAAGGTGGCAAGCGCGACCTCCGCCTCGATTTGCTGCGCGGGTTCGCCGCCTTCGCGATGATCACCGACCACATCGGCGGCGCTGACTCGTATCTCTACTCGATCACCGGCGGCGACCGCTTCGTCGTCTCCGCTGCCGAGGTCTACGTCTTTATCTCTGGTGCAGTGATGGGCATCGTCTACCACAACGTTTTCACGCGGCAGGGCATCGGCGCCACGCTGATGAAGGCCGCTCACCGCGCCTGGCAGCTCTACGTTATTACCATCGTCCTGACGCTCAGCTTCGCCGCAATCGGCGCTGCCTGGGACCTCTGGTGGCGGCCCGATACCAGCGGCGGCATCGCGACCTACGTGCTCGAAGTGCTCACGCTGCACCGGACGATGTACCTCACCGACATCCCGATGATGTATACGATCCTGCTCCTCGCCGCCGGCCCGGTCCTCCTGCTGCTCGCCCAGGGCTACACCCGCATTGCCCTCGCCGGCTCCTTCGCCGTCTGGCTGCTCTGGCAGATCTCACCGTCGAGCGCTGAGGTACCCTGGCATATTGAGGGCAATACCGTGTTCAACATTGCTGCCTGGCAGGTGCTCTTTGTCGCCGGACTCGCGATCGGCTGGCATCGCGCGAAGCTCGAGACGCTGTTCAGTCATCTCGCCCGCCCAGTGGTCTTCGTCTCGCTCGCTACGGTCTCCGTCGCGATCGTCGCCCTCTACGTGGCCCAGCTCACCGTCCTCGACGAGATCAAACAGAACTCGACCGCCGTCAGCCTCTTCTTCGACAAGGCGAACGTGCCGGCGGGCCGTCTCCTCACCTTCGGCCTGCTGATGACCTTCGCCTTCGTGCTCACGACCCTGTTCTGGGAGCCGATCAAGCGTCTGACAGGCTGGCTGCTCATGCCGTTTGGCGAGAACTCCCTCAAGGCCTACTCGCTGCACGTCTTCGTCGTCGCCCTCGTCGCGAAGTTCGGGCCGGAGGTCCTCGGCGGCCGTGTTGATCTCGTCGAGTCGAGGACTGCGCTGCAGATCCTGGGCGTCGCCGCGATCTGGTTGCTCATCGTTCTCCAGCCCGAGGCGATCAGCCTGCTGAAGCAGTGCCAGGCCCGGGTCGGTCAGCACCGCTTCTTCTCGCATGTATCAACTCAACCAGGAGGCTCTGCACCGTCATGAAGAACCGCCTGCCGAGGAAAGCGCGCCTCCTGTCCCACGCCTTCCTCTCGATCTCCGCTCTCCTGACCGCGGGCACGTTCCTCGTGACCAGCCCCTCGGCGTCGTCGTCTCCTTCTGTCCCGCCAACGCTCGAGGTCTCTGCTTCGCCGCAGGTCATCCAGCGCCAACTCTGGAGCGAGTCACTGCAGCAGGAGATGCCCTTCAGCGTTTATCTGCCGCAGGGCTACAACGAGATGCCGGATGAGCGCTACCCCGTGCTCTATATGCTTCACGGCCTCGGCGGCAGCCACACGGACTGGGACCGCACCGGCCTCTTCGCGATGGCCTCACAGATGATCGAGGCGGGTCAGATCCCGCCGATGATCATCGTCCTGCCCGAAGGCCGCGATGGCTACTGGGTCGACCACGCCGCGAACGGTCCCGCCTTCGGGTCGTACGTCGCGAAGGACCTCGTCAAGCGCATCGACAGCGACTACCGAACGATTCCCCAGCGTGCGTCACGCGCCATCGGCGGTATGTCGATGGGCGGTCATGGCGCCCTGCAGCTCGCGCTCAACAACCCGGACGAGTTCGCCATCGTCGGCGCCCATAGCGTCGCGCTGCGGACCTACGAGCAGGCCTTTTCCTTCTTCGGTGACCGCCAGTACTTCGCCGCCCACGACCCGGTGAGCCTCGCGAAGAACACGACGCTGGCGAAGCGCTTCACCCTCTGGATCGACATCGGCGCGAGCGATAGCTGGCTCAACGCGGCCCAGGCCTTCCACGACCAGCTCACTTCCGAAGGCGTCGCGCACAAATGGACGGTGTTCAAGGGCGGCCACGACGGCCTCTACTGGACCCAGCACACGGCTGACTATCTCCGCTTCTACGGTCAGGCCTTCGTAGACTCCGGCGGCGCCAGCGGGAGCTAGGCCATGTCGCAGGCGCCCATGAAGCTCCGCTCTCGCAGGCCGGGATACCACGACTATTCGGCCGTTCTGATCGTGCTGATCGTCGCCGCCCTGCTGATCGTCCTCGACGTGCCCTTCGGCGGCGGCAAGAGCAGCGAGAAGCTCGCCGGCACGACCCCGTCTCGCACCGAGTTCTCGACGCTCTACAGCGCCGCTCTCGGCCGTGAGATGCCCCTCGATGTCTTCCTGCCGCCCGGCTACGACAGCTCAGACCAGCGCTACCCGGTGCTCTACATGCTTCACGGCATGGGCGGCACCAACAAGGAGTGGGAGTACTACGGCCTCTTCGAGGAAGCTGGCCGCCTCATGCGGGCGGGCGAGATGATCCCCTTCATCGTCGTCCTGCCCCAGGGCGACTACGGCTACTGGGTCGACCAGGCGAACGGCGGCCCGCGCTGGGGCGAGTACGTTGCCCGCGAGGTCGTCGCCGAGGTCGATCGGCGCTATCGCACGCTGCCGGATCCCTCTGCCCGTGCCGTCGGCGGCCTGTCGATGGGAGCAGACGGCGCCCTCCAGCTCGCACTGAACAACCCCGACGTCTTCTCGGTCGTTGGCGCGCACAGCCCCGTCCTGAAGCCCTACGGCGACGCGCCTGAGTTCTTCGGCGACGTCGTCTACTTCGAGGCGCACTATCCCGTCACGCTCGTGCAGTTTCAAACCGAGGTCGCGAAGAGGCTCACCATCTCGATCGACGTCGGTGATGTCGACATCTGGCTCACGAACGCCGTGGCCTTCCACGAAGAGCTCAACCGGCTCGGCGTCCGCCACGAATGGCACGTCTGGCCCGGCGAGCACAACGCCGAGTACTGGACGGCCCACGTCGTCGACAACCTGCGCTTCTA
>JBFWZE010000175.1:0-3698 GCA_050185685.1 Dehalococcoidia bacterium
GGCCTGAAGAGAGCCGCCCACGTCACTGACGCGGGCGGCTCGGCTTAGCAGATCCTGCCGGCTACTTGCCGTTCTTGGTGTAAGAGACGCAGTCACCCTGGTTGTTGAACGATGAGCCGTCAGCACGACTTAGCGTCTTCCAGCCGTCCTTCTTGCACGCGTCGGCGTTGGCCGCAGTGCTCCATGACGCAAGGGACACCCCATCGATGAGGTAGCCGTTGCCGAGGGTAGCTGGCGCAGCGGTACCACCGGCGCGGAAGAGCAGCTTTGACGTGCTGGGTAGAAGATTGCCGTTTCCAGCCTGCTCCGGGTCGTAGCGGTAGTAGTCCTCCCAGGTAGTTCCCGTTACAACAAGGACGCCATCGACGTACAGCTTCACAACGTCATTTGCCGGTCCGGTAAGAAAGTCGATTGAGAAGCGAATCGTGTGTGCAGACGTTCGACTGATGGTCGCGACATCACTGCCGTTGAAGGAGGCAACGGTCCCGAGCGGACCGGGGTTGGTTACGTCGTAAAAGATGACATGGATCCCGTCCGGCTGGTCGTCGAAGCCGACATAGCTCATCCGCGAGCCCTGGCCGTCGTCTGGACTAACCGAGAGGAACAGGCCGCCCTGCTGGGTTGCCTGCGTCGAGCCGATTGAGAAGCTTGCATCGAAGTGGCTCTTACCTGACTCACCGGCGGCGTTCGCGAGACCAGGTGAAAACGTCTGGTCACCAAAGGAACCACTTGTGACGGCGTTTGAGACGCGAAGAGTCTGGGCGCCAAAGCCGAAGCTTGTCGCGTTTGGGTACGACGCCACGGTACTCACTGCCGCGTCAAAGGGCCCTGTCTTGGTCCAGCCGTCCTGACCGTTGATATTGCCAACGGTGTAAGCCGGGGCTTCGAACGTAATCGGCCCAAGGCTGTCGGCGTGCGCGAGGCCCGCGAACAGGAGGACCACCAGCCCGGTCAACGCGATTGCTAACGCTCGTGTGTGTTTCAAAGGACTCCCTTCCTTTTACTGAGCGGGGCTACGCGGGGCAGAACTGGTCGCTTCAGAGTGACCATGAGGAAAGTAGCAGACAAATCTCCTCGTGAAAAGGGGAGAATCCGAAGTTTAGAAAATTGGCTGTATGCTCTCAGCCCTTACCCGGCACCATGATCCCGGGCTTGCGCTCCGGCTCGGCGCCAAAGCTGAGACCGACGCCGCCGTCGGAGTCGTCGAGGTCGGGCCAGCCGAAGACGCGGATGCTGGCGGGGACGATGTGGCGCACCTTGCCGCCGTCGCCGACTTCGAAGGGGCGGTCGTGGCCGGGGTAGAAGAACTTCGCTGTGTCGAGGAGCTTGCCGATGCTCTCCTTCGCCTTGTCGGGGTCATAGAAGATCAGGCGCGGCATGCGGGCGCTGACCGACCAGCTGTTGGGCAGGGCGTCGCCGCAGACCGCGACCTTCCCCTCCGGCGTGTCGATGATCAGCGCCATGCTGCCGATGCTGTGGCCGGGGACGTGCATGATGCGCATGCCGTCGTCGATCTCCTCGTTGTCGTGCACCTCCTGCAGCTCCTGCGCTTCGAGCAGCATCGAGATGTACTTCGGCGTCGCCCAGTCGTGATCGGCCGGGCTCTTGATGTAGCGGCGCTCGTCCGTGTGGATGAGGAACTTCGCGTTCGGGAAGACATCGGCGTTGAGGCTGTGGTCCCAGTGGGCATGGGTCAGGAAGACGTAGTCGATGTCTGCCGGCGTCAGACCGCGCTCGGCGAGCTTCTGGATCAGGAGCTGGCGCCGGCCGTAGTGGGAGACGTCGACGAGGATCCGCTTCGTGCCTTCAATCAGCGTGACGCCGCAGAACGCCAGGTTGCCCTGGTCCGTCCCCATCGAGAATCCCGGCAGGATCAGGTCAATCTTCGGCGTCATCGTGTCCTCCATGCTGGTCGGGTCATAGGTTGGTCGGCATCGTAGCCTCGCCCCGATTTGGAGGCAAGGCGAATCGGGACTACTCAGGCAGCTTGAGCTGGACGCCGGCGCGCTCCTCCTGCAGCGTGGGCAGGATGTCGATGTCCATGTTTGCCCAGCCCCGCTCAATGCAGGCGTCGAGCTCACGGCCCGCCATCTCACCCGCCTGCATCGGGACGTCGAGCTCGTGCGCGAGGTCGAGGGCGAGGTGGGTGTCCTTGGCCGAGAGGGCGATCGAGAAGCCCGGCTCGAAGTTGCGCTTGAGGAGGTAGCGCGGGAAGCGGGCGGAGATGCGCGAGCTGCTGCCGGTGCTCTGGGAGATGACCTGCTGCAGGGTCGCGACGTCGACCCCGGCCTTGACGCCGAGGGTCAAGGCCTCGCTGCTGATCATGCCGATGACCTGGCTGCAGATGTTGTTGCAGAGCTTGGTCACGGAGCCGTTGCCGATGCCGCCGCAGTAGAAGAGCTTTGTGCCGATCGCGCCGAGCACCGGGCGCAGGCTCTCGAAGGTCGCTTCGTCACCGCCGACCATGATCGAGAGCGTTCCCGCCTCGGCGCCTTCGACGCCGCCGCTCACCGGCGCGTCGAGCATCGTGATGCCCTTCGCCGCGAGGTCGGCCGCCAGCCTGCGCACGAGCGTCGGCGAGTTCGTCGAGAGGTCGACGTAGGTCGCGCCCTCTTGCATCGAGCCCAGAAGGCCGCCTTCGTCGAGGACGATCGCCTCGACCTCCGGCGGTCCCGGCAGTGAGGTGAAGACGAGCTCGGCCTCGCGGGCGGCCTCCGAGACGGAGCCGGCAACGCGGACGTTGGGCAGCTCGCCGGCGAGCATCTCGGCCGATTCGGTGCGCAGGTCGTAGACCGTCAGCGAGTGTCCTGCTCCGGCGATGTGCTTTGCCATGTGGTAGCCCATGCGGCCGAGGCCGATAAATCCGATTTCCACCTTGTTCTCCGTCTTCTGTTGGGACAGGAGACCTTATGCCTCCGTCGTTCGCTTCGCGTAGTCGCGCCTGCTGCGCTCCCAATTATGAGAAAAAGAAGCTGGGGGGACACCCCCCAATCCCCCGCGCATGGGCTGCGCCCCTGCGAACCCCGCGATTTCCTCGCAGGCTCGGAAAGCACGCGACACTTGGGAACCTGGGTGCGTTGAAACAGGCCATCGGCGATCCCCTCGCCCTCTGAGAGAGGGTCGCCGAAGGCGACTAGCAATGCGGCTTAGGGAGAGGGGTGCGTCCGGTTGCGAAGCGGCTACGCTCGTGCCGCAGCGACGATGGCGCTGACCGAGGCGTTGTCCAGCGGGCCGCGCTGCGTCCACTCGATCGCCTGGTTGAGCTGGTCGATGTTCGAGAAGCCGATGAGCACGCTGGAGATGCCGGGCTTGGCGAGGCAGAAGCGGTAGCCGAGCTCGGTCGTCGTCTCGATGCCGAGGTCGTCAGCGATGTCGCGGAGGGCGGCGGTGCGGCTGACGTCGGCCTCGAAGTCGCCGCCCGGGGTCATTGGCCGGCTGCCGAGCATCGGGCTGGCGTAGCGGGCGCGGTCGATGCTGCCGGAGACGGCGCCGCCGGCGAGCGCCCGGATGTTGAAGATGCCCATGCCCTGTGCGGCCGCGGCGTCGATCAGGCCGTTGAAGTCGACGGCGCCGTTGCTTGCGCCTGCGAAGCCGCCGCTCGGGTTGACTGCGTTGAAGTAGCACTGCACCGTCTCGAACTGCCCTGACGCGACAGCAGCGTGCAGCGCTACCGGGTCGCCGAGGCCGGTGAAGCCGAT
>JBFWZE010000175.1:3798-5280 GCA_050185685.1 Dehalococcoidia bacterium
CGCAGCTCGCGGACGACGCGGTCGTGGATCGTCTCGTCGGGCGTGGCAGAGATCAGCTCGGAGCGGCTGCCTTCATCGACCGCTTCCTCCGCGTCCATCGACGTGGTCTGGAAGCCGCCGATCACCTCGTCTGCACCGTCGCTGGGCGGGTCCGTCGGCGGGACATAGGTTTCCTCACCTTCGGAGAAGTCCTGGTCGATGTCGGTCACCGCGGACGGACCGGCGGCGCCGGCCGCGTTCTCGAGGATCTGCTGGTCCATGAAGTCGCCCGGCTCGATCGACTCGTCTTCTTCGGTATCCTGGGCGACGTCGGGGAAGCCGCCCGCGTCGTCTGTCGAGAGCTCCATGCCGCCGACGGACTCGGGCATGAATGAGGTGACCTCGATGCTGTCGATGATCCGCCAGCGGTCGCTGAGGAAGTCGCGCGCGATGTCGAGGGCTGCCTGGTGCTCGCCCTCGGTGGTGGCCATTCCCGTGAGCTCGATCTCGTCGCCCGAGACCTGAGCTGCTACGTAGACGCCAGCTTCCGCGGCGATCCGCTGCTCGAGTTCGCCTGTGCTGATGTTCATCTCCTGTGCTCCTTTCCTGAAGCATCGAATCGCCGCCTGTGCGACGGAGCGAGAATCGGCGCGCCCGGTCTAGCAGCAGTGTTGCAGATCGAGAACGACCCTGCCGCCCGAGCTCGAACACCGCTGTTAGAGCCAGCGCGGGTGCTTTTCACTATGTTCACGCGTCGGGAGCAATCGTGATCAGGGCGATTCGGCCCACTGGAGGCTGGCCAATGGTCACGAAAGAACGACAGGGCGAGAACCTCTACGGCGAGGTCAACTCCGCCACCGGCATTCGCAAGATCGACCGCATGATCCGCGCCGACATCCGCTCGGCGAAGAGCCGCGAGCAGGTGACAGAACTGAAGCGGCGCAGCGACTACCTCTGCACGCTGACGCGCTCGCCGGCCTGGAAGACGCGGTTCGGCAGTCAGGTCGACCGGCTGCTCAGCGTTGCGAAAGAGGAGAACGAGCGCACGGTGCGGCTGGCGAACCAGGTCGCGAAGAAGAAGGGCTGGGACGTGGAGTACGACCCGTGGGGGAGCAACTAGCGATGCCGTATCGACCTTCAGAAGCGCGGTACGACGGCGGCGGTCAGGTCCTCTATCTGGTCTACTGGTCGCCCCAGCGCCTCGCGAACGGAAGCCAGCAGGCTCGGACGCGGGTCAAGCGCATGTACTTCCCGAAGGACGCCACCGACATCACGCTCGGCCGCCCGGGAACGCTCGAGCGCCGCACCGGCCGCAAGGTGTTCGGCGTCGAGGTGAAGTACCGGTACATCCAGGACCGGGCGAAGGGGAGCGTCGAGTCAGAGCGGTCGAAGATCGTGCAGCTCTCCGAGGGCGCCAGCGACCTCAAGCTCACGGACGACCCGCCGACAGGCCCGTTGCAGGCGGTCAGCTGATGTGACGGCGTTCGAGGTTGGGACCTCCGG
>JBFWZE010000175.1:5380-6829 GCA_050185685.1 Dehalococcoidia bacterium
GGAACGCTCTGGCGTTGCGGGAGATGCTCGAGGACTAGAGCGCCACGACCTCGATCTTGCCCTCGTGGATGCGCGCGACGAAGTCCCGTACCGGGTAGGCCGAGGGTCCCTGCAGCAGGGCGCCGTCCGCGAGCGCGAACTTCGAGCCGTGACAGCCGCAGAGCACGGCGTCGCCTTCGACCGAGCCCTCCGCCAGCGAGCAGCCGAGGTGCGGACAGGTGTCCGCCAGCGCATACACGCGGCCGAAGCGGCGGTAGAGCAGCACCGGGTACCCGCCGGCGTCGACGCGGGTCAGCGTCTGCTCCTTGAGGTCGGTCTCGGCCATGACGGCGGTGAAGTGCTCCGGCGCTGCCTCTGACGATTCGTATTTCGTGCCGAGGCGGTTCTCGAAGACGAGATGGCCGCCGAGGTAGGCGGACAGCGTGAGGATGCCGTTGCCGAGGTAGTTCAGCGATCGCGCCGGTCCGCGCCCCCGCAGGCGGCTGACCAGCGACGCCGCGAGGACGCTGCTGCCCAGGCTGTTGAGCAGAAGGTGGCCCATGCCGACGCGCTTTTTGCCGCCCTGTGTGTGCTGCCAGTCGAGCGCGCCGGAGAGCGCCGTCAACGGCACCGACGCGAGTCCGATCGCCAGCAGCTTCGTCGCCGCCGGACTCGGTTCCTTGCGGCCGGTCGACGCCATGTCGAAGAGCATCGCCATCGTGAAGGCGCCGATCGGCAGGTGCGTCAGCACGGGGTGCAGCGGATGGCCGAACCCCTTGCCGTTGAGCAGGTCGACCGTCTTCTGACCGCCGGGCAGTCTCGGCCCCAGCTCGCGCACGAGGCTGCTGAGCTTTTCGGCGGGCTGGTCGAGCGCCTTTCGGTCCTCGAAAAAGCGCACAAAGCGCTGTCCGATGGTGGCGTTGCCCGCGCCCTCGGATTCGGTTATTGGGATGTCGTATTCGCTTCCACCTGCGACGCTGGCCATGGGTCTACCTCCACGCTGGTCGCAGCATCGCCTCGGGAGCACAACCACAGCGTCAAGCAGCCGGCACTGGGAATATCACGCCGTTTACGAAACGCGCTGCCGTTTGGTTACTCATTGTAACCAAACCCACAGTATGTGACCCTGTATGGCGAGGATGGCGACGATGATCCGCACGGAAACCCCGGCCGAATGGGCCGCAAACCAGGAACACGATGAATGCTGCAGCGTTCGAGAGGTCCTCGACCGCGTCGGCGATAAATGGAGCCTGCTCGTGATCTCCATGCTCGGCGATGGGACGCTGCGGTTCACGGAGCTGAAGCGCGCGATCGAGGGCATCTCGCAGCGAATGCTCACGCTGACCCTGCGCCAGCTCGAGCGCGACGGCCTTGTCGACCGCACCGTCTACCCGACGGTACCGCCAAAGGTCGAGTACCGCCTCACCGAGATGGGCCGCACGATCCTCGTCCCGGTCTCAGCGCTGGCGA
>JBFWZE010000176.1:0-6820 GCA_050185685.1 Dehalococcoidia bacterium
TCGCCCGCGACTGCCGCGTTGACCGCCCCGTCGTCTGTCGCGACGAAGCAGAGGTCGAAGCCCTCGACATCGCCATCGGCATACTCCGCCTGCTTCCAGGTGAAGCGGCTCGAGGCGTGCAGCTCGGTGAGCGCCGGCGTCAGGTCGGGTGAGATGACGGTAAGGTCGTCTGCGTCCGCGTTGAGGAGGCCCTGCACCTTGCCCTCGGCGACGTTACCGCCGCCGATGACGACGATGCGCCGGCCGGTGAGATTGAGAAAGATCGGGTAGTAGGCCACAAGCCATTGTAGATCGGCCCTCGCCTCGGTTCAGGCGCGGCAGTCTTTCAGTGCACCGACGATCTTCTCGGTGTTGGCCTGCATCATGCCGATGTAGGTGCCGCCGTCGCTGCTCTTCGGGCCGAGCGAGTCGCCGTAGAGGTCATCGACGACCTTGACGTTGGCTTCCTTCGCCACCTGCTTCACCAGTGCGGGGTTGATTGATGCCTCGGCGAAAACCGCCGGGACCTTCTCTGCCTTGATTTTGTTGACGATTTCGGCGACGTCCGAGGCCGAGGGCTTGGCCGCGCTGGATACGCCGGGGATGACCGAGCCCACGAGGTCGAAGCCGTAGGCCTGTGCG
Organism: Dehalococcoidia bacterium; assembly: GCA_050185685.1. Lineage (GTDB taxonomy): Bacteria > Chloroflexota > Dehalococcoidia > DSTF01 > WHTK01 > WHTK01. The sequence goes on from JBFWZE010000176.1 coordinate 622, forward strand.
TAGTACCCGAGGACGTCGTGGTTGGTGACGAGCTTGCGGCAGGCTGCCGGCAGTGACTGGACGTCGGCCTTGATCTCGGTGTCCAGCGTGGTGAGCTCGGCGAGGTAGGCGGTGGCGTTGGCGCGGTAGGTCTCGGCGTTGTCCGGGTCGGCGCCGACGAGGGCATCCCGGACGTTCTCAACCATCTTGCGGGCGTTCGGTACCGACAGCCAGACGTGGGGGTCGCCCTCGCGCTCGTCGGTCTCTTCGGCCTCCTCGTGGTCCTCGCCCTCATGCTCGTCGTGTTCCTCTTGCGCGTCTCGCAGAGTGATCCCCGTCGTGACAATCGCGACTTCGGCATCGCCCTGGCTCAGCGCCTTGTTCACGAATGCGTCGAGGTGGAGGCCGTTGCGCAGGACGAGGTCTGCGTTCGCGACCGCGCGGAGCTGCGAGGGAGAAGGCTCGAAGTCGTGGGCGTCCTGGTTGGGCTTGAGGATCACGGTGAGCTTGATCGAATCGCCGCCCACGTTTCGGGCAAAGTCGCCGATCTGCGTGGTGGTGGCCACGACGCTCAGCTTCCCGCTGTCTTCCTCGCCACCCGAGGAGCAGGCGGCGGCGAACATCAGCAGAAAGGGCAGGGCAAGCAGGACGCGCTTCATCCAGTGATACTCCGTCTCAATGTAGTGCTAGATGAGATGCTATCTCAGCACAAGTCAGGCTGACAAGTGGGACTGAGTATCAATTGTGTCGATGCCAGACGTAGCTGCGGGTCTTTAGACCTGCTAGTGAATTTCGTCGCCCGTTACCGCGGTCCGACAAACACCCGCCGCTAGACTCGCAGCAGGTCTAAAAACCCCCAGCTACGTTCGTCGGGCGCAGTGTATCGAGGAGTCGGGTTATCGGCGGGCTTTGCAGTTGGGGCAGACGCCGTACAGCTCGATGCGGTGGCTGACGATGTCGAAGTCGGTCGCCTCACGCACCTTCGAGAGCACCGGCTCGACGTCGGCAAGGTGCACGTCCTCGGTCGCACCGCAGCTGACACAGACGAGGTGGTGGTGATGGGCGGCGTGGCTAAGGCGGTAGGCCACGCTGCCGTCGTTCATGATCACGCGGCAGAGAAGGCCCTGCTCCTGCAGCAGCTTGATCGTGCGGTACACGGTCGCGCGGCCGACAGGCGATAGGGCGGCGGCCAGCTCCTCGGCGGTGAAGTTCTCTTCGCGGCCGGCGAGATGCTCGAGCACCTGGGAGCGTGGGCCGGTGATCTTGAAGCCCTGGTCGCGCAGCTCATTGAGCAGGTCCTGCGCCTCTGAATGTGCGGTCATGTCCGCATTATATCCGTGAGCGCCAGCCCTGTACTTGCGATCGATTGCCGAGGATGCTCTCATTGAGTCGAACGACTGACGCCCTTCGAGAGGACGAGCAATGCCTATCTACGACTTTCGCTGTGCCGAGTGCGGTATGGAGTTCGAGGTCTCGCGCCCGCGTAGCGCTGCCGGCGACCCGGCGCATTGTCCCCTCGACGGCAAAGAAGCGCAGCGCATCTTCAGCTCGATGGGCTTCGTCGTGAAGGGCGATCCCAGCTTTTCGCCGACGCCGACGCCTCCGGGCGGCAGTGCCGTCGGCCACAGCCACGGGCCCTTCGGCCACTCGCACGGCCCGGGCAGCCACACCCACTAGCGGTTTCGGTTACGCAATCGCGCGCGTTGCCTCGGTCGCAAGCTGATCGAGGTCGATTCCGTCTGCTTCTCGCAGGCGCCGGCGATAGTGCCCCGGGATCTCGTCGATCTCCTTTGCGACGCGCTGGAGCACGTTGCGCTGCACCTGGCTCCGCAACAGGGACTCGTCAGGTCGCACGAGGTCGTGGGCAATCGCCTCCGTGCTGCGAGATGAGACTACCGGTGACGGCAGGCCTCGTATCCAGACGAGGGAGCGCCGACCGGCCCCGCGTCCTTCGCTGATCGGCTCAATGCTGACGATCTCATCGGAGCGGGCGAATTTGCCGTAACCGAGGCTGATGATCTGGTTTGGCTGGATGTGCATCTTCTCTGGTGACTTCTTTCTGCTATAGAACAATTGTATCAAAAGCAGGGTGAGCCTTGCCGGTGATGCTCGGCGTGACCGCCGCAGTTGATTCGTCTCAAGACGTCGTTCCGCGTTTGACGCCGTGGCTGGAAAGCCTCGGCTACAGTGGTGAGTGGGGGCGCGTCTTGAGGCGTTTAGAGGGCGGATGGCCACCGAGGCGAGGACGCCTCGGCTACGTGGTTCGTGGCTAGGTGGGCACCGGCAAGGTCGTAGCGCGGGCGTTCAGCGCCGTGTTTGAGGGGACTGCCCCGAGGATAGTCTGCTAGGCGCTGGCGATCTTCAGGAGGCGCATCGCCTCCGTCGCGATGTCGACGTGGAGCGCGATGCGGCGCTCGAGTGTCTGCTGCTGGCCCATCTCGACGAGGATGGCGCTGAGGTTGGGGACCCAGCGCGGCAGGCCGAGGCTGGAGCTGCTGCCGCCCGGCGTCGTCGCCGGATTGATCGGAGTGGCAACGGTCGTGCCGTTGGGGCCGCCGAAGGTGCGGTCGCGGTAGAAGAGTTCTTCGACCGGCGCCTGGATGCGGGTGTTGACGTTTTCGACCACCGTGCGGGCGAGGGTCATGCCGGGCTCTGCCGGGTAGGTGGCGACGGTCTGGCCCAGGAAGGCGGTGCCGTTTTGGGCGCGGTTGTTGTAGAACGCCCAGGACTCGTGCATGTCGATCACGACGTTGACGTGGAACTCCCGCAGCGTCTGGATGATCTGGTCCGCCATCACTTCCATCGGCTTGCCGTTGGCGTTGCCGGGGTAGGAGCGGTTGAGGTCACCCATCGCGTCGGTAGTGCGCTCGAAGAGGTTGGTCGCGACCTTGTTGGCGCGCGGGATGACCAGCAGGGCGCCGCTGGCGGGCCGAATCCGGTCGACGATACGCTCTGCCGCGAGCCAGCCGCCGGGCTCGTTCCCGTGCACGCCGCCCAGCAGCATGACAATCTCGCCGGGCAGGCCGGTGCCGAAGATGTGAAGCGGCGTCTCGTACGGAGTACCTTCCATCATGAGGCGGCGGTCTTCGCCGGCGGCCACCACGAAAGGCGGTTCCGGCGTTGGTGTGGCGGTGGGCGCCGTCTTCGGTTCTTCGGTGCCCGCAATCTGCTCGAAGACCGACGGTTCGTCATCGCCGGAGCAGGCGAACCCGACGACGCCGGGCAGGGCGGCGAGACCCATAAGCAGCTTGCGGCGGCTGAGCGGCGGCATCGGCGCTAGCGGGCGCCCGCCGGGACGGTGAGGAACTCGAGCAGCTTCTGTGCCGACGCGGTGATCTCGTCGACAGCGAGGTTGAAGGCCTCTTCGTTTTTCGCTGCGGGCTTGCGGTAGCCGCTCACCTTACGGACGAACTGCAGTGCAGCCGCTTCGACCTCTTCGGGGGTAGCAGCCTGGCTGCCGTTGCGCAGTACCTTGATCGATCGGCACATCTCAATGACTCCTTCTGTTCTATCGAGGATACGGCCCGTGATTTTGCCTCGGCAACCGCGAGTTCGCGGTACGATTTGCGTCATGGAAGCCGATATCGAAGCGCAGATTCAGTCCACCGGCCGCCGCCTCCTCGATGCGTCAGAAGAGCGCGAGCCGCTCCTGCTGACGCCGAACTGGTGGCAGGAGCGGATGCTCAGCTGGGCGACCGGCGATGAGGAGTTTCGCGTGAAGCTCCTGCGCTTCGTCGACGTCATGCCGGCGCTGCGCAGCGCGAAGGCGGTAGCCGACCACGTCCGCCTCTATTTTCGTGAGGACTCACCTGCGCCGATCGAGGCCGGCTCTGAGCTGGCAGCGCAACCACTGTTTCGCCCCGTCGTTTCCCGCATCGTCCGCGAAGGCGTCTACCAGATGGCGCACCGCTTCATCGCGGGGGAGACGCCGAAGCAGGCGGTGCCGCGGCTGCGCGACCTGGCCCGCCAGAACACCGCATACACCGTTGACCTCCTCGGCGAGGCGACACTCTCTGAAGACGAGGCCGAGGTCTACGCGCAGCGCTATGCCGAATTAGTCGAGGTGCTGTCCGCAGAGGCGCCTGGTCCCTCCGGTCCAATCTGGCAACAAGTTCCGAAGGTCAATCTCTCCATTAAGCTCAGCGCCCTCTGCTCGCAGTTCGAGGTGGCGGCGCCGGACGCGGTCTGCGAGGTTGTGGCATTGCGGCTGCGGCCGTTGCTGCGTCTGGCGCGTGAGCGCGGGGCCTTCATCAACGTCGATATGGAGCAGTACCGCTTCAAGGATCTGGTGCACCACTGCTTCGCGTCGATTCTCAGCGAGCCGGAGTTCGCCTCATTCAGCGACATCGGCATCGTCGTTCAGGCATACCTGAAGGACGCGGAAGCCGACGTTGCGAAGCTGCGGGCACTCGCCGTGAAGCGCGGCGCGCCGTTCAGCGTGCGGCTCGTGAAGGGCGCGTACTGGGAGGAAGAGCGCATCGTCGCCAGTCAGAACGACTGGGAGGTGCCGGTCTACGAGGACAAGGACGCGACCGACGCCTCATATGAGCGTTGCACCGACGCGCTGCTTGCGGCGTGGCCGCACCTGCGTCCTGCTTCGGCACCCACAACCCGCGCTCGATTGCCCAGGCCCTCGTCAAAGCGCAGGCAGCCGGCGTCGAGAAAGCGGCGATCGAGTTCCAGATGCTCTACGGCATGGCAGAGGAATTGCGCGAAGCGGTCGCGAAAGACGGCTACCGCACCCGCGTCTACGTCCCGGTCGGCGCGGTGATTCCCGGCATGGCGTACCTCGTGCGGCGGCTGCTCGAGAACACCTCGAACCAGGCGTGGTTCATGCGCGGCGGCGATAACGCGAAGCCGGAAGTGCTGCTGGCGCCGCCGCAGCCTGGCTCAAATCCTCCTCCGTCGAAGCCGCTCTCGACCTTTGAGAATGCGCCGCCGTCCCGGTTTTACGAGCCGGAGGTCCGCCGTGAGATGCAGGCGGCGATCGACCGTGCCCGTGGCGGCTTTGGGAAGGACCAGCCGCTCCTGGTCGGTCATCACGCCCTTTCGAAGCGCGAGACTGCGGAGGTGCGCTACCCGGCAGATCCTTCCCTGCTCATCGGCCGCGTCGCACAGGCAACCGTCGATGACGTCAACGAGGCGGTTGGTATCGCGAAGGCGGCGTTCCCGGCCTGGCGTGACCGACCCGCCGGCGAGCGCGCATCGATCCTGCGCCGTGCCGCCGACCTGATGCTGGCGCGACGCTATGACCTCGCCGCACTTATGGTCTTCGAGAGCGCCAAGCCCTGGCACGAGGCCGACGGCGATGTCATCGAGGCCGCGGACTACCTGCGCTTCTATGCCCGCGAGGCCGAACGGCAGCTGCAGCCGATTGCGATGGACGCGGTGCTCGGCGAAGACAACGTCTATGTGCGCGAGGGCCGCGGCGTCGTCGCCGTGATCGCGCCGTGGAATTTCCCGCTGGCGATCATCTGCGGCATGAGCAGCGCAGCGCTTGCGGCCGGCAACTGCGCGATTCTCAAGCCCGCGGCGCAGTCGCCCCTGATCGCCGCTCGCCTCGTCGACATCCTGCGTGAGGCCGGAGTGCCCGGCGAGGCAGTCCAGTACCTCCCCGGCCCAGGCTCGAGCGTCGGGCAGGCGCTGGTCGACCACCCTGACGTCTCGATGATCGCCTTCACTGGCAGCAAGGACGTCGGGCTCTCGCTGGTGCGTTCGGCGGCCGTGGTGCACCCGGGGCAGCGAGAGGTGAAGCGCGTGATCGCGGAGATGGGCGGCAAGAACGCAATCATCGTCGACGACGACGCCGACCTCGACCAGGCGGTGGCGGGTACGATCACCTCGGCCTTCGGATACGCCGGCCAGAAGTGCAGCGCCTGCAGCCGTCTCATCGTGGTGGGTTCGGCCTATGACGAGATGCTCGCGCGTCTCGGGCCGGCGGTGCAGAGCCTCGTTGTGGGGCCGCCGCACGAGCCGTCGACCTTCGTGCCGCCGGTGATCGGCCGCTCGCAGCAGGAGAAGATCCAAAGCACCATCGATAACGGCCGCCAGACGGCGCGGCTTCTCGTCATGGGGACGCGTCCAGATGGCGATGGCAGCTATGTGGCGCCGACCGTCTTCGTCGACGTGAAGCCGGACGACCCGCTCGCGCGTGAGGAGATATTCGGCCCCGTACTCAGCGTCTTCCGAGTCGAGACCTTCGACGAGGCGCTGCAGCTGG
>JBFWZE010000177.1:0-6768 GCA_050185685.1 Dehalococcoidia bacterium
ACCGGGTCGATGACGCCGCGCTCCAGCATGTTGCCGTAGACGCCGTACATCGCGTCGTAGCCCCACTCCGGGTCCGCGTTCTTCTTGATCGCGTCGACGACCACGGAGCCTTCCATGCCCGCGTTGTTCGCGATCTGCATCAGCGGCTCCTCGAAGGACCGGCGAAGCAGCAGCACGCCCGTCTTCTCGTCGCCTTCCAGCGTCTCAGCCAGGTCGGCGAGGGTCTGCTGGCAGCGGATCAGCGCGATACCGCCGCCGGGGACGATGCCCTCTTCGACGGCAGCGCGGGTGGCAGACAGGGCGTCCTCCACGCGCAGTTTCTTCTCCTTGAGCTCGACCTCGGTCGGGGCGCCGACCTTGAGGACGGCAACACCGCCGGAGAGCTTCGCCAGGCGCTCCTGGAGCTTCTCGCGGTCGAAGTCGGAGGCAGTCTCGTCGATCTGGGCCTTGATCTGCTTCATGCGGGCCTGGATCGTCTCGTCCGTGCCGTAGCCCTCGACGATCGTGGTGTCGTCCTTGCCGGCGATGACGCGGCGGGCGCGGCCCAGGTCGGAGATCTGGGCGCCTTCCAGCTTGCGGCCCATCTCCTCGGTGAGGAAGGTGCCGCCGGTGAGGATAGCGATGTCTTCGAGCATCTGCTGGCGGCGGTCGCCGAAGCTCGGCGCCTTGACCGCGAGGACGTTAATCGTGCCGCGCAGCTTGTTGACGACGAGGGTCGAAAGCGCCTCGCCGTCGACGTCGTCGGCGATGATCACGATGTTCTTGGTGACCTGCAGCACCTTCTCGAGCACCGGCAGGATGTCGGTGACGGAGGAGATGCGCTTGTCGGTGACGAGGATGTAGGGCTCCTCGAGCACCGCCTCCATGCGCTCCGTGTTGGTCACGAAGTAGGGGGAGGTGTAGCCGCGGTCGAGCTGCATGCCATCGACGAACTCGGTGTCCATGCGGATGCCGCGGGACTCTTCGACCGTGATAACGCCGTCCTTGCCGACCTTCTCCATGACCTCAGCGATCATGTTGCCGATCTCGGGGTCGTCCGCGGAAATCGTCGCGACCTGGGCGATCTGGTCCTTGCCGGTCACCGGCTTGGCGATCGACCGCAGCTGGTCGAGGGCCGCCTCGACGCCCATCTCGATGCCCTTCTTGAGGCCCATCGGGTTGGCACCGGCGGCGACGTTCTTGAGGCCTTCGCGGACGATCGCGGCGCCGAGGACGGTGGCCGTGGTCGTGCCGTCACCGGCGACGTCGTTGGTCTTGGAGGAGATCTCCTTGGCGAGCTGGGCGCCCATGTTCTCGAACGGGTCGGCGAGCTCGATTTCCTTGGCGATCGAGACACCGTCGTCGACCACCGCGGGCGTGCCGTACTTGCGGTCGAGGACCACCTTGCGGCCGCGCGGCCCCAGGGTCACCCGAAGCGCGTCGGCGAGGATGTCGACCCCGGCCTTGAGGGAGCGACGGGCCTCTTCGTCGAAAATGATTTGCTTAGCCATTAGTAGCTCCTAGCTATCAGCTTTCAGCTATCAGCTTTGAGCCTTCAGCCGTCAATAATCAGCTTTCAGCGTTGAAGGCTGACCGCTGATTACTGAAAGCTGAACGCTGTCTAGACTTCTACCTTGCAGAGGATGTCGGTTTCCTTGAGGACGATGTACTCCTCGTTCTCAACCTTGATCTCCTGGCCGGTGTACTTGGCGTAGAGGACGCGGTCGCCGACAGCGACTTCCATCGGGATGATGTTGCCGTCCTCGTCGCGGCGGCCGGGGCCTGCAGCGACGACTTCGCCCTGGTTCGGCTTTTCCTTCGCCGTGTCGGGGATAACGATGCCACTGGAGAGCACTTCTTCCTGAACGATCGGCTTCAGGACCAGCTTGTCAGCCAACGGGATGAGTTTCGAAGCCACACTGACCTCCTTGGTGAATGTCTTATAGATGCAAGGGTTGGGGACTTAGCACTCAGGCGGAGGGAGTGCTAACGAGGGTAGTGTAGGCAAGGCGGCGTTGAGGTGCAAGGGGATTCGCGGACAAACGGGTAAACTTGGCAAACGGGCAAGCGGGAACCTGGGGAACGCGCTTCCTCCATGCACCCTTAGCGTCAGCGAAGGATCTGGTTCAGGGAGCGTGACGGTGGTCATTGGCTTCCATCCTCGGCATTCATGGGCAACCAATCCTTCACTCCGTTCGGGGGACGCAAGCTGGGTTGTGTCTTCGCGAATTGCTCTTTGCCCGTTCGTTTGCCCGTTTGTCCGTTTGCCCGTAGCCTGCCATCGATGAACGCCGCTCAGCCAACCCCACCTGCACTCTCGAAGCGCCGCGCCTGGTGGCTCGCCGCCCGGCCCTTCTCACTGCCCGCGTCGATCGTCCCGGTGCTCGTCGGTAGCGCCGCGGCCGCGGACGAGGAGTTCCGGCCTCTGCTCTTCGTACTCGTGCTCGCTGGCTCGCTCCTGATTCACGCCGCCACCAACTTCGCCACCGACTTCTTCGACTTCGTCGACGGCATTCAGCCGGGCGCCACGCTGGGCGGTGTGATCCGCGGCGGTCTGCTCAAAGCGGAGGACGTGCACCGGGCGTCGATCGCCACCTTCGCAGCCGGCTCTCTCTGCGGACTCGTCATCGTGGCCGTCGTCGGCTGGCCGATCCTCGCAGTCGGTCTCGCCAGCGTGCTCGCCGGGTACTTCTATACCGCCTCGCCGATCAAGTACGGCCGCCGCGGCCTCGGCGAGGTGATGGTCTTCCTCTTTATGGGCACGCTGATGGTGATGGCGTCGTCCTACGTTCAGGTCGAAGCGTGGACCTCGCGCTCCTTCTACGCCTCGCTGCCGGTTGGGCTGCTGGTCGCGAACATCCTGCACGCCAACAACCTGCGCGATATCGTCAACGACCGCGCCCGCAAGAAGGTGACGATCGCCACGCTGATCGACCGTCCTGCCGCGGACGTCCTGCTCTACGCCCTCGTGATCGGCGCCTTCGCGGTGGTTGCCGTCTGCGTTGCGCTCGGTGCGATGCCGCTGAGTTGCCTGCTCGTCCTGCTCGCCGTCCCCTCAGCCCTCGGTCACCTGCGCGCGCTGGCCGCGAGGGAGGCGGCAGCGCTGAATCCCCTCGTGAGGACGGCGGCGAGGCTGCATCTTCACTTCGGGCTGCTGCTCGCGGTCGGTTATCTGATCGACGCGATCGCGTGAAGCTGCCAGGCGCGAGCGTCGAGCTCCGAGCGGGCGTCGGCGGCGATGGCCCGCGGGTATAGTCGCGTTTTGTCTGTAGCCGGGGTCTTCATAAGAAGAGGCTGCCCCGGGCTATCGTTTCCAGTCCTTAAGACAGCGGGCAGCGGCCGCAGCCACCCTGCCGGCACCAGTCGTTGACCATCGCCAGCAAGCCCTGCTGCTCCAGTGCCGTTCTCGCTCGGAAGGTCTCATCGCCGCGGCGCAGGTTTCCTTCGAGGAAGGCCGTTCGCCCGTAGCCCGGTGACGCCGGTAGCTGCGCCGCGAGCTTCGTCGCCTTGTCCGTGAGGGTCGGGTCGAGGGCGGCGAAGGGCAGCACAACGTTGAGCAGCAGCTCGCGCGCCCGGTCGGGACCGAGCAGCGCCGGCCCGCCGAGAGGGTCCACCACCGTCCATGCTGCGACCAGGTGCTTGAGTCTCTCTGCGCTGCGTACGCCCTCTCGTGCGCCGGCGAGGCGGCCCTCCGACCAGAGCTGAGCAAGGGCGCGCAGGCGGCGCTCGGGGCGGGCGGCGGGACGGCTGCCGCCGGTGAGCGGCGGGCTGAGCGGCCGCGGCAGGAAGGCCGCAAGCTCCGGCGGTGCCGGAACGAGGCCCGCTGTCGCAATCAGGGCGCCCTGGACGATCGCCGCTGCGTTTTTCCCCTCGGCGGCGCCAACCAGTGATGGGAGATGGCTGACCGGCAGGACTTCGGCGAGCCGCCGCCAGGCAGCGCGGTCATTACTGCCTGCACCGAGGTTGTCGAGCAGGGCCAGCCACAGCGCCTGCTCTTCTCCGTACAGCGCCACCGCTTCGCGCAGCCGCGCCGTCTTCAGGTTGAAGCGCCGTCCGCCCTCTTCGGCAAGGACCGCGGCGACGCGCTCGGCGCCGCGGCGCGCGGCGGCGTCCGAGCAGGGCTCGAGCCAGAGGGGCGGCGCTTCCAGCCATTCCTTGATCTGCTGGCTGCGGCTCCCGACCCACGGCGCGAAAGCGGCAACCGGAACGCGGCGCCCGCTGTGCAGGCGCGTGTCGAGGTCTCCCTCCGAGGCGTAGACGACGTGAAGCACGAGGTTGTCGTAGGCGGCGTCCTCGTGGTGGCCGTGGTCGTAGAAGGAGGGCGCCCGCACGTGAAGCTCGAGGTCGCCGCGCTGCTCGATGCCGTCGATCGCCACGACCGCGTCACGGTAGTCGGGGCCGCTTCCGCCACCAGGACGCCCCGGCAGGACGATGCGCAGCCGGCGGCCGTCCGCGAGGGTGAGCGCGTCCGCCGGGAATCTCTGCGCGGCCCAGATCTGCGACAGCTCAGCCTCACTCAGCGGGTCTGCGGCGCCATCCCGGATCCAGGAAGTCCGCGGGCGCTGCAGGTACTCAACCGTCATCGCCCGGCGTCTCTTCTGCTTGCGATGCGGCCTGCCCGTACGCGAAGCCGGCGCGCTCGGCGACGAGATTGAGGAGGGTCAGCGATGCGCCGCGCGGCTGGTACATGCCGGTTTCCCACTCGCTGATCGTCTGCTGGCGGGTACCCATCTCGTCCGCGAGCTCCTGCTGCGTCATTCCGAGATGCGCCCGTAACTTCCTGACGTCGTCCTTGCCCCAGGTCGCCCGCCGCCGCTTCGCCATGTCCCACATCATACACGGAAACGTGTGGCGGCTCGCATCCGCACGCAAACTGCGGCTCGCAGCCGCGCGCAAGCCGCGGATGGGCTGGCGAATGCGATCCTGGGGCCTGAGGCCGCTGGTAAGCGACATGCCGGCGACGTTCGGTGCGTAGCCCCCGGGTTCAGCTGGGGGTGTTCGCTGACCTTTCATGACGCGATGGCGGCAACGAGACGTCTCACAACGCGACCCGCCGCCTGGCGCCCTGCGTAGTCCTGCCGTTCAGGGCCGCGCGTCACTCGCAGCTCAGCGGCCGGGCGTTGCTGCCTCGAAATAGGCGTCGACCGAGGGCTCGGTTTCGAGACGCAGGATCAGGTCGTAGAGAGCCTGCGACGAGGCATCGCTGAGGAACGGCGCGACGAGATAGTCGAACTTGGCGCGGGCCTCAGCGCGGCTGATCATGTTCTCCGGCTCGCCCTTCGGCAGCGTCACGACGCGATGGAACTCGCTGCCGTCCTTCATCCGCACCCGTACGGATCCGGCGGCGGTGCCTGGCTTGAGCATCGCTGCCTCGGGGTCCTCGAAGACGTCGGTACGCGCCATCAGGTCACGCACCGCCGGGTCGCGGAACTGGCTCTCGTAGTCGTCGACCCCGACGCGGCCGAGGCGCAGGCCGGTAGCGACCGTGAAGTTGATCGAGAACTGGCCCTCGACATGGGTCTGAGGGTCGAGCTTGTTCGGCGCCGCCAGCAGCTCGATCAGGTCGAGGGGTTTCCGAGGCAGGCCGATCGTTACCGCCTCGATCTCGTCGAATTGAAGGGCGTGAGCGTTGCGCAGGTCGATTGCTGCGTCGATCGCCGCGTGCGTGCCCCGGCAGGAGGAGTGGGGCTTGAAGGCGATCTCGAGGATCTGCCATTGCGTGCCAAGGCCTGCGACCACACGCTCCGGGTCGCCGTGCCCCGCCGCGTACAGGGTGTAGAAGCCGTGGTCGCCCTCGAGCGCCTCCGCCGAACCGGTGTAGTCTTCGCGCGCGAGTGCCGCCGCCGTAACGCCGGCCGCACTGGCGGCGCCGACCTGGAAGCGCTTTGTCCAGGCGCCGTTGAGGTGGAACTGCATATTGCCGGCCGTCTCGCTGAGGACGATACCGAAGGCGTGCTCGGTCTGCGCCGCGCTGAGCCCCAGCACCTTCGCTGCCGCCGCCGCTGCACCGAAGGCGCCGGTGGTCGGCGTGGCGTGGAAGTCGCGCGGTGTCTCAGGGTTCCGTCCGAGACCGACGCGGCACATCGTCTCGAGCCCGGCGATGATCCCGAGCAGCAGCTGGGCGCCGCTCGCACCGACGATCTGGGCCGCGGCGAAGGCGGCCGGGACGACGTTGCAGCTCGTGTGGGTGCCGCGCGGGCTGAAGGTGTCGTCCATCTCGATGCTGTGGGCGCAGGTCGCGTTGAGCAGGGTGGCGCCGGTCGCCGAGTAGGTGCGTGCGTCGCCGATTCCGCGGAAGCGGCCGTTCGCGAGGTCAAGTGCTTCGATAGCGGCGACCAGCGGCGGCGTCGACTCCGAGTCGTTGCGCCCGCGGACCGCAATCGCCGTGATGTCCGCGATGATCAGCTTCGTTCGTTCGACGACCTCAGGCGGGACGTCCGCCAGCGTGAGGTCCGCCAGCCACTGCGAGAGCTCCTTCGTCACCTGCCTGCGCATAGAACTGTTCCCTTCTTCGCGAAATCAGAACAAGAATAGCGGCCGCGCAACTTCGCGCATACGGCGCACCTGAGGACTCGACGGTTCCGTCTACGCTTGGACGGACCAATTCTTGTCATTCTGAGGGACGAAGAATCTAGCCTCCCACGCTGACCGGGGCATCGCGTGAGGCGCGCGGGCAATTGCATGGCCCCAAACGCTGTCGGCCATCACCAGATCTTCGCTCAGGCTCAGAATGACAGAGACGGAAATCAGCAGCCGAATTAGCGTTTCTTTGCCCGTTTGCCCTCAGGC
>JBFWZE010000178.1:0-6747 GCA_050185685.1 Dehalococcoidia bacterium
CACCGGGCGTCACCGTCCTGGAGGAGTACGGCCACGGCTTCAACGCCGTCAGCGTGCCCGACAACTGGGACGACATCGTCCAGGACCGCCCGCTCGACAACTGGAAGAAGTACCAGCTGCTGACGGATTCGAACGGCAAAGAAGGACGCCTCGGCCGGATCAACATGAACCTGTTCCCGAACCTCTTCGTCGCGACCAGCGGCAGCAACCTTGCACTGCGCTTGCCGCGCGGACCGATGGAGACCGAGATCTGGGTCTGGAGCTTCCACGACCGCAAAGGCACACACGACCTGCGCGAGGAGCAGCGCAAGCGTTCCGAGAGTCACTTCGGACCCAGCGGCCTCTTCGAGCAGGACGACGGTGAGAACTGGGACCAGAGCACGCGCGGCGTAAAGGGCGTGATCTCCGGTCGCTATCCCCTCAACTACAGCATGGGCCTCGGCCACGGCGACATCGTCCGCGACGAAAGCGAAGTCGCCCGAGTCGAGTCTCACATGAACGAGCATGCACAACTCTGGACCTATCGCACCTGGGCCGACTTCATGTCGGCCGAGTCGTGGGCGGAGTTGAAGCAGAACCACTCTCGGCCACAGGGAACGGTGTAGGAGTCAAGGGCAACCTCCCTCTCGTCCGCGACTCCGCTATCTCCGGTCCCTTCCGCCGGCCCCACCCTCTGTTCCGTCATGGTGGGGCCGGCCTCTCCTTTTTTCGCCGCCTGCAATCAGGCCGACGCAGGCACCGCGCAGACCATCCCTTCAGTGAACCCTGACGCCCCGATGCCCATTGCGTGGTTGAACCGCCCGTACATGTTCTCGAGGGCGATCGCGTGGGTCAGCTCTACCAGCTGCCCTTCGTCAAAGTGCTCTTGCAGTGCCTCAAACAGCTCGTCCGAGACATCCACCGGCGTGCGGCTGACCCCGGTCGCGTAGTCGAGGACCAGCTTATCGAGGTTGCTGAACAGGTTGCTTGACCCGTAGTTCGGCAGCGCCAGCAGCTCCTCGTCTCTGAGTCCTGACAGCCGGGACACCTGCGAGCTGATGTCGATGCACCATCCGCACTGCGTGAGGGTCGCCGCTCGGAGCGTCGCAAGTACCTCGTAACGCCGCGGCAGTCCCTTGAGCCCGGCAGTTGCCTGCGCAAGCGCCAGCACCCCGCGCAGCAGCGACGGGACGTGCGCGTAGATCTGCAGCGGCTCCACCGCGCCCTCGGTGTGGCGACCCGTCATCGCGGCGAACCCATCTCGAGCGTACTGAAACACTCCGGCAATGTCCTCGCCTGCCTCTTCTGGGGATACTCGTTCAATGCGTGCCATGGTTCATCTCCTTCTCGATGTCACATTTCGCGGCTCATGCCGGTCAGATAACTGACAACCCAAGGCGAAGGAATGTGACAGATGAACGAAACCGCCCTTCTGAACGAACAGTTCGAGGCCAACCGCAGCCACCTGAAGAGCGTGGCGTATCGAATGCTCGGCTCCCTGTCGGAGGCTGACGACGCGGTACAGGACGCCTGGATCCGCGTGAGCCGCGTTGACACGAGCGGCGTCGAGAACCTCGGCGGCTATCTGACAACCGTGGTCGCGCGCGTTTGCCTGAACATGCTGCAGTCCCGCAAGACGCGGCGTGAAGATTCGCTCGATGACTACTATGTCCCCGACCCCGTCGTCAGCCGCGCCGAGGGCACGGACCCCGAAGAGGAAGTCCTGCTCGCGGACTCCGTAGGCCTCGGCCTGCTCGTCGTGCTCGAGATGTTAACCCCGACGGAGCGCCTCGCCTTCGTGCTGCACGACGTCTTCGCGGTGCCGTTCGAGGAGATCGCGCCAATCGTCGACAAGACGCCCGCTGCGGCGCGCCAGCTCGCCAGCCGGGCCCGCCGTCGCGTGCAGGGACGTGCTCCCATGACGAACGCCAACCCCCTGGAGCAGCGCCGTGTGGTCGACGCCTTCTTCGCCGCCGCCCGTGACGGCGACTTCAACGGCCTCGTGGCGCTGCTGGATCCCGACATCGTGCTGCGGTCCGACGGCGGCAGCCAGCGGCCGAACTTCAACGTCCTTGTCCGCGGTGCTGCCGAGGTCGCAGGCCGGGCGATGTCGTTCCACCAGCCGCTCCAGTGGGTGCACCCGGCGTTGATCAACGGCACTGCCGGCGCTGTGGTGGCGCCGCACGGACGCGTTGTCTCCGTCCTCTCCTTCACGGTGCGGGACGGTCGAATCGTGGCTATCGAAGCCCTGGCCGACCCGGTCCGGCTGGCGAAGCTCGACCTCAGCGCAGCCGGCCTGTAAGGAGTGACGCGAAGAGGCCCAGCGTTTGCGCCGGGCCTCTTCTGATTCAAACGAGCCCGTGACTAGCGGATCGGCTCCGGCGGCACCTCCATCGACTTGAGCTCGTCCCAGGAGCTGGCTGCCATCCACTTCGTCCAGTTCTCGTAGTACCAGAGCTGCGGGTGCTCGTTACCGCCGCCGTCGATGTGGGCCGGGCCCGTCTCGTCAATGACGACCTCGCCGCGGCCGAGGTTCATCGCGTAGTGCAGCGGGTAGCGGCGGGCGACGAGGCTGCTCGTCCCCTTCGTGCTCTCGCCCCAGTTCTCACCGTCATCGACCTCGAAAACGCCGCCGGGGCCGTCGTGGCGCAGAGCGCGCTTCGTCAGGTAGCTCTGCCGCTCGTCACTTGCCTCCGGGTTTTTGAAGACGAACCACCAGATCTCCGTGGTCATCGGCCCCTTCGGCAGCCGCAGAGAGCACTTGCTGAAGGTGTTGAAAATCCAGAGGTTGGGGAAGACGTTCGGGTGCGCGTTCGCTGAACGCATGCCAACTTCACCGAGGAGCTGCTGTGACTCCGGCTTGTCGCGCCAGGTGGTGTCGACGAGGCCGTAATTCAGCTTGTCCGCCATGTCACGCGTCGGGATCGCCCAGCCGCCGATCGCGTGGCCGTAGTCGCCGAGGACGGAGACATGGTTGAAAGGCGTGCTCAGGACGTCGTCACGCTCGCCGGGGTTGGCGATGTAACCTGCACGCCACCCCGCCATGCCGGCCGAGGGATGGGTGATGATCGCGTGGTAGAAGTCCCAGCAATTATCCACCGCGAACTTCCAGTTGCAGGGCAGCGTCCATTTCGTGATGCCCATGATCTGGGCGGTATCGCCGCGCGCGTAGACCTGGTCGATGCCCATACGGCCGACCTCGCCAAGGTAGTCGTGCAGCGACGGTGCGTCAGGATCGAGGGTCGCGAAGATCCAGCCGCGGTAGCTCTCAGCGCGGCCGGTGATCAGGCCCCAGTTCTCGCGGTCGAGCTCCTCGTGGTAGACCTCCTTGAAGCCGGGCACGCCCACCAGGTTCCCCTTCAGGTCGTAGGTCCAGCCGTGGTAGGTGCACATGAAGGAGGTCGCGTGCCCTTCTTCGGCACGGCAAACGGCATTGCCGCGGTGGCGGCAGCTGTTGATCAGGACCTGCGCGTTGCCGTCGTTGTCGCGGACGCAGATCACACGGTCTTCGCCGATGTAGCTCATGAAGAAGTCGCCCGGGTTCGGGATCTGCGAGTCATGGCACATGAAGTTCCAGCAGCGGGCAAAGATCTGCTCGAGCTCCATCTCGTAGATCGTCTGATCGGAGAAGATCTCCCGGCGGACGGTTCCGTTCTTCTTGTCGACCATCCGCAGCATTTCGTCGGGCCTGTACGCCAGGGTCATGTTCGCGCCTCCAGCACTCGTAAACCGGTTGATGGAATTGACCCTTGAGGGGCCAGCATTCAACTCTCGGTCAACTGTAGTTCCCGACCGGCACGGATACGTTTCCACTGAATTAAGCGTCGCTTACTGGCGAGTTATTCCAGCAACCAGTGCACTAATTCGCTGCTACCTGGCGCCCCGAAGCACACGCGTTGGGCGCATAATCATGGCGCAATTCTCGATTTGAGAGCGGACTCGCGACCAGGAAAGGGAATCGAGCGTGGTATCGAGCATCGAAAGCCTCAAGGACCAGGCCTGCCGCAGCATTGATGAGCTGGCGGAGAAGATCGTCACCGTGAGCAAGGAGATATGGGAAAACCCTGAGCTTGGGCTGCAGGAGTTCAAGGCCTCAGCCCTGCTCTGCGACGTCCTCGACCAGAGCGGCCTGCCGGTCGACCGCGGCATCGCCGGGCTGCCGACCGCCTTCCGTGCCGAGTTCGAGGGAACCGCTCCCGGACCGCGCGTCGCGATCCTCGCCGAGTACGACGCCCTCCCCGGCATGGGACACGCCTGCGGTCATAACATCATCGCCTCGAGCGCCCTCGGTGCGACGCTGGCGCTCAATCTGTTGCGCGACCAGCTCCCCGGCTCCGTTCGGCTCCTCGGAACGCCGGCCGAAGAATCCGCGGTCGAAGGCGCCGGCGGCAAGGTGCCAATCCTCCGCGGCGGCCACCTCGGCGACGTCGACGCGGCGATCATGGTGCACCCCGGCGCCCGTACGACAGCCGCGCGGCGCCCATCTCTCGCGGCCAGAGCGCTGAAGATCGAATTCTTCGGCAAGGCAGCCCACGCCGCATCATCGCCGCACATGGGCCTAAACGCGCTCGACGCCGTGATTCAGACCTTCAACTCGATCAACGCGCTGCGCCAGCAGGTGCGGCCCGACGCACGTATCCACGGCGTGATCACCCACGGCGGCGAGACGCCGAACATCATCCCGCCCTACACCGCCGCCCGCATCCGGGTGCGTGCGCGCGACGCCGTCTACCTCCAGGACCTCTACACCCGCGTCCTCGCCTGTGCTGAGGGCGCCGCCCTCGCGACCGGCACCCGCCTCGAATGGACGGAAGACGTTCACCCTTACCACAACACGGTGCCGAACGACGTCATCTCCGGCCTGATCGACGACAACCTGCGCTCGCTTGGGCTGCAGGTCGACGCGATCGACCCGACCGACGGCACCGGCTCGACCGACTTCGGCAACGTCTCGCAGTCCGTGCCTTCGAGCTTCGCGTATCTCGGCATCGTGCCAAAGGGGACACCCGGCCACTCGATCGAGATTCGCGAGGCGGCCGGATCCCGCGTCGGCTCGGAGGCCGCGATCAACGGCGCCAAGCTCCTCGCCATGACCGCGATCGACCTGCTGCTCAGCCCGGCGCTGGTAGCCGAGGCGAGGTCCGAGTTCGAGGGAGCAGAGAAGCTGGTGGAGGCATAGGCATTTGTCGCGTTCTCGATGACGGCCGGCAGCATTGCCGGACCGTATCTGCTGAGCACCTGGGTATGTAGACTTGGGCACGATGCGACGGCACAGCTCGGCCGTCCGCGCGTGGCTTCACGGAGGAATTGATGCCAGACGAACTCCATTCATTGACGATCGCGGAGCTTGCCCCGCTCATTCAGCAACGGAAGGTCTCGCCCGTCGAAGTGACGCAGGCCGCCCTCGACCGGGCTGAGGAGTTCGGCGCCAGGTACGGCTCGATCATCACCCTGCTTCGCGAGCAGGCCCTCGAGCAGGCGAAAGGACGCGAAGCCGACATCATGCGCGGCGGCTACCGCGGCCCGCTCGATGGCGTCCCCGTCTCGGTGAAGGACAACCTCGCTACGGCGGGCATCCGGACGACGCTGGGGAGCAAGCTCTTCGAGAATCAGGTCCCGGCCGATGACGCCTTCGCGATCGCGAAGCTACGCCAGTCCGGCGCGATCATCATCGCCAAAGACAACATGCACGAGCTGGCAGGCGGCATTACCACGAACAACGCCACGTTCGGCCGCGCCCGCAACCCGTGGAACCTGGAGCTCAACCCTGGCGGCTCCTCCGGCGGCACCGCTGCCAACGTCTCCGGACGCGTCTCCTACGCGGGCCTCGGCACCGACCTCGGCGGCTCCGTCCGAGGCCCGGCCGCCCTGTGCGGCATCTACGGGCTCAAGGCGAGCGCGGGGCGAGTGAGCACGCGCGGTCTGCTCGGCTCGGCGAACACAAACGACTACATCGGTCCAATGGCGCGCTCTCCGCGAGACATCGGCATCGTGCTCCAGGCAATCGCCGGCTACGACATGCTCGATCCGAACAGCGTCCCGGTGTCTGTCCCGAACTACCAGGAGCAGCTCGGGAAGCCGCTCGCGGGCCTGCGCGCCGGTATCCCAACGAACTTCTACTTCGACGACTGCGTCGACGAGGTCGAGGACAACTTCTGGGCGGCGGTCAAAGCGCTGGAGGAATTCGGCGTCGAGACCACCCGCATCGAGCTGCCGACGCTGAAGTACGCCGAGATCCTGCGCGCCGTCTCCTCCGCCGAGGGCTTCTCAACCTTCGAGCCGCACCTCCGCGATCACCGCGACCTGATTGCGGACGTCAACGTTCGCCAGCGGATGCTCGCAGGGCAGTTCGTCCTCGCACGCGACTACATCAAGGCGCAGCGGATCCAGTACCTGATCCGTCAGGAGTACCTGCAGGCGCTGCAGAACGTCGACTTCATGATTGCGCCCTCGCGCAACGTTCCGCCGACCCCTCCCGGTGAGAAGGTAACAATCAAGGGGACCGAGTACGACCCTTCAGTGCCGGGCGCACTCGTGATCGGCCACAACTTCTTCATCTGCAACTCGACGGGGCTGCCTTCGCTCGCAGCTCCCTCGGGCTTCACGAAGTTCGGCCTCCCGACGGGCATCCTGATGATAGGACGCCCCTTCGACGAGGGCCTCCTCCTCCAGGTTTCCAACGCCTACGAGCAGGTCAGGGAGGGCCGCGACGCGGTCCCGCCCGGCAGCGTGTAGGTCTCCGAGCACAGACCGCGATAAGAGCTCCCC
>JBFWZE010000179.1:0-3285 GCA_050185685.1 Dehalococcoidia bacterium
AAGATCGTGCCGCGCTTCAACTGGGACGACATCATCCTGCCGGGTGACCGCCTCGCCCAGCTCCACGAGATCGCCAACTACGTCCTCTTCCAGCACGTGGTCTACGAGCAATGGCGCGTTGGCGGCAACTCGACCCTCGGCCGCGGCGTTGCGACGCTGTTTGCCGGGCAGTCGGGTACCGGCAAGACGATGGCCTCGGAAGTCATTGCCAACGACCTCGGGCTTGAGCTCTACAAGATCGACCTCGCAGGTTTGGTCTCCAAGTACATCGGCGAAACGGAGAAGAACCTCGCGAAGATCTTCGAGGAAGCCGGCGATACGAACGCCATCCTGTTCTTCGACGAGGCCGACGCCGTCTTCGGCAAGCGCACGGAGGTCAAAGACTCCCACGACCGCTACGCCAACATCGAGGTCAGCTATTTGCTGCAGAAGATCGAGGAGTACGACGGCATCGTCGTGCTCGCGACCAACCTCCGCTCCAATCTCGACGAGGCGTTCCTGCGGCGCATGCGGGCGATCGTCGAGTTCCCCTTCCCAGAGGTCGATGACCGCCTGCGGATCTGGCAGCACATGATGCGCACCGACGCCCCAGTCGCCGAGGACGTGGACCTCGCGTTTATGGCGCGGCAATTTCGCATCGCGGGCGGCAACATCCGCAACGTCGTCCTCTTCGCCGCCTTCCTCGCCGCGAGTGAAGGCAAGTCGATCGGCATGTCGCACCTGATCCAGGGCACGAAGCGTGAGTACCAGAAGCTCGGCCGCCTCGTCACGGAATCGGACTTCGGCCGCTGGTACGAGCAGGTGCGGGCGTGACATCCCGGGCGCCGCGCCACAAGCGGGCAAAGCCCCGGCAGGAAGACCGCCTGGCCGTCGCGGAGCCCTCCGACGCTGCCCTTCGGCCCGCCGGGCCGCTGCTGCGCCGCGACGTTCCCAGCGGCGCCGGCATCGAAGGGGCGCTTGCCCGGCAGGTCGTTGCTTTGCAGAGCAGTCACGGTAATAGCCACGTCCAGCGCGCGCTCGAAGCAGCCTCCGGCGGAATGATCCAGCGCGCCGGGAAGAAACCGAAGGCGCCGCCAGCTCCCACCGAGGGCTGGCAGAAGATCCTGCACGACTTCAATCTCGGTTCAGACCCCTCGTACAACGAACCCATCGATGTGGCTGCGGCGGTCAACGGCAAGGCGATCAGGGCGCTCGACCTCGAGTCGTTGATCCTGCTGGACGACGGCATGAAGAAGAGCATTGCGCGCGTCGAAGAGATGTTCGCGAAGGGGTTCACGGGCTCGCGCATGCTTGACGTCTGGCTGTACGAGGCGAAGGCGTACTACAAGACGCACGTTAAAGCGGAGGTTGAAAGCAGGCGGAGCGGCATCGAGCTGCAGGAGAGCTTCTGGCCGACGATCGACGAGGCGAAGGGGCTGATGAACGGCACGCAGCGTCAGATCCTGTTCAACATCCTGCCCCTGGTCTGGAAGGCCGTCGAGACGAATATGTCGCCGAACTTCACGGCCGAAGAGAAAGTACGCGCCGGCTACCTGACGCGGACGGCAGTCCAGGGAGCACTCGAGGCGCCTGAGAAGGCAAAGCACCGCGACCCCGCTCGTATGGCGGAGCGGATGAACAACGCGGCGACGGAGATCGCGATGCAGTTCTCGATACCGGAAGGCGGCGCGGCCGGAGCGAGGACTGCGGCGCGTCTCGCGAGTGTCCTCGCCGACATTGAGAACGATGCGGTGCAGGGCCAGAAGTGGATTCGCCAGGAGTGGGACTGGGACGTCGACCCTTATCCGGTTCGCAACCTCGGCTGGGCGCTGGACGACTACGCTGAGAAGATGCCGCGTTCTGTTTACGGTGCATTCCCCGACTACCGCGATATCAAGGCGAGCACCGCCACCGACACCGAGCAGGTCGACACCGCGATCAAAGAGATCGACGCGACGAAAGGCGCCTCGAAACTGCCGCCTGAGGTTGAGGTCGAATGGCAGGGCAAGTGGTGGGCTGCTCGGGTCCTCGCCTCCGACGGCGGCCGCTACTTCGTCCACTATGTCGGCTATGACAAATCATGGGACGAGTGGATCGACAGGGACCGCCTGCGAGAACGCCAGGGGCCCGCCGCGGGCGAGAAGCGCGTGGTCCTCTGGGACGGCATCGAGTACGAGGTCAAGGTCGTCGACGTAGGCACCGGTGACCACGAAGACATGCTTCTCGTGCACTGGCTCGGCTACGCTGCCGATCAGGACAGCTGGATCTACGCATCGCGGGTGCTCAAACGTTGAGCGTCTGCGAGAGTTATCATTTCTTCACCTCGAGTCAACGGGGCGCGAAGAGGAGGCTTCGACAATGAACGGACCGGATTTCGACCGCGATCGATTGACCAGGACGCAGCAGGCTCAGGCTGCTGTGGATGCGCCCGTCGAGGCCGACCCGCGGACCTCGCGAAACCTCGCCTCGAGCCTTGGCAACGCCGGCATGCAGCGGCTAATGCGGTCTGCCCACCTACAGCGCTCCGGCGACGGCTCGGGCCCCGTCGATGACGACATCGCCCGCAGCATTCAGGCGAAGCGCGGCACCGGCGCCAGCCTCGACAACGCGACGCGCGCCGACCTCGAACCGGCGCTGGGCAGCGACTTCGGCGACGTCCGCGTCCACACCGACGGCGAGGCAGACGCGCTCAACCGCGCCGTCAGCGCCGAAGCGTTCACGACCGGCAAAGACATTTTCTTTCGCTCCGGCAACTACAACCCCGGCAGCGCCGATGGCCGCAAGCTCCTCGCGCACGAGCTCACCCATGTCGTCCAGCAGCGCTCAGCGCCGGCCCAGAGCGACCTCAGCGTGAGCAGCCCATCTGACAGCTCGGAGCTCGAAGCCAGCGCCGTCGCCGACTCCCTTGACCACGCCCCTGCGGCATCGCCGTCGCCCGTCGCCCGCGCCGAGGTGCCGGAGGAAGAAGAGCAAGTGGCAACCAGCCCGCTCGCCCGCGAGGATGTCCCCGAGGAGGAGGAGCAGGTCGCGATGACACCGCTCGCCCGCGAGGACGTCCCCGAGGAGGAGGAGCAGGTCGCGATGACGCCGCTCGCTCGTGAAGACGTCCCCGAAGAGGAAGAAGAGGTGGCGATGACGCCGCTCGCCCGCGAGGAAGCGCCGGAGGAAGAAGTCCCGGCCTGACGCCGGAGCGACGACGATGGCCGGAGTCCCCGTCCTTACGATGGCAGCCCAGATCATGTGCCCCCACGGCGGGCAGGCGATCCCCGTGCCCTCGAACCCCATGGTGCTGATCATGGGCGCTCC
>JBFWZE010000179.1:3385-6725 GCA_050185685.1 Dehalococcoidia bacterium
CCCGCCGCTGCTCCGACGGTCCTTCTACGAGGCAGCTCAACAACGGTTGCTGCCTCGTTTACCAGCCAGCGCAGGAGGCTAACGTTGGACGAAGCATTGACGCAGAGAGAACAGGACATCGTTGAGCGGCTTGCCAGGCGCTTTCCGGCCGCTCCGCCAACTGCTGCGATCCAACAAGTCATAAAGCCGCGGGGTATCGTTGAGGCGCTTCACCTCTCCTGGAGCCCCGACATCGTCGTCGACGTCGATCGGGCGATTATTGCCTGGCCGCCGGAGTCTCCGCGCCGCATTGCCGAAGCGATCGAAGCCCAGCTCGAGCTGCATGGCCTCGTCGTGTCACCGTTTGCCGTAGCGCCCTCGGCCGGCCTTTTCAGCCGGGTTATCGCGTCTACCCGAACGCATGTCGCCAGGTTCGCACTCCTTTCCCTGCGCGAGCGAACCCTCGTGGGGCGCCGCGTCCGGAGCTGAGCCTCTTCAGACGCCATTTCTCACGACGGCCGTCGTGACTGCCATCCCGTCGGTAGCCGCCGGCGCCGCAGCGGTGTGGCTGCAGGGTCGCCGGCCCGGTCCTCAATCGCGGTTCAATCGTTCTTCAATCGCCTCGGCATACGCTCGCCGCGGCAATGCTGAACGACCTCGACGAAACGCTGAAAGCCCTGCTGATCCAGGACCTGCCCCGAGTAACGGAGCGGATCGAGCCTGACGGCTTCGACGTGCGCTTCGAGGCGCCGAGCCGGGAGTTCCGCACTCGGCTGACCCGGCCCACGATCAGCCTCTTCCTCTACAACATTCAGGAGAACCGTGACCTGCGGGGACGCTCCTGGGGACAGACGCGGCGCACCGGCACCGTCGAGACCCGCCGGCCGCCCGTCCACCTCGACTGCAGCTACATGGTTACCGCCTGGTCGAGCGAGGTGGAGGACGAGCACCGTCTTCTTACCGGCGCTGCCCGCGTCCTCTTCCGCAACCCCGTCCTGCCGGCCAACGTCCTCCAGGGCGGGCTGGCGCAGGAGCAGGAGATCACCACTGCCGTCGCCCAGCCGGAGGGCCTCAAGGACGTCATCGACATCTGGTCGGTGCTCGACAACGACCTGCATCCCTCCGTCCGCGTCACCGTGACGATCCCGCTCGAAGTCGATGTTGCGATCGAGTCGCCCCAGGTCCTCGACCGCACGCGCACCGTCACGATGGGACCGCCGGGATGGCAGCCGCCCGCGAAGGGACGTATGCGCATCCAGGGCCGCCTCGAGCGCGACGGCGAGCCGGTCTCCGGTGCGCTGATCCGCGCCGACTACTCATCGACCCACACCGGCCAGCGCGGCGAGTACACCCTCCACCGCGTCGAGCCCGGCAAGCAGCTTGTCTTCGTCCACCACGAGGGCGAGTTCTATCAGCTCGAAGCCGACCTGCCGCGAGACGCTGTCCTCCAGCTGCCATCAGCGGCGAAGGACGGCGCGGAGGGCTCACCGGCGGGACCGGACGCTCCGGCGGACGGCTCCACGGAAGAATCATCACCACCAAGGGACGGCTCCAGGAGAAGGAGACCCGACAGGGGTACATAGCCGCGGGCCGTTCCCGCGGAGAAGGAGAAAGGCATGCCTACCACTTATCAGGCGCCAGGCGTATACGTCGAGGAGGTTCCCGGCGGCTCTCGTCCGATCGAGGGCGTGGGAACCTCTGTGGCCGCGTTCGTCGGATTCGCGGAGAAGGGCCCGCTCGACAAGCCCGTCCGCGTGACGAACTGGACCCAGTACACGAACACGTTCGGCGGGTTCATCAAGAACGGCTACATGCCGCTCTCCGTCTACGGCTTCTTCGCCAACGGCGGCGGTAACGCCTGGATCGTGCGCGTCGGCGGCGATGTCGTCACCGAGACTGCCACGCTCGCGCTGCCCGGCCGTGCCGGCGCCGCCGAATCGCTGCGCATCACCTCGAAGCTCCCGGGCGTCGAGGGCAACGGCGTCACGGTCGAAGTGACCGAAGAAGCGCCGCCTCCGCCGCCGGAGGGCAGCGAAGCACCGGCGCCGGACGCTGATGGCGGCCGCTTCCGCATCCGCGTCACGGCACCGACCCACACCGAAGAGATCTTCGAAGGCCTGACGCTGCGCCGCGGTGACGCCCGCAATGTCGTTGATGTCATCAACAGCCTTGAGCTCGGCTCCAAGCTGATCACGGTCGAAGACCTGGCACCTCGCGGTGTCTCGGTCGCCGATCGCCAGCCTGCGCCGAACACCTATAACCTCAACGGCGGTATCGAGCAGGTCCAAGCCCTCGTCCCGGCCGACTTCCAGGGCAGCGTCGCCGCTCGCGCCGGCATCGAAGGCCTCGAGGCGCTCGACGACGTCACGATGGTGGTCGTCCCCGACATCATGAAGGCCTACCAGGACGGTCTCCTGGACATGGACGGCGTCATCTCGCTGCAGAAGGCGATTCTCGCCCACTGCGCGAACATGGGCGACCGCGTCGCGATCCTCGACACGCCGCCGAACATGAACCCGACCGAAGTCGACGACTGGAAGATGAAGACCGCCAACCTCTTCTCCGAAGATGGGTACGGCGCGCTCTACTACCCCTGGATCAAGGTTGACGACCCGGCTACCCGCTCGACGTCGTTCGTGCCGCCCAGCGGCCACATCGCCGGCGTCTGGTCTCGCTCCGACGACCGCCGCGGCGTCCACAAGGCCCCGGCGAACGAGGAGCTGCTCGGCGCGCTCGACCTCCAGACCCACCTGACCCAGGCGGAGCTCGGCGGCCTCAACGTCCACAGCATCAACTGCGTTCGCGCCTTCCCGGGCCGCGGCATCCGCGTCTGGGGCGCCCGCACCCTCGCTGAGGCGTCTTCTGAGTGGCGCTACATCAACGTCCGCCGTCTCTTCAACTACCTGAAGGAGTCGATCGACCTCGGCACTCAGTGGGTAGTCTTCGAGCCGAACGACGATGGCCTCTGGGCCCGCGTCCGCCGCGACATCACCGCGTTCCTGACCCGCACCTGGGGTGGCGGCGCCCTCTTCGGCACCACCGCCGAGGAAGCCTTCTACGTGAAGTGCGACCGGGAAACCAACCCGCCGGAGATCATCGACGCCGGCATGATGGTCTGCGAAATCGGCCTTGCGCCGGTGAAGCCGGCCGAGTTCGTCATCTTCCACATCCGCCAGATCACGCCGGGCGCTACCGAGTAGCGCCCTCGCGTGAGGCTGGAAGTAATCGAGAAGGAGTAGACAATGCCACGCCTTTCATTCGACGGTCTGAAGGACCCGCAGGTCGTCCACCACTTCGCCCTCGAAGTCCAGGGCATCGAGGAAGCCACCTTCCGCGAGGCCACCGGCTTCGAGAGCAGCCA
>JBFWZE010000180.1:0-6654 GCA_050185685.1 Dehalococcoidia bacterium
AGCTTTGTGTTCATCGTGATTACCTGTGCGCTCTACCTGCCGCAGTACCGCGCGGTCGCGATTTTGAATCTGCTGATGGTCACGGCCGGCCTCTGGTTCACGGCCAACTACTTCAAAGAAGTGGATAGCGGGCGCTAGCCGGAAGATTACATCCGCATTGACATTGCCGAGAACGGGATGGTACATCCTATGAGTCTCGGCACAGCCCCCGCCGTGACGCCTTCTGGGGGCAGATCAGGCTGAGCAAAGGACTGAGTACCTGGCCTCCGAAACGCAACCGATAAGCGACGAACAGGTCCCCGAATCCGTCAACATCGACGCTCTTGCCATCGACGGATACGACGATGCAAGCAGTCGAGACGTCTTCGCCAAGGCGCGCGCCTTCACGCTGCCGAAGACGGCGAAGGCATTCGGGTTCTATCCGTTCTACAAGGCCCTGGACAGCAACGAGGGTGACGAGGCGATTGTCGATGGCAAGCGCGTCATCATGCTCGGCTCCAACAACTACCTCGGACTGACCCGCCACCCGCGCGTTATGCAGGCGGCGATGGACGCCGTCGCGCGTTACGGCACGTCCCTCACCGGCTCGCGCCTCCTCAACGGCACGACGCACATTCACGAGAACCTCGAGCGGTTGATCGCAGAGTTCTTCGGCAAAGAAGCCTGTCTCGTGTTCACGACCGGCTACCAGGCAAACCTCGGCGTCATTTCTGCGCTGGTGAACAAGCGCGCCGTCGCTGTCATCGACCGCAACGACCACGGCAGCATCTACGACGGCTGCAGCCTCGCGGACGGCGAAACGGTGCGCTTCCGGCACAACGACCTCGACCACCTCGACCAGATCCTCGCCCGTGTCACGCAGGAAAAAGCAGCGCTGGTGGCGATCGACGGCGTCTACAGCATGGGCGGCGACCTCGCGAAGCTGCCCGAGATCGTCGAAATCTGCCGTCGCTACGGTGCACGTCTGCTTGTCGATGACGCTCACGGCGTGGGCACGATCGGCAAGGGCGGCCGCGGCACCGCAAGCCACTTCGGCCTCGACAACGAGGTCGACCTCATCGTCGGCACGTTCTCGAAGTCGCTCGCCTCGATCGGCGGTTTCGTTGCCGGCGATGGCGACGTCATCGAGTGGATCCGTCACTTCGCGCGCCCCAGCGTCTTCAGCGCGAGTCCGCCGCCTGCGTCGGTAATGGCCGCGACGACCGCGCTCGAGGTACTCATGGAGCAGCCCGAGATCGTGGCAAAGCTGCAGGCAAACGCGCAGCAGCTGCGTGACGGCATCCGTGCCGCCGGCTTCGACATCGGCAACACGGTGACGCCGATCGTACCGATTACTATCGGCGACGAACGCAAGGCAGTCTCGTTCTGGAAGGACCTCCTGGCGCACGGCCTCTACACAAACGCGGTGATCTTCCCCGCCGTGCCGCGCAACGGTGCTATCCTCCGCACGAGCTGCATGGCGACCCACAACGCGGAGCAGATCGACACCGCGATCGGCCTCCTGACTGAGCTCGGACGCAAACACAAGCTGATTCCCTGAAGCAGCAACCCCGCGGAGGCCGGCAATGAGCGTCAGTGCTACCGCAGCAATCACCGTCAGCCCGGTAGTCACGAAGCAGGACCGTGAAGCCTTCCTGCGTCTGCCCTGGCGTCTTTACAAGGACGACCCGGCGTGGGTACCGAACCTGCTCATGCTCCAGCGCGAGCTGATCTCTGAGCACAAGAACCCCTTCTTCGACCACGGCAAGGCTCAGCTCTTCCTGGCGCGGCGCGGCGAAACCGTCGTAGGCCGGATCAGCGCCAACATCGACCGCCGCCACAACGAGTATCACCACGAGACGACCGGCTTCTTCGGCTTCTTCGAAGCGGAGAACGACCCGGAGATCGCCCGCTCACTCTTCGCCGCGGCGGAGGTCTGGCTGCGAGAGCACGGGATGACGGCCTCGCGCGGGCCTTTCGGCTTCAGCATTGACCAGGAGGTGGGTCTCCTGATTGAGGGCTTCGAGCATCCGCCGATGATCGACATGACGCACGCGCCGCCGTACTACGGACCGCTCGTCGAAAGCGCTGGCTACGCGAAGGTGATCGACCTCTTCGCGTACAAGTGGGAAATCAAGGACCCACCCGAGCGCATGATGGAGGCGATCCGCAAGACGCAGGCGGTGCCGGGCCTCTCCGTGCGCAGAGTGCGCATGAGCAAGCTCAAGGAAGAGGTAGGCATCCTCCTCGACATCTACCGCGAGAGCTGGAACCAGAACTGGGGCTACGTCGACGTCACCGAGCGCGCCGCGCGCAAAATGGCGGACGATCTGCGCCTGATCGCCGACCCAAACGTGGTACTCATCGCAGAAATGGACGGAGAACCGGCCGGAATGGTCGTCGGGATCCCGAACCTCTACGAAGCGATCCGTGACTTCAAGGGCTTCATCGACCCGATCAAGGCGATCAAGCTGCTCTGGCGCCTCAAGGTGCGCGGCACTGAGACGGGGCGCCTGCTCCTGTTCGGCGTCAAACCGAAGTTCCGCACGCGCGAGCTGTACGGCCTGCCCTTCCTGCTGCTCTACGAGCTCTATCGCGGCGCCCAGAAGAAGCGCTACAAATGGTGTGAAGAGTCCTGGGTCCTCGAGACGAACGGGCCCCTGAACGCGATGATGCCGTACTGGGACGCCTACGTGTACAAGAAGTACCGAATCTACGAAAAGGCCCTCTGAGTTGAAAGTACTGGTCACTGGAGCAACCGGCTTCGTCGGTTCGCACGTCGCCGAGCGTCTCGCGCTGGGCGGTCACGAGCTTCGTCTGCTGCTTCGGAGTACGAGCAGCCTGGGGTATCTCGAGGGGCTCGAGTTCGAGCGGGTCGAGGGTGAGTTGCGCGACGTCGATTCGCTGCGGCGGGCGGTGCAGGGCGTCGACGCCGTCATGCATCTCGCCGGGACAACGTCGACGAGCACGACGGCGGAGTACGAGGCGATCAACGCCCGCGGCACCGCCGACCTCGTCCAGATCGCGCGTGAGACCGGCATCGAGCGGTTTGTGTACGCCTCGAGCCTTAGCGCCCAGGGCCCCAGCCCGGACGGCCACGTCCAGCCCTCCGAGCCGGCATTTCCCGACGGGCCCTACGGCAAGACAAAGCTAACGGGCGAGTTCGCGGTGCGGGCGGAGCGACAGCGCATGAACGTCTCCGTGCTGCGCCTGCCGGTGATCTACGGCCCGCGCGACCGCGGCCTGCTGCCGTTCTTCGTGATGGCAAAATACGGCGTCGTCCCGCTCTACGGCCGCGGCGACAACCAGATCAGCTGGATCCACGTGTATGACGCCGCCGACGCGATGGTGACGGCGCTCGAGAAGTCGGAGAAGTCCGGCGCGATTTTCACCCCTTGCGACGGCCCGCCCCACAGCTGGCGCGATCTCGCCACCGCAGTAGGCGATGCATACGGTAAGAACCTGTGGCTGCCGGAAGTGCCGCCGTCGTTGTTCAAGCTCGGCGGCGCCGCGGCCGACGCAATTGCAGGGATCGTTGGCCAGCAGCTGCCGTTGACCTCGGAGAAGGCGGCGCGCATGGGCAAGCGCTACTGGATATGCGACAACAGCGCGATCGAGGAGCAGCTCGGCTGGCAGCCCCAGGTCGAGTATCGTGAGGGCGTTCGCCACACGCTCGACTGGTACCGTGAGAACCGCTGGCTGAAGCTCTTCT
This sequence comes from Dehalococcoidia bacterium, assembly GCA_050185685.1. Classification (GTDB taxonomy): domain Bacteria; phylum Chloroflexota; class Dehalococcoidia; order DSTF01; family WHTK01; genus WHTK01. The sequence continues at coordinate 3,692 of JBFWZE010000180.1, forward strand.
AGCTCGTATCTGGCTGTAATGATGGCTTAGCGGCGAACTGTGCCCCTGGAAGCGCGTGCCGAGAATACAATCAGCGCAGACAGACGTTTCTCGTAAGCCAGGAGGCAACTATGGCCGGACACACCTACAAGATCATCGAGCTCGTGGGCACTTCCGAATCAGGGGTAACCGAAGCGATAGATTCAGCGGTCAGGAAGGCCGGCGAGACGATCAAGGGCCTCGACTGGTTCGAGGTGGCGAACATCCGCGGTCAGATCGTCGATGGCGCGCCTGCCTGGTACCAGGTAACCGTGAAGATCGGTTTTCGTGTGATGTCACCGGAGGAAATCGCCGCCGGGTAGTCGATACTCGTAGGGATGGCTGCACGCACCGAGCTGCCGGAGCACGTCCAGGCGCTGCTTTCCGCCGGCGCCTACCCCCACGTGATAGGTGGAGACGTGCGCCTGATTCAGACGCACGTTTCCTATGTGTTCCTCGCCGGCGAAGACGTTTACAAGATCAAGAAGCCCATCGACTTCGGCTTCATCGACTATTCGACGCTCGCGAAACGCCGCAAGGCCTGCGAAGACGAGGTGCGGCTGAACAAGCGCGGCTGCCCCGAGATTTACCTCGACGTCGTGCCTATTACAGGACACGGTCACAGCTACCGCGTCGGCGGCCGCATGGGCGTTATCGATTACGCCGTGCACATGAAGCGCCTCCCCGAAGGCCGCATGATGGACAAGCTCGTGGCGAACGACGCTGTGACGCTGCCGATGCTCGGGCAGCTCGCGGCTCGTCTCGCTTCGTTTCACGACGCAGCCGAACGCAGTGCCGAGATCACCCGCATTGGCGGTGCCGCGAGCTTCACGAAGAACTGGCGTGACAACCTTGAGGCTCTTGGCCGCTATGAACGCCGGACGATCGGGCCCACGCAGCTGCGAACGCTGCACACGTTCTGCCAGGCGTTCCCCGGAACCGAGGCCGCACTGCTCCGGCGGCGCGAGACGGACGGCTGGATCCGCGACTGCCACGGCGACCTGCGCAGCGATGCGGTCTGCTACGACGAATCCCTGAGCGGCGGCATCGGCTTCGTCGACTGCATCGAGTTCAACGACGCCCTCCGCTACACCGACACCGGGCTCGACATCGCGTTTCTCGCCATGGACCTCGAGTTTCGTGGACGGGCCGACCTCGCGGACGTGCTCGTCGGGCTCTACTGCGTCGCGATTGGCGACCGCGAGCTGCCGCTGCTGCTGCGCGGCTATCGCTGCTATCGGGCGGGCGTTCGAGGCCTCGTCGAAAGCCTCACGCTCGACCGGCCCGAGGTCGGCGCTGAGCAGAAAGCAGGCGCCCGTGGCCGCGCACGTCGCTACGTTGCGCTGGCGACGTCGTGCGCAAAGCCTTCCAAGCCTGCCGGCATCGTCCTGGTCATGGGCCTCAGTGGTTCCGGTAAGAGCGTCCTCGCCGGGGCCGTGGCATCCCGCATCGGTGCGGTGTATCTGGCCACCGATGTGCTGCGCCGCGATCCCGACGCGACGCCCAGCGGCGGTGGGAATGACATCGACGCCGGGAAGTACAGCGCCGAGCAGCGCGGCCGGGTCTACGACCTGATGGCGGAGCTGGCGGAGGCGTACGCCAGGGAAAGCCGGAGCGTCGTCCTCGACGGCACGTACATCGAGAAGCATCAGCGTGAGCGCATCGATGCCATCGCGAGGCAGCTCGGTGTGCCGTTTACCGTCGTCGAATGCAGCGCACCTGACTCCGTAGTCAGGAAACGGCAGGAGCAGCGCCAGAGCGAGCCCTGGACGGCCTCAGAGGGACGCTGGGAGGTCTACCTTGCCCAGAAGCAGCGGTACGAAGCGCCGGACGAAGTCCCGGCCTCGCGACTCGTCAGCGTTGACACGACACAGGAGCTCGCGGACCAGATCGAGGCTGTGACCGAAAAGCTACGACGCGGGCGCTGAGTCCTCGGCCTGGTAGGCGCGGTCGAGCAGCTCGACGACGTGGACGACCTCCTGCGTGCCGTCCCGCAGCCGGACGCCGAGGTCGAGCTGGAGCATGCAGCCCGGGTTCGCCGTTGCGATGACGCCGCAGCCGGTCTGCATGACGTCGTCCATCTTGTCCGCGAGCAGCCGCTGCGACATCACCGGCTGGGTCATGTTGTAGATGCCGGCTGAGCCGCAGCAACGGTCGGGCGCCTGCATCTCGTGCAGCGTCAGCCCGGGGATCGAGCGCAGAATCTGGCGCGGCGGCAGTTTGATCTGCTGCGCGTGGGCAAGGTGGCAGGAGTCCTGGTAGGTCACCACGGCATCGACCTGGCCCTTCGGCGCCTCGAAGCCGGTTTCGACCAGTAACTCGGTGACGTCACGCACCTTCGCGGCGAAGCGCTGGGCCTTTTCGAGCATCGCCGGCTCATCGCGGAACAGGTTGGGGTATTCCTTCATCGTCGAACCGCAGCCGGCGGAGTCCACCGCTATGTACTCGGCGCCGCTCTTGAGGAAGACATCGATGTTCTTGCGCGCCAGCGACCGCGCGGCGTCCGGGTCGCCGTTGTGGGCGTGGAGGGCGCCGCAGCAACCCTGGGCCGCGGGGACGAGGACCTTGAGGCCGTTGCGCGCCATCACGCGCGCTGAGGCCTCGTGCGTCTGCGGGTGGGTAAGGGGCATGATGCAGCCGTTGAGCATCGCCACCGTCGCCTTCGGGGCGCCGACCGGTACAGCGGCGACTTCCGGCGGGTTGTAGCGGTGCCTCGGCAGCTTGGGCAGCATGCGCTCCATGTCCCGCAAGCGGTGAGGCAGCAGCTTGCGGGCGATCGGCGCGATTGGTGAGCGCTGGTAGAAGCGCAGCAGGCCGAAGGCAACGCGCGGCCGCCACGGTGCAGCGAGCATCAGCCGCATGACGCGGGTGCGGAAGCCCCACGACGCCGGCCGCGCCTCACTCTCCTGCACCATCGCCCGCGCACCTTCGATGATCCGGCCGTA
>JBFWZE010000181.1:0-6602 GCA_050185685.1 Dehalococcoidia bacterium
AGCCTCACCCTGCGCCTCAGCAGCCTCAGCGGTGAGACCGGCAAGCAGCTCCTGCTGGGGGAGAAGCAGCGCCAGCAGCGCCAGGTCGAAGAGGCGATTCGTCAGCTCAAAGCCCGATACGGCTACTCGCCGATCTATCGATGTGTGGATGTAGAGCCATGGTCAGTCATACCGGAAGAACGCCAGATCCTCGTCGAATCCGACGTCTGAAGTCGCCCGGCGATATCGAGGTCGAAGCTGGCGCCGACGGCACGCCGCTGCGTGTGCGCCTCTACGGCCGCTGGCAGGAGGTGCGCCTGGTCCGCCGGCCCTGGCGCATCGATCAGTACTGGTGGCGGGAGCAGCCGGTACGCCGCGACTACTACCGCGTCATCCCGGAGGAGGGCCCGCCGTTCACGGTCTATCGCGACCTGCTCAGCGGGACCTGGGCGAGGCAGGAGTACTGATGCGCCCGAACCGCTCGCCGATCACGACCGAAATGATGGGCCACGGAGGCTGGCCGGTCAGCGTCGCGCCCAACTACCGTCTGCCCGACCTCGAAGATGCTGCGGGGAGACTCGAGCGGCGCGACGTGTACGTCGAGCTCCATTGCCACAGCTCGTTCTCGCTGCGGGAGGGGACGTCGCTGCCGGAGGAGCTGGTCTTCTGGGCGAAGGAGCTGGGCTACAGTGCGCTCGCCCTTACGGACCACGACAGCCTCGCCGGGGCGATGAAGTTCGCCCAGGAGGCGAAAAAATCGGGGATTCAGGCGATCATCGGCGCTGAAATCACGCTGAGCGATGATTCTCACCTCACCCTGCTCTGCGAGACGCCGCGCGGTTACGCGAACCTCTCGCGCCTGCTCAGCCGCGCCAACCTCAGCTCGCCGCGGGGAGCGCCGCGAGTGCGCTTCGAGTGGCTGCCGGAGCACGCCGAGGGCCTGATCGCGCTATCGGGTTGCCGCAAGGGCGCGGTCCCGGCGGCGATCGAGGCGGGCGAGCTCGAAAACGCGAGAAACTGGGCTGCTCGCTATGTCGAAGTCTTCGGGCGGGACAACTTCTTCTTCGAGCTGCAGGACAACCTCGTCTATGAGGACCAGCCCCGCAACGACACGCTGGTCGCGCTGGCGAGCGAGCTTGGCCTGCCGGTCGTCGCGACGAACAACGTCCACTACGACATCCCCGACCGCCACCGCCTGCACGACGTGATGGTGGCGGTGCGCAACTACGCGAACCTCGAGGACGCGCGGCCGCATCTGCGCGCGAACGCGGAGTTCTACCTCAAGCGCCCGGCGGAGATGGAGGCGCTCTTCGCCGAGCTACCGGAGGCGGTCGAGAACACGCTGCGCATCGCTGAGCGCTGCCGCTCCTTCGACCTCACCCGCGACCTCACCTACGTCTTCCCCGATTACGACTCCGGCGACGGCCGCGACGCCGACGAGTTCCTGCGTGATAAGTGCTACGAGCTGGCGCACGAGCACTACTGCAAGTCGCCGCTCGTCCGCCTCTCGCAGAACGTCGTCGACCGCCTGGAGCAGGAGCTGCACCTGATCAAGACGAGCCGCCGCGCCGGCTTCTTCCTGCGTCTCTGGGACATCCTCCGCTACGCTCACGAGAACGACCTGCCGGTGCGTGGCCGCGGCTCCTCCGTCGGCTCACTCGTCTGCTTCCTCCTCGGCCTCTCGGGCATCGACCCGATCAAGTACGACCTCGCCGTCGAGCGCTTCCTCAGTGAGGACCGCCCGATAACCGACGTGCCCGACGTCGACCTCGACTTTGGCCGTGACGCCCGCGATCGGATGTTCCGCCACGTCTTCGAGACCTACACGACCGAGCGGGCGGCGATGGTCTGCAACTTCATCGAGTATCGCTACGCCAGCGCGATCCGCGACGTGGGCAAGGCGCTCGGCCTGCCGGAGACAGAGATCGACGCGATCGCCAAGCGGATGCGGGGCCGTTTCGCCAAGAAGCTGGAGTTCGAGCTGGAGGAGATGCCGGGCTTCGAGCACCGCGTCAGGTTCCCAATCTGGCAGGACTTCATCACGCTCGTGAACCAGCTGCTGGGGCTGCCGCGCCACCTCAGCCAGCACTCCGGCGGCATGATCATCTCGACGACGCGCATGGACGAGCAGGTGCCGATCGAGGCGACGGCGATGGACAGCCGCTTCATCTGCCAGTGGGACAAAGACTCGGTCGCCGACGCCGGTTTCATCAAGCTCGACTTTCTGGGCTATCCCAGCCTCGACCAGCTCAACCGTGGCATCCGCTACGTCCGAGAGCGCCACGGCCGCGTCGTCGTCCAGAAGGACATCCGCCTCGACGACCCGAAGGTCTACGAGATGATCCAGTCGGGCGACGTCCTGGGCATCGTCCAGATCCAGAGCCGGGCCCAGATCCAGGTGCTGCTGCGGATCAAGGTGGTCGAGATCCACGACCTGATCATCCAGGTCGCGCTGATCCGGCCCGGCCCGATCCAGGGCGGCGCCGTCCACCCCTACATCGCCCGCAACCTCGGTCTCGAGCCGGTGACCTACGACCACCCGCTGCTGCAGCCGGCGCTGGAGGAGACGAAGGGCGTCTTCGTCTTCCAGGAGCAGGTGATCATGGCGGCGATGGCGGTCGCCGGCTTCAGCAGCGCCCAGGCGGACGGCCTGCGCCGGGCGATGAGCCGCAAGCGCTCGCACGAGGAGATGGAGAAGTACCGCCGCGACTTCATGTCCGGCTGCGCGGCGAACGGCCTCACGCCGGAGACGGCCGAGACGATCTACAACAAGATCATCGCCTTCGCCTCCTTTGGCTTCCCGAAGTCGCACGCCGCGGCGATGGCGGTGACCGCGTACCACGTCGCCTGGCTGAAGCGGTACTACCCGGTGGAGTTCTACTGCGCCCTCCTCAACGAGCAGCCGATGGGCTTCTATACGCCGGAGGTCATCGCCAACGACGCCCGCCGCCACAATATCGAGATTCGCCCCGTCGATGTGAACCACAGCAGCGTCGAATGCACGATGGAGGACGACGTCGTCTACCCCGACCGCAGCTCCGTGCGTCTCGGCTATCGCTACGTGAAAGGGCTGGCAGAGGCGGCCTGGCAGCGCCTCGACGCGGAGCGTGCGAACGGGCCCTACCGCTCGCTCTGGGACTTCTGGCGCCGCACGAGGCTGGGACGAGAGGCGATCGAGAACCTGATCAACCTCGGTGCCTTCGCCTGGACCGGGCTGCACGAGCGCGAGCTGCTCTGGCAGCTCGGGACGTTCTACCAGCCCCTCGGCGCCCAGCTCCCGCTGCAGCTACTGCCCGCCGACGCGACGCCCGAGCTCGCCGAGATGAACGACCACGAGCGGATCGGCGCCGACTTCATGCTCACAGGCATCGCCGTACGAGGCCGCATGATGGACCTCGTCCGCGCCGGCCTCCACGAGGGCATCACGCCGAGCAAACGCCTCGACGACCTGCCGAAGGGTGCTCCCGTCAGCGTCGGCGGCCTCGTCGCCGTGCGGCAGTCACCGGAGACGGCGAAAGGCTTTGTTTTCCATACGCTCGAGGACGACTTTGGCCTGATGAACATCATCACGGCGCCGGGGCTGATCCCGAAGTTCCGCCATCTCATCGAGCACGCGCCCGCCCTCATCGTCCACGGCCACATCGAGCGCCAGGAGCGGTCGGTCAATGTGATCGCCGAGCGCTTCGAGGAGCTGCCCCTGATGCAGGCGGCGAGCAAGCGGGTGCATAACTTCGGGTAGGGCTGAAGCCCGACTGAGAACGGACCGAAGGTGGCGAGGATGACGCCTCGGCCTGAACGCCGGGGCTACGCCCGAGTGGCGTCAACGTAGCCCCGGCGTTCAGGCCGGGGCGGACAGAATCGAGCTTGCGCTGCATTTTCGCCGGCGCCCCATCGAGACGAAACGGCAAGCCTCGTCCGAAGGGCGGAGGCCGCAATGTCGAGGGCGTCTCCCTCTGGCGGCCGTCGGACGAGGCATCGATTTCGGGCTTACTGGTAGCAGACCACACAGGAGACGACGCCCAGTGACCGCAACCCTCGTCCTCGCCCTTATCCAGTCGGCCATTGTCGCCGTGTTCCTCGCCCTTGTACTCAGCGGGACGCTGAAGATCTGACGATACGAAACAAAAAGGCGGCGCCTGCTGGCGCCGCCCCTTCGGTGTATTCCGGAACCGGTGCTAGACCGCGCGGGCGATCGCGTTCTCGATGATGCCGACCGCCTCGTCGACCTCGGCCTCGCTCACCGTGAGCGGCGGCGCCAGGCGGACGGCGTTGGGGCGGACGTTGTTGACGATCAAGCCGTTCGCCAGGCAGTCGAGTGTGACGCGCTCAGCAATGTCGCGGTCGAAGGCAATCGCCAGCAGCAGGCCCTTGCCGCGGACCTCCTTGATCACCGGCAGCTTCGGCTTCAGCGCTTCGAGCTTGCCGACGAGGTAGCCGCTGATCGCCTCGACGCGCGACGGCATGTCGGTGTCGAGCATGTACTTGGTCACCGCGTAGCCGACCGCCGTCATCAGCGGGTTGCCGCCGTAGGTGGAGCCGTGGTCGCCGGGCGTGAAGACGGCGCAGCTCTCCTTCGCGAGGATCGCCGCCAGCGGCACGCCGGAGCCGATGCCCTTCGCCAGCGTCATGACGTCGGGCTCGAAGCCCATGCCCTGGTAGGCAAACAGAGGGCCGGTGCGGCACATGCCCGTCTGCACCTCGTCGGCGATCAGCAGGATGTTCTGCTCATCACACCAGGCGCGGACGGCAGGCAAGTACGAGGGGTTGGGGACGTTGACGCCGCCCTCGCCCTGGATCGGCTCGATGATGATCGCGCAAGTCTGGGGCGTCGTCGCCGCCTGCAGTGCCTCGATGTCGTTGAAGGGAACGTGGTGGAAGCCGGGCGGCAACGGCGCGAAGGGCTCGCTGTAGCGCGGCGTGCCGGACGCGGTGATCGCGGCGAGGGTGCGGCCGTGAAAGCCGTCGACCGTCGCGATAATCTCCGAAGCGCCGTTCTTGCGCTCGCGGCCCCACTTGTGCGCCAGCTTGATCGCCGCCTCGTTCGCCTCTGCACCCGTGTTCGGGTAGTAGACGCGGTCGAAAACGGAGTTGCCGATCAAGAGCTCGGCGAGCTGCAGCTGCGGCACCGAATACACGGCGTTCGAGACGTGGATCAGCGTCCGCGCCTGCTTCTCGATCGCCTCGACGACGACCGGGTGGCAGTGACCGAGGCTGTGGACCGCGGGCCCGCCGAAGAAGTCGAGGTAGGGCTTGTCGTTGTCGTCCCAGACACGGGTGCCTTCACCGCGGACGACGACCACAGGCATACGACGCCCGGTCGTCATGAATACGCGGCTCTCCAGCTCTCGCCAATCTGTCACTTCAAAGGCCTCCTCGAATGCGGAAAAAACAGGCCGCAATCGTAGCGCAGAGACGAAGGAGGAACAAGAAAGCGCCCGTAAGCAGCGAGTCTCGAGCTCCGAGCAGCGAGCGATGAGCTACGAGCCTCGCGGTCAATGGCTGGAGGAACGAGGTTGCCGTGGTCGTGGCGCAGACTCCACGCTGGGCTGACGCAGGCGGTTCGTGAAGTCGCGATCCCGGGTGCACGAACAAGGCTTCGGTTGTCCTGAGATTTCCTGCCCCTAGCATCGATCAGAGAGACTCTCCGAAGGCAGGTGCCGAATGTTAGACACGCACGAGTGGCGCGTGGTTGCCTCGATCGCGACCCTGATCGCGGCCGCTGTTGCCGGCCTCATCGTCCACACTCTCGTCTTTCGCCTCTTGAGGCGGTTTGAGACCGGTTGGGAAGGGTCGGTCATGCGCCATGCCCGCGGGCCGCTGCGGGCGCTGGTTCCCCTCATCGCAATCATCCTGGTGCTGCCGGTGGCCGACTTGCCGCCGTCGCTGGAGCTGGTGCTGGCACGCGGCTTCGGCCTCGCGATCATCGGCTGCTTTGGCTGGCTCGCGATTGCCCTGCTCGGCGTAGCAGAGGACGTGATCGCGGAGCGATACCCGACGGCGGTCAGCGACAACCTCGCCGCCCGCGCCCTGCGTACGAGGGTTGCCGTCCTGCGCAGCGCCGGCATCGTCATCATCGTGGTGATCACCGCCTCGGTAATCTTGATGAGCTTCCCCAGCGTTCGTCAGCTCGGTGTGAGCCTCCTCGCCTCGGCGGGGCTGCTCGCTCTCGTCGTCGGTATGGCTGCGCGGCCTGCACTCGAGAACCTGATCGCGGGCCTCCAGATTGCCCTGACCCAGCCGGTGAGGCTCGATGACGTGGTCGTTATCGAGGGCGAATGGGGCCGTATCGAAGAGATCACGTTGACCTACATCGTCGTTCGGGTCTGGGATTCGCGGCGCCTCATCCTGCCGTTGAGCTACTTCATCAGCAACCCGATCGAGAACTGGACGCGTCGAACTTCAGACCTGCTGGGCGCGGTCACGGTCCACACCGACTACACGGTGCCGGTCGCCGAGGTCCGCGAAGGTCTCCTGGGGCTGCTGGAGAAGTCGAGTCACTGGGACGGCAAGGTCTGGAGTCTGCAGGTGACGAACACGGACGCAAACGCGGTAGAGCTGCGAGCCCTGATGAGCGCCCGCAACTCCAGTGAAGCCTGGGACCTCCGCTGCGAAATCCGCGAGGG
>JBFWZE010000182.1:0-6537 GCA_050185685.1 Dehalococcoidia bacterium
CGGTAGTGCCAGAGCTGGCCGTGCTCGTTCGGGCCGGCCTTGGGCTCGATGCGGGGCGGGCTGAGCTCGTCGCGGATGATCTCGCCGTGGTTGATGCCCATCGCGAAGTGCAGCGGGTAGCGGTCGCTGACGGCGCCGACCATGCCACGGGTGCTCTGACCCCAGTTCTCGCCGTCTTCTTCCTCGAGCATGCCGGCGGGGCCGAAGGTGTGCTCCGCGCGGTAGCGCTTCGACTCGATGACGTCCTTACCCTTGTCCTGCGGCAGGATCGTGAACCACCAGATCTCGGTGGATGACGGGCCCTTCGGCAGTCGCAGGCTTACCTGGTCCTGCGCGACCCAGAGGTTGGGGAAGACGTTCGTGTGACCGCGAGACTCCCTGCCGACCTTACCCAGGGCAGCGATCGTTGCGGGACGGTCGCGCCAGGTTTCGTCGGCGCCCGCCTGGAGCTGCTCCGTTGCCGGCTTGAGCGCGGCTCGTGTCTGGTCGGTCAGGCGCGGGCCGCCGAGCACGTGACCGTACTCGCCGAGGAAGATCAGGTGCTCGCTCTGGTACTGGCCGACGGGGCGCTGCTGCGAGTTGTTGAAGCCGGACATTGACGCCGAAGCGTGCGCGACGCTGGCGTGGTAGTAGTCCCAGACGTTGTCGACCGCGAACTTCCAGTTGCACGGGATGACGTACTTGAGCACGCCGGGGACGAGCTTCATGTCCTCACCGCGCTCGGCGAGGGTGCTCAGGCCCATGCGGCCGGCGTCGCCGAGGAACTCGTGCAGCGACGGTGCGTCCGGGTCCATCGTCGCGAAGACGAAGCCCTTGTACTCGTCGACCTGCGCGGCGCGGATCAGGCCCCAGTTCTCGCGGTCGAGCTCCTCGTGGTAGACCTCCTTGAAGCCGGGGACGCCCACCAGGTTGCCCTTCAGGTCGTAGGTCCAGCCGTGGTAGGTGCACATAAACGAGGTCGCGTGGCCCTCCTCGGCGCGGCAGACAGCGTTGCCTCGGTGGCGGCAGCTGTTCACGACGACCTGGGGCATGCCCTCGTTGTCGCGGACAACGATGACGCGGTCTTCGCCGATGAAAGTCATGAAGAAGTCGCCGGGATTCGGGATCTGCGACGCGTGGCACATGAAGTTCCACGCGCGGGCGTAAATGCGCTCCATCTCGAGGTTGTAGATGTCCATGTCGGAGTAGATGCGGCGGTCGACGAGGCCCTTTTCAGGGTCGACCATGCGCAGGAGCTCGTCGTTGCGGTAGGAAAGGGTCACGGAGATACCTCCATCGATCGCGATGATGATTTGTAGTTCGTTCATGCTTAAACGAAGTCGTGACCCTGTCAACTATCTAAAACGTACCAGTGGTGCGGCCTGAGCGACTGCCACACCTCAGTTATCCCGGTTAGCCGACAAAGCGGTTCCTTGAAATGGCAGGCCTTCGATAGTGGGTCGATGGAGGCGAATGATGAATGACCAGGTGCGCGGGCCGCTCCTCCGGGCGGGTGTCGTGCTCGGTATCGGGCTCGGCGGCTTCTTCGACGGCATCGTCTTCCACCAGCTGCTGCAGTGGCACCACATGCTCACCAGCTACGGGCATCCGAGCAATACAGTGCCCGGCCTCGAAGTGAATACGACCTGGGACGGCATCTTTCACAGCGCTACCTGGATCGCTACCATCGCCGGCATTGTCATGCTCTGGAGCGTCGAGCGCCGGTACGACATGACCTGGTCGCTGCCCCTGGTGGGGGCAATCCTCATGGGCTGGGGCGGCTTCAACCTGGTCGAGGGCATCGTCGACCACCAGGTCCTCGGTGTTCATCACGTACGTGACGACCTCGGCGGCCCGCTGGGCTGGGACATCGGCTTCCTCGTCTGGGGCGCTTCGTTCGTCGTGATTGGCTGGCTGTTTTCGCGCCGGCCGCTGGGAGCGAGCCGTGCAACGCGATCGAGGCGGGAGACTCGACACGCCTGAGCGGCGATTGGGCGGTGGCGGCCTATCTGCTAGAATCGGCGCCACGTGGACGAGCTCTACTACTTCGACCTGCACAGCCACTCGATCGATGCTTCGGATGATGCCGGCGGGACGGTCGAAGGGTATCTGAAGTGGATCGCCGGGCGTCGCAAGCGCGGCTACCGCGTCAACGGCTTCGTCCTCACCGAGCACCGCAGCTTCGACCCGTCGGTCGTCTACGATGACCTTGCCGCCCAGTTCGGCACCGTCGTCCTCAAGGGCGCCGAGCTCGAGACCGATGTCGGCCACGTCCTCGTCTACGGCATCGACGACCGCCTCAAGAACCACTTCGACTTCGCCCGCGTTGATCTGTCGTCGGCCGACCTGTTCCAGGCCGTGTACGACTTCGGCGGCTTCGCGGTCGCTGCCCACGCAGGCCGGCCCCGTATCGGCATCTGGGAGTACGTCGAGGCTGGCAAGAACGTCGACTACATCGCCGCGATCGAGGAGCTGAACGGCGGTAGCAGCAGCGAAGAGAACGGCCGCTCGATGGCGCTGGTCGAGAAGCACGGCTTTCGGCGGATCGGCGGCAGCGATGCCCACTACGTCAGCTCGATCGGCCGCTGCCTCACCGCGTTCAACCGGCCGATTACGCGCATGGAAGAGCTGGTAGAGCAGCTGCGTGAGGGCGAGTACTTCCCCGTCCGTATCGAAGAGACCATGAACGAGCTCGATTGACCGGAGCCATCAACTATGAGTGATACCCAGGTCCAGTACGACGCCAGCGTCATTGGCGTCGAGGTCGAAATCGGCGAAGCATTCGTCGATCCCGCGCATATCGCCGCCTACTGCGCAGCGATCGGCGACACGAACCCGCTCTTCATTGACGCCGACGCCGCCGCGAACGGCCCGTACGGCACGATCGTCGCGCCGCCCGCCTTCGTGATGACGCTGCCGGCAACGAAGCCCGGCCTCGACCCGAAGGTGGTCTACGGCAACACGACCTTCAACGCGGGCCAGCACTGTGACTTTCTCTTGCCCCTCAGGGCTGGTGATACGGTAAAGATCACGCAGGCGGTCAAAGAGATCTACGAGAAGACCGGCCGCAGCGGCTCGATGCTCTTCGTCGTACGCCGCAACACCTATACGAATCAGGACGGCGAGGTCGTCGCGGTCGTCGATGGCTCGACGGTGCACAGGACGGTGGAACGTGGCTGAGCAGCTATACGGCGCAGACATTGAGCCCGGCGACGAGATTGGGCCGCTGGTGAAGTCGCCCGACATCGACCAGGTGAAGGCGTTTCTCGGTGTCTGGCGCACGGAGGACCGCAACCCCAGCGTCAGCGCCCGCTTCACGAGCGGCGAGGGCACCGGGGACATCGGCTTCTCCCGGCCGATCATCCCCGGGCCGATGAGCTTCGCCTTCCTGTCCCAGCTCCTCACCGACTGGGCGGGACCGCAGGGCCGTGTCCTGAGCCTCGACCTCAATTACCGCCGGCCGACCCGCCACGGCGAAGATCTGAAGTGTATCGGCCTGATCACGGACACCCGCGAAGACGGCGCCGACACCATCGTGAAGCTCGACGTCTTCATCGAGGACCCTCGCGGCGACCGCCCCACCCAGGGTGTCGCCGAGGTCTCGTTGCCAACGAGCGCGTAAAGATGCCGCCACGGGTTCCCCGCGTTCTGTAGGGCAATTTCATGAAATTGCCCTACGGAACGGTGGCTCGTTCTCGTTCATCAAAGGCCGATGAGTCTTGCGATGTTGGCGCTCCTTCGGCTCTCGGCCGAGTCCCACTGCGGCCACACTGGAGCGTAGCCCCGGCTTTCAAGCCGGGGTTCACGACAACCTCCCGTCGACGCCCGCGCTTTGGCTCGCGCCGCGTCTACCCCGCGTCCTTCGCTGCCGCGGCGCGCTCGAGCAGCAGCTTCTGCTCGCGGGCGTTTCGCGTCATCGATGCGGCACGTTCGAACTCGTGGCGGGCTTCGTCGTAGCGGCCGAGCTTCATGAGGAGGTCACCGCGGACGCTGGGCAGGAGATGGTAGGCGCGCAGAGCCGGCTCGTCGAGGAGCTGGTCGAGCGCCTCGAGGCCGGAGGCGGGACCGTAGGCCATCCCAACGGCAACGGCGCGGTTGAGGCCGACGACTGGCGACGGATAGAGCTGACTGAGCGCGTCGTACAGGGCGACGATGCGGCTCCAGTCGGTCTCAGCGGCGGTGCGGGCACGGGCATGGCAGGCAGCGATCGACGCCTGCAGCGCGTACGGCCCCAGCGGCGACGCGAGGTCTTCGGCGCGCTTGAGGGCGGCGAGGCCGCGGCGGATCAGCAGCTGGTCCCAGCGCGCCCGGTTCTGGTCCAGCAGCAGGATCGGCTCGCCGTTCGCGTCGGTGCGGGCGCGCGCGCGTGACGCCTGGATCTCCATCAGCGCGACGAGGCCGTGGACCTCCGATTCACCGGGTGTGAGTCCCTGGAGGATGCGCCCGAGGCGCAGCGCTTCGTCGCAGAGCGCTGGCCGCATCCAGTCGTCGCCCGCCGTAGCCGAGTAGCCCTCGTTGAACACGAGATAGATCACCTCGAGCACCGAGGCAAGGCGCTGCTGCCGCTCGGTGGCGTCCGGCACCTCGAAGGGCACGCGTGCCTCCGAGAGTGTCCGCTTCGCCCGAACGATGCGCTGCGCCAGCGTCGGCTCCGGGACGAGGAAGGCGCGCGCGATCTCGTCCGTCGTCAGGCCGCCGAGGAGTCGCAGCGTCAGGGCGACGCGGGCGTCGGTTGAGAGCACAGGGTGGCAGGCGATGAAGATCAGGCGCAGGAGGTCGTCGCCCATGTCGTCCTCGTCGAGGTTGGCGTCGATGTCGTCGCCGGCGAGGTCCTGCTTGACCTCCATCTCGCGTGCCAGCTCCTCATGCTTGCGGTCCAGCATCGGGCGGCGGCGCATCCGGTCGATAGCGCGGCGCTTGGCGATCGTCATCAGCCAGGCGCCGGGGTTGTTCGGGATGCCCTGCTCCGGCCACTGCTCCAGCGCGGCAATCAAGGCGTCCTGCGCGAGGTCCTCGGCGGTATCGACGTCACGGGTCATGCGTACGAGCCCGGCGATAAGTTTCGCCGACTCCATGTGCCAGACCGCGTCGATCGTGCGGTTAATATCTGTGGCCACGAGGAACAGGGTACAGGGAACCGAGAGTAGCGGGCATGGCGCCCGCCATTCGTTCCTCTACCGGGTGCCTGTCGTCCAGGGCTACTTCTTGCCGACCCTCAGCATCTCGAGTGCCTTCTCGATCCGGCGCGTACGCGTCTCCGGCGTTTTCGCATCATTGATCGCGAGGACGTGACGTAGCCGGTGGCTGTACGTGAGGCTCTCGAAGAAGGTCTTCGCGGCTTCGTCCTCGTCGAGCGCCGCCTGGAAGTCGTCCGGCACCTCGACGGTGCGCGGGGCCGTGTCCAGCTCCAGCTCGACGTCGATATCGTCGCCACCCTTGATACCGGACGCGGCTCGATGGTCGGAGCTGAACGAGATCAAGTACCGTCCGCCCATCGAGGCGATGCTGTTTCGGTAGGAGTATTGCCCGTTGAGTGTCACAGTCACCGCCGGCTTCTTGCCTGCGTTAAGCGCCTCGACGACCTCTGGCGGCACAACGATTCCGGTGTTGTTGCCGGTCTGATGCAGCGTGGTGTGGAAGCTTTGCTTCTCTGCCAACCTGTTCGCCCCTATCGCAACTCGTCACACGCGCGCGAACGCCGGACCGGTCGTCAGCCCCGGCCCGGCGTCACGCGAGAATCGCTACTTCTTCTCTTCGGCGTTCTTCGCCATCTGCTCCCGCCAGCGTTCTTCCGAGGCCACCGCCTCAGGCGTGACCATCTCAGCCGGGAAGTCGTCGAAGGTCATGAAGGGCCGGATCTCGCAGGTACCGCCGCCGAGGACCTCGAGGAAGCGCTCGGTCCAGTACACCGCAACGTCCATCGACTCAACGTCGTAGATGGCGAACGAGGCAACGAGCTCTTTCGACTCGGTGAAGGGGCCGTCGATGACGCTCATCTTGCCGTTCTCCAGCTTGATGCGCTTGCCCTTCGAGCTCGGCTGGAGGCCGTCGGTGGCGACCAGGACGCCCGCCTTCATGACCTCTTCGATGAAGGGCCCCATGCGGGCGAAGAGCTCCGGGTCGGGAGGCGTGCCGGCCTCAGAAGCGGCGTCAGCGTGCAGAAGTCCGAGGAATTTCATCGTGGTTTTCTCCTGTTCGTATTGGGCGGTTACCGGTTCAAGCTCACCGGACTCACCGGCCCTCTACTAAGGCGTCGAAGCAGCGACAGACGGATCGACATTTTGCGCAGAACTTTTTTCGAAGATGTTTTGTGGCGTCGATCTGCATCCCGAACAGCCTACACCGGGGACACCGCGCCTTGCGTCTACGAGGCGAGATGGGAGACTGGAAGCAAATGAACGCAAAGAACCGTCTTGTCGTCGAGCAGTTCCGCGCCAACAGCGGCGTCGTCACGGTCGTGCCGCCGCGAGGCCCCGTCCTGCTCCTGCACACGAAGGGCGCGAAGACTGGTGAGCCTCGCCTGACGCCGCTGATGTATCTGCAGGACGGCGACCGCCA
>JBFWZE010000183.1:0-4849 GCA_050185685.1 Dehalococcoidia bacterium
ATGTCGATGGCGCCGGCGTTTTCACCGCCGCGCTGCGTCAGGACGCGTGCGCCGGTGCTCGGGAAGAGGCGCAGCAGCGGTTTACTGTTCTTGTAGCCGCAGTGCTCGCTCCACATCGCGCCGAACATGCCAAGCTCGACGTCGTTCGGCTCACGGTCGAGCTTCGCGACGATCAGGTCGTACTCCTCCGGCGACAGGGCAATGACTGCGAGGGTTTCGGCGTCTCTTGGCACCCATCAATTCTACGGGGCGCCACACCTAGTGGCGAGTCGAACAGATGGCCGATGCTTCAGCTGTGAGGATCGAGACAATCGGGGCTACGATCCTGGGATGAGGAGAGGGCGCCTTGCGTTGCTTGCCGCGGTTCTGGTCGTGGCAGTTGCCCTGGCTGGGCTGGTGGTCCTCAGTTCATCGGACGAAGCGCCGGAGCCGGTACCGCTGGAACAAACGCTGATACGTCTGAGTGACCTGCCTGCCGGCTACTCCATCGGCGACGATAGCGGCTGTGGCGCACTGACGCCCGAAGGAAGACCGCCGGCGCTCGACGCGATTCTCGGCATGAACTTCCCGCCGGTCTGCAGCATCGAGCTTCAGCGCCCACACAGGGATCAGGGACCGCATTCGATCGTCAGCGCCGCCGTGGAGTTGCCATCCGTCGATACCGCATCGCAGGTGATGACGGTGTTGCCCGAGCTGGGCCGGCGCGTGATCGGCACCGCAATAGACCTCGAGTCGGAACCGTACGATTTCGAAGATGGGGCCGCGATCATGGAGTTTCGCGACGTCAACACGCAGGAGGAGGGTATCGTCCTGGGCTGGCGGTCGGGCGGCCGGATAAACCTGATCAGCGTCGCCGGTGATGCGCAGCCGGACATCCTCACCTTCACCCGAGGCCTTGCCGACGTACAGCAGAAACGAGCAGGGAAGGCGGAACCGCTGAAGCCCCAGGACACCGACGACCGCACCGTCGCGCTCGACCGCAGCGACCTCGGCGTGCAGGTGTACTGGCTGGGCCTCGATTTCGCTCCCGCCGGGCTAACGCAGATGACGCTGCACGAAGCGTTCGGACCAATGCCAGCGGGGAGCTCCCCCGGAAACAAGGTCAAGATTGATTACAGAAGAGCGGACGGTGATCCTCGACCCGACGCCGGCATCCACCTTGCGATCTGGCTGCCTGGCGACTGGAACGCATTTGTCGGGACCGAGCTCGGCGATCTTTCGACGCAGCCTCCGTGCGGTGAGCCCCAGGTCATTCAGCTCTCCGACCGGCGCATCGAGATTCATGCCCCCGGGCCGGAGACACCTCGTCCGCCGCTCGCCCAACCGCAGGTCGGAACGCCGCCCCAGGACTCGTCGTCGGGTAACCCGGTCAGCGCTGCCGAAGTCGCCTGCCCTCGGAACTACGTAGGCCTCGTCTCCTTCAGCGACGCCATCGTGGTAATCAACGGCATCAACTGCTTCGCGTGTGGCGGACGCGGCGGCGGATACGATTCCGCCGCCGGCATCGAAGCGATCGGCAGGGCTCTACAGAAGCGCTAGGCCGCGAGCAGGCGTTCGAAGAAGCTCCGGTAGTGCTGCATCGCCTGGCGCAGGTCCTCGGTCGAAACCTCGGAGCCGCTCTGCCACTGCTGCTCGAGGTTCTGACGCTCCTCGGCGAAGCGGCGGGCAAGGCTCTGGATCACCTCGGCAACAAGCTCGTCTGCGTCACTCACGGTCTCACGCGGCTCGTCGATGAAATGCGTCTGGATCGAGGTCCAGCGCTCGCGGTAGCCGCCGACGTCCGCCTCCTGGATCAGCGAGATGCGCTCCTCGTCGTCCGTCGCGGCAGGCTGCTTCATCGCGTTTCCGTCATCACGGCCGTACGCGAGATCGGCGGTGGTCATGCGTGCGTCTGCGTGGCTGCCGGGCGTCGTACCCGCCTCATAGTCGCGAGATCCGGTTTCTGGCACGCGCTCCGTCGCATCGGCTCGAAGCTGGTCGTTGGTCGCTCGTTCGCTCATGACTTCCTCCATAGGTTGAGTCATCTGACCGTACGACGGGCGCCCTTTCAGGGTCGTGAAGATCCGGTTCTCCTCATGACGTGAAGGAAACGGGGGCATTCGAAAAGCGTGTTTGTTACGTGTTGACGACAGCCGACATCTGCATCAGGAATTTCAATCCCTTAAAGTCTGCCACCGCCGTAAACTGTACTGTGCCTTCCGACCTTTTCCCCGATGGAACCCTTTCAGCCATATGAATAGCGCAACGCTCTCGCAAGGCGGCTTCGACCGCCGCTGGCTCTCGCTCGGCGTCATCACCCTCGGCTCCTTCATGACCCTGCTGGACGCGACGATCGTCAATGTCGCCTTGCCCGGCATCACGCGCGACTTCAACACCGACGTCGCCGAAGGCCAGCTCGTCGTGACGATCTACCTGATCAGCATGGCGGTGGTCATTCCCCTCAGCGGCTTCCTCGGCGAGCGATTCGGCCTCAAGCGGCTCTACATGCTGACGATGGCGTCCTTCATCCTCAGCTCTGCCCTCTGTGCCTTCGCCTGGTCGATGCCGGCGCTGATCTTCGCCCGCGTCCTCCAGGGTCTCGGCGGCGGCATGTTGCAGCCGGTCGGCATGGCGCTGATGTTCACGATGATCACGCCGCTGGAGCGCGGACGTTTCATGGTCCTGCTCGGCCTTCCGATGCTCATGGGCCCGATCCTTGGGCCCACGGTTGGCGGCTTCCTGGTCGACTACGTCAGCTGGCGCGCGATCTTCCTGATCAACCTGCCCGTCGGCGTCCTGACCCTCGGTCTCGCCGCGAAGCTCCTGCATGAGACGCTGCAGCAGCGGGCGACGAAGCTCGATGGGCTCGGCTTCCTGCTGATCGCTTTCTCCTTCCCGGCGCTGCTCTTCGGCCTCAGCGAGGGCTCGGAGAAGGGCTGGGGCAGCCTGACGATTGTCCTCATCGCCAGTGGCGCGATCGGCGTGCTCGGCTTCGTGTTGCATGAGCTGCGGACGCGCGACCCGCTCCTCCAGCTACGCCTGTACCAGCACCCGATGTTCGCGATCGCCGCGGTGATGCAGTTCATCACCCAGTTCTGCTTCTTCGGCAGCAACTTCCTTCTGCCGCTGGTGCTCCAGGACGCCTACCACATCAGCGCGTCGAGGACCGGCCTCCTGCTCTTTCCGGTGGCCATCTGCGACTTCATCGCGATCAACATGGCGGGCCGGCTCTACAACCGCCTTGGGCCGCGTCCCTTCACCGCCGCCGGGCTGCTCTTCCTCTTCGGCACCGCCGTCGCCCTCAGTCAGATCAACGAGGGCACGAGCGAGCTGACGATCGCCGGCATCTCTGCCCTGCGAGGCTTCGGCATGGGCTTCTGCATGATGCCGGTGCAGACGATGGCGTTTAACACGGTGCCGCGCGACCAGATGCCGCGGGCGAGCGCTCTCAGCAACGTGATGATGCGCATCTTCGGTTCCGCCAGCACTGCAATGCTCACGACGATCCTGGTCGTCAGCCTCGCCTGGCACGGTGCGCCGGACGGGGCGAGCATCTCGTCGTCAGACATCGCGCCGAGCACGTTGCTCGCCTCGTTCAGCGATGCGTTCATCGCGATGGCGATCGTCTCCGCCTCCGGCCTCATCCTCGCCTACTTCGTCCACGACGACGCCCTCAAGCCCCACGAGGTCGAGCGGAAGAAGCAGGAAGAGCCGATGGAAGCGGTGCTCGCCGAAGGCTAACCGTCAGCTCACCCCAGGATCGAGACGTAGGCCTCCTCCAGCGTGGGCTCGCGCTCGACGAGGCTCTGGATGCGGGAGGCGTCGATCAGGCCGAGTATGGTGCCGCGCAGTGCCGCCACGTCCTTGGTCTGGACGGAGAGGCGCTGCGACAGGCCCTCAGGCAGCGTGGCAACGGAGAGTACGCCCGGCAGCGCGTGAATCGCCTCGACCAGCTCGGGCGTCGTCTCCCGCAGCACCACCTCGAGCACGTTGAAGCCGCTCACCCGCCGCTTGATCTCGGCCGGCGAGCCCTCGGCGACGATGCGGCCGCGATCGATCAGCGCCACGGCCTGGCACAGCGTATCGGCCTCGGCCATGTAGTGGGTGGTCAGCAGCACGGTCTTCCCGCTGGCTGCGAGGCGGGGGACGATTTCCCGGATCTCCTTCGCCACCAGCGGGTCGAGGCCAATCGTCGGCTCGTCCATGAACACGACCTCGGGGTCGGTGAGCAGGCCGCGCGCGATGTGCAGGCGCTGCTTCATGCCACGCGAAAACTCCTCGACCAGCGTGTTGCGGCGGTCGAAGAGGCCAACCGCGTCGAGCAGTTCCTCCGAGCGCCTCGTTGCGAATCGCGGCTCCATGTGGTTCAGCGCCGCGAAGTACTCGAGGTTCTCCTTCGCGGTCAGGCGTCCGTAGAGGCCGCGGTCGCCGCCGAGGACAAAGCCGATGTGGCGGCGTACCTCCTTCGTCTGGCGCTCGACATCGAGGCCGAGCACACGGGCCACGCCGCTCGTGGGGGTAAGCAGCGTCGAGAGGATACGTACCGTGGTCGTCTTGCCGGCGCCGTTCGGGCCCAGCAACCCGAAAACGACGCCGCGAGGCACGCTGAGGTTGATGCCCGCCAGCGCGACGGACTCACGGACGGGGCCGCGGAAGCTACGGGTGGTGAAGGTGCGCCGAAGGTCTACGCAAAGGATCGCTTCGTCCATGGTGCCAACTCCTGGTGCAGAGGCATAACAGCCGCTGAGGCCAGCCCGGCGTCAAAAGCCCGGCTGGCGCCGTTAAGCACCGGTTGGAAACCGCAGGTACGAAACATTTCAGAAGGAGTGTAGTAAGACGAGCTTGGTTTTACCAGCCGAAGCGACGTTGT
>JBFWZE010000183.1:4949-6470 GCA_050185685.1 Dehalococcoidia bacterium
GTGACGACCTCATCGAAGATCAGGAGGACGCCCGCCTCCTGCGTGACCTGGCGCAGCTCATGCAGGAATGAGGCCGGCAGCGGCGTCTGGCCGTAATGCGCGCCCGTCGGCTCGACGATGACCGCGGCGATGTCGTTGTCGTCGCGCAACGTCTGGCGGACGGCGTCGATGTCGCCGGGCGGCAGGCTGTAGAGCGTCTCCATCGTCTGACGCGCCACACCGAAGGCAGCAGGAACGTCGCTATCGGCCACGGAGGCGCCGGACACGACGTCGTGCCAGCCGTGGAAGTGATCCTCGAACTTGACCAGCTTGTTGCGGCCAGTGAAGGCTCGGCAGAGGCGAATTGCCATCATCGTCGCCTCGGTGCCGGAGCTATGGAGACGCACCTTCTCCCCGCTCGGGATCAGGTCGATGATCTGCTTCGCCCACTCGATCTCGAGCCGGTGGGAGGCGCCGTAGTGGGTGCCCAGCTCCATCTGCTTCTGCACTGCGGCAACGATCGCGGGATCGCCGTGGCCGGTGAGCAGGGCGCCATGCCCCATGACGTAGTCGATGATCTCGTTGCCGTCGGCGTCCCACTTATGGCTGCCCTTCGCCCGATCCACGTAGATCGGGAACGGGTCAAAGCGGCGGGTGTCATGGGTCAGGCCGCTGGGGAAGACCTGGACGGCCTGCGCCGACAGCTGCTCCGACGCGGGATGAAGACGGCGGTACTGGGCCTCGATCTCATGCATGGAGGCAGAGTACTACGGCTGACCCGTTAGAGCGCGTCCCGCAGGCGCTGAGTTACCAGCGGCGCGGCTTGCGGTCGGCTGCCGGCGGCCTCGGCTTGCCGCTGCGCTTGGGGCCAGCCTTCTTGTCGGCGAACGAAGGGCGGTCGGGGCGTCCCGGGCCGCTCGGCGCGTCGCCGCGATAGCCGCCCTCTGTGCGGTGGTAGGGCCGATGCTCGCCGCGCTGCTGGGCGCCCTGGGGCTGACGTGCGCCGAAGGGCGGGCGGTACGGACGCTGCTGCGGCGGGCCGGAATTGCGGTTGTCCCATTGGTTCGTCCCGAAGTCCACCGGCTTGTCTTCGACGCGCTTGTAGGTCTTCGAGCGCGCCGCACGCGCCATGCCGATCGCGGCGGCCGCGGCCGCGACATCGACCGCGTCGTAGTCCTGCATCAGGGACTGGACCACTTCGCGGAAGGGGTGCCAGTCCTCTGTCTGGAGCATGGTGCGCAGGCGGTCCTGGTAGAGCTCCGTCTCGCGGTCGTCGACCTCGGCGGCCGTCGGCAGCTCAGCGCGGCGGATGCGGGCGCCGGTCACCTTCTCGATGTAGGCGAGCTCCCGCTGCTCCCGCGGGTTGACGAACGTCACTGCGAGGCCGCTGCTGCCCGCACGGCCGGTGCGGCCGATGCGGTGGACGTAGTACTCCGGGTCCGGCGGGATGTCGAAGTTGATCACGATCGCCACGTCGGGGATGTCGAGGCCGCGGGCGGCGACGTCGGTGGCAACGAGGACCTCTGTGCGGCCGTCGCGGAA
>JBFWZE010000184.1:0-6468 GCA_050185685.1 Dehalococcoidia bacterium
CGACGCTGAGGTCCTTGCCCTCGAAGTGGCCCGGCATGATCGTGCCGCCGTAGAGGACGATGGAGGGCAGGTTGAGGCGGGCGAGGCCCATCAGGCAGCCCGGGTTCGTCTTGTCGCAGGCAGAGATCGCGACGATGCCGTCGAGCATGTGGCCGCGGGCGACCAGCTCTATCGAGTCGGCGATCACCTCACGGCTGATCAACGAGGCCTTCATGCCCTCGGTGCCCATGCTGATGCCGTCGGAAACCGCGATCGTGTTGAATTCGAGCGGCGTGGCGCCGGCGGCGCGGATGCCTGCTTTTACCTTTTCGGAGAGCTGGCGGAGTGAGTAGTTGCAGGGGCCAATCTCGGTCCAGGTGTTGGCGATCCCGATGAGAGGCCGCGAGAAGTCGTCATCGGTGAGGCCGATGCCGCGCAGCATCGCACGTGCGGCGGCGCGGTCGGGGCCGTCGAGGAGGACGCTGCTTTCGGTTCGCAGGCTGGGGTCGATATCGGGTCGGTTGGTCATCGTCTCTGCTCCCTGTTCACTACTCGCTACGCATCGTACGTCCTGCGCGTTACCCTGAGAAAGAGACACCATGCAGAACGGGGCCCTCTCTGTCAGTAATCGCCCGCTTCACGACGAACTTCAGCCGGGAACGCCCCCGGTATTTGACCGCCTTTATTTCCCTGCTCCTCAGCATCGTCCTCCTTACAGGCTGTAAAGAGGAGGCTGCAGAACCAACCGCGGTCGCATCGCCAGCCATCACAGCGGCCACTGCGTCTGCGACTCCCGCCCCTTCCGCGACACCTGCCGACCCGGCCGCCGGTTGCTTCCCCACTCCCTCTGAGCTGGGCAATCCCGGCCCGCTCCGGCGCCAGGATGTCGATGGCGCCACCGTGTTTGTCGCACAGGGAGTCACCGACGAGGATCGGCAGCGCGTGCTCGACGGTCTTGCGACCGCCCGCGCCTACCTTGCGCGCGAGTTCGGCCCGGTGCAGCGCCACGTCTGCATCGAGCTTCGCGCCGAGGACCTGCACACCGGCAGTGCGATCACGATCCAGAACCGCATCATCGTCTTCACGCAGCGTGGCGGTTGGAGCCGTCCCTATCCCTGGCTTCTCAGCCGCGCCACCGCTCACGAGTACGTCCACGTCTGGACGGCCGAAGTGGCGAACGACTTCGCGCCGGCCACCTCGAGCGCTTACGGCCCGGGATGGCTCGTCGAGGGCGTCGCTGAGTTCCTGAGCATGCGCATGGTCCTCGAAGCCGGCCTTGCCCCGCGCGAGGAGACGGAGATGTTCAGCAACACGCTTCTGCGCCTCAGCAACGCGACGCTCGAGGAGCTCGAACCGTTGCCGCTGCCCAACCCGGAGGATTACGCAACCGCGGAGCTGGCAGTGAGCCGGCTGATGACTTCCAGGCCGCTCTCGGCGCTGCAGACCTTTTACACGCTGCTCGGTCGTCGAACGGCGTGGCCGGCTGCGTTCGCCACGGCCTTCGGCGTTGCGCCACACGAGTTCTACAGGCAGTTCGCAGCAACGCCCTGAGAGGCCGGGCGGGATATCGACGATATCCATTCGATATGCTCCGGCGATTCCAGGGCTGGTGAGCGAATCCTAGTCTTAAAGAGGCAGCTTCGGCGGGTAGGGTAATTCGCCCGCCGCGCCTGATACCGTTCCGTCGCGCTGAGGAGCGGACCTGAGCGAGAGAGCGTTCGCGACGCCAACCCCCAAACCGCGGGAACCATTTCCGCGTTCTTAGCGTCTGTACAGAGCCCGATGCCGGCCTTCATCCGAGATTGCTGCGACGACGAAGACTCCGGCCTGGCAAGGAATCTCCAAAGAAAGGAACCCCCGCTTTGAAAACAAGGCTGAGATATCTACCCCTCGTCATCTCGGCGTTGATCCTGGCCGGCACGGTCTTCGGACTCGGTCAGCCGGGCGGCGCCAGCGCTGCTCCTGCCGGGGCGGCGCAGAACTTGCAGCCGTACTCGCAGAGTTGTCTTCCCAATGGCTCCGTGCTTACGCGTTTCTCCTGGAACCCCAGCGGCCTGGGCACGCAGTGGTTCGACATCAGCGCCGTGAACAACGGCTTCACGTCGAACTGGCTCAATGCCGGACCGCTGGCTGCGAACCAGAACCAGTTCGACTGGTATCAGCTCGTGGCGAACACGCGCTACTACGTTCGGGTTAATACCTTCACAAATGTCGGCTGGCTGACAAGCGACACGATCACCTTCGTGACGCCGAGCTGCGGCAACTTCACGGCGCCCAGCGACCCGAAGACGTCGCTGCTCGGTCCGACCAGCGTTCGCTTCAGCTGGGACCGCGGTCAGAACAACGAGTGGTTCTGCGTCGACACTGCCTTCACCCAGAACGACCTCGTGACGTTCACGGGCAGCTTCCACAACTGGGGCTGCGGCACGACCGGCACGTCGATCACCGTGAATGAGATCGCCTGCGGTGCGAAGCACTACTGGCGCGTCTACGGCGCCGGCCAGTACGGCGGCGGGCACAGCCAGGTCGCTGAGTTCACGACCACCGGCTGCGCCTTCACGCCGCCGACGAACCCGCAGGCGGCCGTCCAGGGTCCGAACACCGTGAAGTTCTCCTGGACCCGCGGCACCAACAACGCATCCTTCTGCATCGACACAGCGAAGAGCGAGTCCGACCTCACCGGCCTGACCGGCACCTGGATGAACCACGGCTGCGGTGTCACCGGCGAGACCTTCACGTCGACGGTCGTCCCCTGTGACGCGAAGCAGTGGTTCCGCATCTGGGCGGTCGGCCAGGGCTCCAGCGGCTACAGCGCGATCGGCACCTTCACGACGGGCGCATGCCCGATCACGGCGCCGACCAACCTGGACGCCGACACCATCGACGCTGACACGATCCACTACGAGTGGACGAAGGGCGTCGACAACCTCTGGTCCTGCGTCGACACAGCGGAGACGGAGAGCGACCTCAACAACCTCACCGGCACCTGGAAAAACCACGGTTGCGGGACGACGGATGATGAGCTCGTGGTCAACGACCTGAAGTGCAACACCACCTACTACTGGCGTGTGTTCGCACGCGGCTCCAGCGGTTCGAGCGCCGTGAGTGCCGTCTCAACCTCGAAGACGGCCGCTTGCCCTTGAAGTAACTGGACGTCAGAAGCAGAAACGGGCCTCGAAAGAGGCCCGTTTTGTTTTCAGTGCAGGGACATCACCGGCTGGAGAGCAAAGGGTAGCGTGCGGCTTATCTCCACCGTGCCGCCGATAGGAGCCGTGATCTCGAACGTGAAGCGGCCGTTGGCGCGCAGGTCGATGTCCGGTAAGGCGGAGAGGTCGACTGCCACCGACGCGAGCTCACCCGACTCCAGCAGTGCATCGCCGTCTCCCTGCAGGAAGGTGACCGTGTAGGGTACGGCGGGCAGGTAGACGGATGCGTCCTGGTAGCTGATCGCGAGACGCTCACCTTCGGTGCTGGAGTCGATCGGTACGGCGCCCTGTCCGAATACGCCGATCGTGAGCTGTATGCGGTCGACGGCTTCTGAGTCAGCGCTGCGAGCGATCACGGAGCCGCGAACCTCCAGGTTGGCGCTGACCCGGCTGATGCTGCTATCGACGGCGCCGGCAAGTGCGTCGAAGTTGATTTCGCCGGACTCGAGCGTCGTCGTTGCAAAGACGGCCGCGCTCCCGAGAACCGAGAATAGCGCGACCGCCGCCGTGACGCTGCCGCGCTCATGCGACGAGCAGCAAGCGAGGGCGCCCCGCGCCCTCGTTGCAAAGCAGAACAACCAGTCATGAAAGTTCAGGAGTTGCATCCTTGCGTCCCTCGGTAGTCAGAACGGTGAAGGATGCCTCCTGTTACAGTCGCTCAGGGATCGCGTACTGCGATGCCGCGAATTGCCGGCAGGAACGGTCCCAGGCTGAAGCGCTCCTGGACCTGAAGACGCAGTCCGCCCGCTGCGACGGCAAGCTCCGTGTTGCGATTGAGATGACAGCCTGCCGCAGTCCAGCCCCAGACCGGCTGGATCGCCGCCTGGAACGTCGCCAGGACGCCGCTCCCGCGAACATGCTCGACGAGGCGCAGGCGGCCGCCAGGCTTGAGCACGCGCCGCAGCTCCCGCGTCGACGCGAGCGGGTCGGCGACGGTGCAGAGGACGAGGGTCGAGACGGCGCAGTCGTAGGTCGCGTCCTCGAAGGGCAACGCTTCGGCCGGGACCTCGTGCAGCGTGACTTTCTCCTGCACTCCGGCGGGAAGCCGTTCGAGGCGCTGGCGGGCGCGTTTGAGCATGAACGGGTCGGGCTCGCAGGCGTCGAGGTGATCGATACGGCGCCAATCGTAAACGTCGAAGTTGAGGCCGGTGCCGCAGCCAATCTCGACGACGCGCCCGCTGGCCTCACCGGCGGCGAAACGGCGCAGCGCCTCCATACGGTCGGCCGTACCGCGCATGCACGGGTCGTAGATTGCGGCGAACCACCTGTGCCGCGGCCGGGGCAGGTGCTGGTTCAGGCCGGCGGAGGTGCGACGGTGCCGAGGAGGCTGACGCCGCCGTCGAGGATAATCGTCTGGCCAATGATCATGCGTGCCTGCTCGCTGCAGAGGAACGAGACGAGGTCGGCGACGTCTTCGGTGTTGACGTGGCGGCCGGCCGGAACGGAACGGCGCAGCGCCTCACCGAAGTCGTCCGGCAGGGCGATGACGCCTCCGGTCTCTTCGACCCAGCTCGGGCAGACGCCGTTGACGCGGATGTTGCGCGGCGCCAGTTCGACGGCGAGGTACATCGTCAGGGTGTCGAGCGCGCCCTTGGTGACGCCGACCGCCGCGTAGTGGGGCATGTAGCGCTGGGCGCCGAGGCTCGTCAGGTTGACGACGGCGCCGCCGCCACGCGCTTCCATGAGCGGCGCCGCTTCCTTCGTGCAGAACCACGGGCCCATCACGTTGATGTCGAAGGTCTGGCGCAGGTGGTTGGGCAGCGAGGCGATCGCGTTGCGCGGGCGCTCGAGGCCGCGGGCAGCGCTGTTGATCAGGATGTCGATGCCGCCGAAGCGTTCCTTGATCTGGGCGAAGAGGTCGTGGATCTCATCGACGCTCGAGAGGTTCGCCTTGAAGGCGGCAGACTTCGAGCCCAGCGCGGTGAGCTCGTCGACCACCTTGAGGGCGTCTTCTTCGCGGCGGGAGTAGTTGATGATCACGTCGGCGCCCTGCTCCGCGAGTCGGAGGGCGATTGCGCGGCCAATACCACGCGTGCCGCCGGTAACGAGGGCGATTTTTCCGGCAAATGATTTAGCAGTCACGACGCGCATTCTAAAGGAGCCGGGAGTTAGCACCAAGCACTGCGGGTGCAATCGAGCAATCTGGCAATCGAGCAAGGGCAGTGTGTGCCGCGTTTGGCGTCCGCAGCGTCGGGTTCTTGCCGAATCGCCGGGATGCTTCTCGCGTTTGCTCGATCGCCAGATTGCTCGATTGCATTGCTGGACTATCCTCATCCAATGGAACTCGAAGGCAAAACAGCACTGATCACCGGCTCCACCGGCCGCGGCATGGGACGCAGCATTGCCCTCAGCCTGGCCCGCGAAGGAGCAAATATCGTCCTCAACTATGAGACGCGGCCGCAGCGCGCCGAGGCGGTACTTGAGGCGGTCAAGGCAATGGGCCGCCGGGCGATCATGCACGAAGCCGACGTCGCCAGCGAGGAGGGCGCGAAGAGCCTGTACGAGGCAGCTGTAGCGGCGTTCCACCGCGTCGACATCCTTGTTGTCAGTGCCGGCGGCGCCTGGCTGGCGGTCGACACGCCGGACCTCGAGCCGGAGCACTGGCGTCGCGTCCTGGCGGAGGAGATCCACTCGCCGATGTACCTTCTTCCCCTCGTGCTGCCGGCGATGCGCAAGGAGCACTGGGGCCGCATCATCCTCCTCGGAGGCCACGACGCCGATGATTGGCGCGAGGAAGACGCGCCGCTCGACTACCCGATGGGCAAGGCGGCGCGGCACTGGCTAACCCGCTCCGTCGCCCGCCGCGAGGCGATCCACGGCATCACGGTCAACGCGATCGCCCCCGGCACGATCGACTACGTCGAGCTCGAGGATGCAGTCGCAGACCTCGACCATGGCGAGACGTGGCAGAAGCGCTCGGTGCCGCGCCCCCAGGACGCCGGCGACCTCGCTGCGTTCCTCTGCTCAGAGCAGGCGCGCTTCGTCACGGGCTCGATCATCCAGGTGGTGACGACGAAGGAGCCCTGAGGCCCGCGGTAGCTGCCCGGCATTACAAGATCGGAGCCCCTGATAGCCTGAAGGTCGTGTCCGTCGTAAGCTACTCGGCGTACCGATAGAAAGACGATAGGAGAGAGATGTTCCCCGCCATCCTCGTTCGCTGTCTACTGATCTCGTCATGTTGACGAAGATCATGGTTGCCCTGGCCATCTACGTTCTGGTTGCGTCCTGCCTCAGCTTCGCCTTCGCGGCGGGGTAAGCCGAGTCCAACGAACCTCTGAGTCCA
>JBFWZE010000185.1:0-6463 GCA_050185685.1 Dehalococcoidia bacterium
CTGGTCAACATCGCGATGCTCTTCCGCTCCGGACTCGCCCGGCGCTTCAAAGGTTCACCGGCGCCGGAGTTTGCCGCGCTGCTGCGACAGACCGGCATCGAGGGCGAGCTGGTAGATGAGCCGCTGATGGCCGGACCGTTTCCGGCAGAGGCGACGGCGCTCTTCAATGAAAACCTCGTCCTCTGCGGGGACGCAGCGGGCTTTTTCGATCCGATCACCGGGGAAGGCATGAGTCACGCTCTCCGCTCCGCCCATCTCTGCGCCGACGCCGTGTCAAGCTACCTCAAGGACGGCAACCGCGAGGCCTTCGCCGGATATGCGCGGCGGCAGCGGGCGATGGAGCGGAACCCCACGCTGCTCGCCCGCCTCATGCTCTTCCTCGCAGCGCACCAGACCCTCGGCCACCGCGTGCTCTTCAACCTTCGCGACGAGCCCGACACCCTGACCAAGCTGATCGCGATCAACAACGGCAGCGCTGGATTCGCCGACCTGCGGCCGCGTGATTTCGCGGCGATGCTCCTGGGGCGTTAGCTAGAAGACGCCGGGGACGAAGCGCTTCTTGTCCTCAAAGTGCTCTTCGTAGCCCGGCAGCTCGAACAACAGGCGCTCCTCGTCCCGAACCCGCACAACCATTAGCAGCGCGTTGAGCAGCGTCGCGGCGAGGGCGAGACGTGGGAGCCCGAACGCGGCGGGCAACGCTGCCAGCTCGACCGCGACGACCGTGTAGTTGGGGTGGCGCATGTAGGCGTACGGACCGCCGGTCTCCACCTCCATCTCGGCGGGAACGGCGCCGCGCGTGTTCCAGCGCGAGCCGAGGCTCTTGAGCACCCAGAAGCGCAACGGCTGCACGAGAAGCAGCGCCGCCAGCCAGCCGGCTCGTCTCCGTCCGCCGAGCAGGAACGTGCCGGCGATCACCGTTGTATGCATCGCCACCATCACCGGATACAGGCGCCTGCTCGACGCCGCCTCATTCGAGACGCGCGAGCCGATGTTTCGCCGTGAGATCGCGAGCTCGATGAGGCGAGCCGACGCCATGTAGGCGCAAATGACGAGCTTCAGCAGCATCGGCGCACGAGCAGCAGCTCAATCGCGACGCCGGGTCCGAAGGCGATCACGACACCCCAGCCCTCCGGGGCGTTCTCGTCGGCGACAAAGCGGCGCATGACCTCGAAGACCGAGGCCGAAGACGTATTGCCGGTTGCCTCCAACGTCTCCCATGACCACTTCAGCGTCTTTGCGGGCAGGTCGAAGCACTCCTCGACGCCGGAGAGGATGCGCGGACCGCCCGCGTGCACCAGCCAGAAGCCCATGTCGGCAGGCACCAGCTCGTGTTTCAGGAGCAGGCGTCGCACCGCCTCGATCGTCGGCTCGGCGAGGACCTCTGCCACCTCCCGGCTGAGCACGGAGCGAAAGCCCTCGTTCGTCAGGTCGAAGCCAAGCGCCTCGCGCGAATCCGGCACGAGCATCGAGAGGCTGTCGACGAGCTCGAGGCCCTCGACATCCTCCGCGTCGGTAGTCTCCAGCAGCGCCGCTCCGGCGCCGTCGCCGAAGATCAGCACCGACATCAGGTTGCCCGGCTCGAGGTCCGGGTGAAAGGCGAGCGAGCAGAGCTCAGCGGAGACGACGAGGGCATCTTGCTCGGGATGGACGCGAAGGTGGTCCGCCGCCCGGGCGAGCGCCAGGACGCCGCCGGCACAACCGGCCTGAGTGATCGGCAAACGCACCGTCTGCGGGCTCAGGCAGAGCTTCTGCACGACGTGGTTGTCCCAGCCCGGCACCATGTAGCCGGTGCACGACACCGCCGTGACGAGCCCGACGTTAAGCCCGGACGACCTCTGGACAGCGGCGCGCCCGGCCTCGACCGCGAGCTGTGGCGCGACCCGCTGGTACACGGCGTTGCGCTCTTCGATTGTCGACAGCAGGGCGAGCTCGTCGGGCGGCACGCAGATCGCCCGCCTGGCGATCTGGCTGCCTCGGGCAACCGCGGCTACGCGCCGGTGGTCGCCGGTCGCATCGCCGATCCACCTCGCGGCCTCGGATTGCACGACCCAGTGCTCGGGAAACGCAGTCGCGATACCGGCAAGACGGACGGACGTCATCTGACTAAGGATAGACGGATCGCTCTTGCCGCGGACGGAACGTTTGCATCTCAACCCGGCGTCCGGCCTCGCTAATCGAGGAGGATCCCGTTGATCATCGCCGCGACCGTGTTCACCGCCTCGATGCCCTGGCTCCAGCTTTCGAAGCCATCGCCAAAGAGCACGAGGACGTAGGGCTCCCCCTGCCCCGGGACCACGATGCCGGCGCTGTTGATCCGCCAGTAGCCATCATCGGTCGGGTACCAGCCGTTCTTGAACAGCACCTTCGCGACCGGGTCAAGCTCGGCGACGTTCGTCGGCACACCCCAGGACTGCTCTTCGACGACACCGCCCAGGAACCAGCGGGCGAGCTGCGTATACTCCCGGTCCAGCAGCTCCCGCTGCCACAGCCGCGCGAGGAACAGCGACATCTGTGCTGCGCTCTGGCCGGCGTCTCCCCACGCCTCAGGATCGTCATCGCCGCCGTCGCCGGCCGGTGGTGCCTGCGTGAGCGGTTCCATGCCGATGCGCGACAGGTACTGCTGCATGCCTTCGATGCCGCCGAGCGAGGCCCAGATCTCCTCGGCAGAGTCGTTATCGCTGACGTCGATCATCGAGCTCAGGATCTCGACCTCGTCTTCATCCGGCCCGCGATGCTCGCGCTGGAGCCGGTCGAGGTAGGCGACCAGCATGTATACCTTGGCGACGCTGGCGAGCGGGAACGGCTCTCTGGCGTTGCGCATGAACAGCGTCTCGCCGTTGGACCAGCGCAGCGCGACGCCGATGCGTGCTTCTGGCTGCTGCTCGAGAAGGGCGCTAATCGCCGGGTTCAGTGTCGCGAACTCATCGTGCCGCACATCTTCGAAGGCACGGAAGAGAAGTTCGGTCGCAGGCGTCAACGGCAAGGCCGGTCGCGGCGCCGGGCCATCTCCGTCCGCGAACTGGGCCGGCGTCCTGCCATCTGCTGGCAGCGGCGCAGCCGTCGCGAAGAACATCAGAGCACCGAGGACCACTGACACACCTGCAAGCTTCGCGGCGAAAGCAAGCATGGTCCGTCCAGCGTACCGGCCGGCGCCTTGCAGAGCCGACAGCGACCTCGCATGTGACTGCTCGCGTCTCTGTATCAGCTGGGCGGGTAGAGCCACTCCCGGTAGCGGACATCGTCGATGGCCGGCGGCGGGGCCGAGAGCCGCAGGAAGAGGCCGTTCGTCAGGGTTGCGACCTCGTTGACGGCATCGAGCCCGTCCTCGTAGCTGAGGAAGCTTCCGCCGAGGATCACAATCGCGTACGGCGGCGCGCCGTTTGAGGGGATCACCGTGCCGGCGCTGTTCACCAGCCAGCCGCTGTCCTCCGGGTACCAGCCGTCCTTGAGCAGAATGACCGCGTCCGGGTCTGTGCTCGCGATTCCGGCGGTGATTCCCCAGCGCTGCGACTCGGTGACCTGGCCCAGGAGCGACAGCGCGATGGCCGTGCTCTCGGGGCTGAGCAGGGTGCCGTCCGTCAGCTGCGAGATGAAGGCGGCGACCTCCGTCGGCGTATCGGCGGAGCCACCCCAGGAGAAGTCCTCTGCCGGGACGAAATCGAAGAAGCCTCGGCCGTTGAGGAACGCCTGCATCGCCTCCATACCGCCGAGGACCTGCCAGAGATACTCCGCCGCGTCGTTGTCGCTGTAGCCGATCATCGCGTCCAGGAGGTCGTACTCCCAGTCGTCCGGCGGCCGCTGCTCAAGGGCAAGGCGGTCGAGATAGGCGCCGAGGATAAAGAGCTTTGCGACGCTGGCGAGCGGGAATGCCCGACCCTCATCCCGCGAAAAGAGCACCTCGCCCGGTCGCAGCACTGCGATCCCGATCTGGCCCGGAAGCTCAAGCAGCAGCTCATCGATGCGCGCCTGGAGCTCGTCGGTGCTCCCAACCGGCGCGGGCGGGGCGCGCTGTGGCCGCACGTAGTCGCCGTAGTACAGCGGCGCCTCTTCTTCGCCTTCGTAGAGCACTACCGCGGGCGCAGCATCCTCAACGGGTTCCGTGACCATCGCGTCGGCCGAATCAGCAACTTCGACGAGTTGCGGCGATTCCTCGGTGGGCAGCGCCTGGGGCGTCGGCCCGGGCGCAGGCTCCGCTTCCTGCGCCGTAAGCAGATGCAGCTGCGACGGACGTGACGACAGGGCGAGGACGAGGGCGGCCGCTACAACCGCCGCGGCGAGGAAGCGCGACATTGCCGAATATCGTACCCCAGCCATGTTTCTGGACGGTGACACAGATGCGTAACGGCTCTGCCATACTGATCGTCATGACCTTCCAGTTCCCTGACGGCGCCTTCGAGCGCGTCGACGAAGCGCCGGATGGCGAGTTCTACCAGACGCCGCGCCTCGTCACCCACATCGACGACTTTGCAGTCGGCGCCGTCGGTGAGGCATACCGGCGGTTCCTTCAACCCGGCGGCGAATACCTCGACCTGATGAGCAGCTGGGTATCCCATTTCCCGGCCGACTTCGAGATCGGGAAGCTCGTTGGCCACGGCATGAACGAGGTCGAGCTCAAGCGAAACCCGCGCCTCAGCGAGTACTTCCTCCAGGACCTCAACCTCGAGCCGAAGCTGCCGCTCGAAGACAACCGCTTCGACGGCGTCGTGATCTGCGTTTCCGTCCAGTACCTCACCCGCCCGGTCGAGGTCTTCGCCGAAATCGCCCGCGTCCTCAAGCCGGGTGCGCCGCTGGTCGTCACCTTCTCCAACCGCTGCTTCCCCACGAAGGCGGTGCGGCTCTGGCAATCGCTGGGCGATCATGACCACGGCCGGCTCGTCGCGCTCTACTGCGAGCAGGCCGGCGGCTTCCACGAGCCGAACCTCTACGACCTAAGCCCGCAGCGCACCCTCGCCGGCGTCGGTCCCGACCCGGAGCTGCGACGCCGGATCAGCAGCGGCGAGATCCGCAGCGACCCGCTCTTCGCCGTGATTGCCCGCAAGAAGGCTGATGCGGCTTAGGTCCGCACTTCCCGTGCTCGCCGCCGTCGTCCTCGCCTGCAGCAACGACTCGAAGCCTGAACCCGCGTTCGACACGAGCAGCCCGAGCGTCCCCGATGTCACCGGCGCGTGGCAGCAGCGCGCACCGTTGCCCACGCCGCGCTCGGAGGTCGCCTCCGCGGTCCTCGACGGCCGCATCTACGTCATCGGCGGCTACATCGCCCAGGGCAGCGCCAGCAGCGTCGTCGAGGCCTACGACGCGACGGCGGACCGCTGGCAGCGCCTCTCCGACCTGCCCGCTCCCCGCGATCACGCGATGGCGGCAGCCCTGAACGGCAAGGTCTACGTCTTCGGCGGCAACTCCGGCAACGAGGCAAACAGCGTCTTCGCCTATGACGTCGCTGCCGGCCGCTGGAGCCGTCTGCGCGACATGCCCGTTCGGCGCGCGGCCGGTGGCGCCGCCGTCCTCAACGGCCGCATCGTCCTCGCGGGCGGCACCGGCGACGCACCTGCCGACACCTACGTCTATAACCCGGAGGACGACACCTGGACAAAGGGCAGCCCGATCGCCGCGCCCCGCGAGCACCTGGCGATGACTGCCGCGAACAACCGCGTCTACCTTGTCGGCGGGCGCTGGACGGACGGCCTTATGTCGACCAACGAGGTCCTCGACGACGTCACAGGCGGCTGGCAAACGCTGGCGCCGCTACCCACCGCGCGCGGCGGCACTGCTGCGGGCTCGGTGGACGGTAAGGTGGTCGTCGCCGGTGGTGAGGCCTTCGACCCAACGCGCACCTTCCCCCAGGTGGAGGTCTACGACCCGGCCTCCGACACCTGGAGCGCCGCACCCAACCTTCCGACGCCGCGCCACGGCCTCGCGGTCGCCGGCCTCAACGGCGTGCTCTACGTCATCGGCGGCGGACCAATCGCCGGCCTCTCCGTCGACGCCCACAACGAAGCGCTGCGCCTCCAGTGAGACCCGACCTCGAGGACGAAGCCGCCCTGCTCGACCAGTGCGAGGTCGACACCCTGCGCGCCTCGGGACCCGGCGGTCAGAAGCGCAACAAGACGGAGTCCGCCGTACGCATGCGCCACAAGCCCAGCGGCATCATCGTCGTCGCCAACGAGAGCCGCTCACAGCACGACAACCGCGTCGTCGCCCTCCAGCGCATGCGCAAAGCCCTCGCCCTCAAGCTGCGTGAGCCCGTGACGTCGCCGAAGGATGTGCCCGAGGCGATCAGCGCCGGCATCGACAAGAAGGGGCGCCTGAAGATCGGTCAGAAGGACGCCCGCTACGTCCCCGCCGTCGCCGTCGCCCTCGACGTCCTCGCCGCCCACCTCGGCCGGATCAGCGACGCCGCGAAGCAGCTCGGCATCAGCACCGCCAACCTCTCGAACTTCCTCACCGACGACGAAGACGTATTCGT
>JBFWZE010000186.1:0-6439 GCA_050185685.1 Dehalococcoidia bacterium
CCCCAGCCTAGATGTAGAGGTTTTGCGATGCCGATCAGCTATCACGAAGGTCAGCTCCAGGTTCAGACCGAAGCCAACACCCGGCCCATCGCCGAGGCCCTGCGCAACTGGGTCGGTCCCGTCGTCGAGTTCTGTGAGACCGCCGACATGATTGTCCTCGCGACTCCGGCGGTCGAGCCCGGCGATGTGCGCTTCCTCGTTGCTTCTGGCAGCGCGCCGATCGTCGAGATTGTCGGTCCGACCGCGGCCCTCGTTCGCCTCGATGAAGACTCGACGCGGCTGCTGGACGGCGAAACGAGCTGCGGCGGCCTCGCGATAAGCATGGCGGTTGCCCGCCGTGCTCGGCTGAACGGCACGCTCAGCCCCGTCGGCGACGGTCTCCTTCTCGAGCCCGCTGAGGTCTTCACGAATTGCCGCAAGTACGTCGCCCCGTCCGAGGCGCTGAGCTTCGCGCAGCACGTCGGCCCAACGCGCAGAAGCGCTCTCCTGCTCGACGACCCCTGGCTCGCCGAGGTTCTCGCCCGCGCCGAGACGTCGTTCCTCGGCACTGTGAGCCCTGCCGGCGTCGTCGATGTTTCGCACCGCGGCGGCGAGCCCGGCTTCCTCGAGTTCGAGGCCGCCAACGCGAGGCTGTCCTGGGACGAATACGTGGGCGATGGCATGTTCAAGAGCGCCGGCAACATCCGCGCCGGCGGCCGCTTCACGCTGCTGGTCCTCGACCTCGCGAGCGGGGACGCGGCTGAGCTGCACGGCACGGCCGGCTACGAGACACTTCGTACGGCGAAGCAGGCCCGCACCGACGGGCTCGAGCAGCACCCGGACCACTTCCCGGTCCAGGGCCGGATGAGCTGCCGCGTCGAAGCCGCCTACCGCCTCGACGCCCTGACACACCCGCGGCGTCGTCTCGAGAGGCGGCAGCGCGTCACGTCTTGCTCAACCACAGACGAGCAGGCGCCTCAGTAACAAAACACGAGAGGGAAGCCGCAGGCTTCCCTCTCGATGATTTAGTTGTTAACGAATGGGATTTACGCTGCGCCTTCCTGCATCAGCTTGAGGAAGGACGTTACCGAGACATGCGCCAGCTGAGGGTGCATGAAAGAGGCCTCGGGATTGAGCTCATAGATGTTGCGACGACCCTGGCGTTCGATGGAAATCTGGCCGGCGTCTTTCAGATCGCGCAAGATTTCCATCACACGTCGTTCGGTGAGGCCAATCTCGCGAGAGATCTCCCGAATGGTGGCCTCAGGGTGCATTGCTACATAGAGCAGGACCAGACCATGACTGGTGACTAATGTCCACGATGGACGAACTTCAGCGGGATTCATTCGTCTCGAGTGTACCGTTTCAGCGGGGCGTAAGGCCATTACAGACACTTTGCAAATACCGATACAGTCAATCAGCTAGCTGATACACCCGCATTGCGGATGTAGTCATGGATCGCGAGATCTCGCAGCAACAGGCGCAGCCAGTCGTGCAATTGATGGCTGCGGATTGAGTGCTTCAATTCCGTTGCCATCACTGCGCGCTCTTTGGTCGAGAGGGCCAGCGCTCGTTCGAGCGCCAGCGCCGTCCCCTCAACGTCGAGAGGCTCCACTCCCAGGACGCTACCGCGCAGCTGCTCATACGCACCGGCGGTTTCCGAGAGCACGATCGCGCCATCGCGCTGATTGATGATCGCTCCTTCCTTGCAGACTAGATTCATTCCGTCGGCAACCGAGTTCACCAGCAACACGTCGTAGCGCGCCAGGCCGGCGAATGCCTGCAGACGGTTTTGCTCATGGAAAATCGTGACCGGCTGCCACTCCTTTGTCCCGAAACGCTGGTTGAGCCGGTCTACAAGCTCAAGCGTTTCCCTCGCATAGGTGCTGTATTCCTCGATCGACTCCCGTGAGGGGACGAGGAAGGCGAGGAAGCGCACCTTGCCGTGCAAGCGCGGGTTGCGTTCAAGCAGCCTCCAGTACGCCTGAAAGCCGCGAAAAACGTTCTTGCTCGGGTCAAGACGGTCGACCCGGACGATGACCTTCTCGTCATCGATGCCGAGACTCCCGGCGTAGTCCTCTACTGCCGCAGAGCTCCGCATCGTCTCGAGCTCGGCAACGTCGACGGATATCGGGTTCGACCAGGCAGTCGTGCTCTGGCCGCGGTACTCGATCTCGCCGCGGCGCTCCCAGACCTGCGCCCGGCCGCCCAGGTAGGCGCGGCAGGTGGCGAGGAAGTTCTCGACGTCCTCATCGGTCTGAAATGCGATCGTGTCGTTCGCCAGTAGCCCGTCGCAGATCTCCTTGACGATGGCGTCGGGAAGGACCTGCCACTGCTGCGGCTCCGGCCACGGGATGTGGATGAACTGCTGCAGCGTCACCTCCGGATGCGCATCGCGGATCATCCGCGGCGCTGCGTAGAAGTGATAGTCGTGCAGCATGACTCGCGCTGAGTCCACCGCCTCGATTTCCTCGATTACCGCGTCCGCGAAGATGCGGTTCGCAGGCAGGTAGCCATCGTTCCACGCAGTCCTCGCCTCGCGCTCGATATCGCGGCCGCTCAGCATGCTCGCCAGCGAGTGCTGGACAAACCAGAGCAACGGGTTGCTGAAGACGCAGTAGTAGGCGTCGTAGATGTCTTCGGGTACCTCGACCAGCCGCAGCGTGCTGTCGTTGCCGATCTCGTTGCGTCCGCCGGCGATCGAGACGACGCGGTCTGCGAAGCCTCCCGCCGCCGCCACCCACGTGATCGGCTCCTCGCGGGCCACCTGGTTCAGGGCGACGGCGACACCGCCGGCAGCATCTCTGCGGCGAATTCGGCCGAAGTCGTCGATGTAGTGCTCGATGCCGGCGCGATTACTGACAACGATCAGCCGTGAAGTACGGCTTTCGTCTTCGTCACGACGGTGGATTCGCGAGCCTGCCTGGTCTAGCATTTCGGGGCGTTCCCTTCCAGCGTGGACGCGTTAGTCCACAAAGCCTGGGAGGTCGGGCTTCGGTTGAAGCTGGTATCGACTGCGCAAGGAGGAATAAAGCGGCCGGTAAAAGCCTTGCAGCCGAAACCCTTCCTCTTTCAGTGGTCTACGAGGTTAGCTGACGGGTTAGGGCTGAAAGAGTGTCTGCCCCGTCCTTCGGTAGAAGAACTGCACCCCAGATGGTGGTTCCCCCGCTCTCCCTCGACGGGAGGGAGACTCGACCTTGACCTTTTGAGAGTAGGACGTTTGCGCCGCAACTGTCCAGCGATAGCGGGTTACGCTCCGCGACGTTGGCGTTACGACGGCATTTCATCGACATATCAACGGTACCTGCTCTCACCGGTCAATCGAAACCGCAGCCGGCTGACTCCGGTCCCATCGCGAGTGACTGCCTGCGGCTGCAGTCCACTCACTCGTGATGAATTCAGTAAACCTCATGCGGCGTTACATCCCCGCATAGAGCTGGCACCACTGCTAACAGCCTGAGGGCAAGCGTCCTCAAAGCTTTCTCAATGCGATTCGTCCCGTCGCAATGCTTTGAGAAGGGCCGTGACGATACGGTCAGAGCAATGCCACTCAGGAGGTCTTTGATGCAGGTACGAGAAGCAATGGCCAGGACGATCAGCACCGCCGCGCCCGGCGATACGCTGCAGCGCGTCGCTCAGCTCATGAAGCAGGAGGACGCGGGCTTCATCCCCGTCGTCGAGGGTGACAGCCTGCGCGGCGTTATCACCGACCGTGACATCGTGCTCCGCTGCCTCGCCGAAGGACACGACGTGCTGCACGAGCGCGCTGACCACTGCATGACCAGGGACGTTGCCACGGTCGATGCCGGCGCCGATATCAGCGAGGCTGCCCGCTTGATGGAGAGCCGCGCCATCCGCCGCCTCCCGGTCATGGAGGGCGGTCGTGTCGTCGGAGTCCTTTCGCATGGCAACCTCGTCCAGGCCACCCACTCTGAGGGGCCGGGTGACATGGCGACGCTCGGCGTCACGAAGGGCGCCTAGATTGCGCGCATCGCGAAAGGAACAACCAGATGATTCAGCTTGATGACCGCGAGAGCGAGCTGCTCTTGCAGGTGCTGCGCAACACCCTCTCTGACCTGCGCATGACAATCTCCGACACCGAGAACTACGACTGGCGCCAGGAGATGAAGAAGGACGAGGAGCTCATGAAGTCCCTCATCGCCCGGCTGGAGTCGGCCCTGGGGTCACGGATTTCCTGACGGCCCTTACTCGCCGTCGACGGCCTCATAGCGCACCTGCGACAGCGCGGGCTTGCTGAACGATGGCTTCTTCGCGCCCTCAGGCTGCCAGCCGTTGCGCTCGTAGAACCGCCGCGCCCGGGCGTTGTCCTCCAGGACCCACAGGATCAGCCGCTCGAAGCCCCGCTCACGCAGGTACGTAACGCCGGCGTCGAACAGCCGGCTGCTGACCCCGGCACCCCAGTAGTCGGGCGACACATAGAGCATGTACACCTCGCCGTCGTCGGGGCGGTCGTCATCCCGGCTCATGCCCACGGCGCAGAAGCCGGCGATGTGCTCGTCCGCCGTGGTGGCCACGTAGGTCTTTTCCGGCGGCGTCCAGGCGAGGCTGTGGTCGCCCATGAGCATGCGGCGCCAGTGCTCGATGCGCTCGCCGATGTCGCCGCCGGTGTAGTCCTCGCCGAGGATCGGGCGATAGGCGAAGAGCGATGTCTCGACGTGCAGCCGCGCGATCTCCTCGGCGTCGTCCGGTGTTGCCAGGCGAATCGACGTGGCCGTCATGCCTGGAGGTCGCGGACCGCCGGGATCCCCGCCACCGTCGTTGCATTCCGCACGGCGTTGAGGATCGCCCGCTCCGTCGCTCGTGCCGCCATCACGTCCAGCGCCCGCAGGCCGGCCGGGTCGACGTTCTCGTAGCCGCCGGTCGCGAGGCAGAAGATCGAGTCGCCGTCTGAGAGCGTGTGCGCGGGCCGGATCGCCCGGGCGAGCCCGTCGTGCGCTACCGTCGCGAGGTGGTTCGCCTGCTCCTTCGTGAGCTTCGCGTTCGTCGCGATCACGCCGATCGTCGTGTTGTGCGGCGCCGGCGGCAGCGCCACGTTGCGAAGCACCTCTGACGTGTCGACGAAGCCCCCCTCGGGGTCACGTGGCCCGGCGACGACCCGTCCGTTGCTGCTGTCGACAATCTCCCCGAGCGCATTGACGGCGAAGATCGCGCCGACGATCAGCCCCGATTCCGTCGTCTCGCTGGCGCTGCCGATGCCACCCTTCACCGCCAGCCGCATGCCCAGCGCCTTGCCGAGGGTCGCCCCGGTCCCCGCGCCAAAGCTGCCCTGCTCGACGCGACCTTCAGCTGCTGCCTCGCAGGCCGCATAGCCCGCCGCCGCGTCCGGCCGCACGTCGGGACGCCCCACGCTGAGGTCGAAGAGCACCGCGCCGACGACGATCGGCACCGTGAAGCCGCCGAACGTGAGGCCGACGCCGTGCTCCTCGCACCAGCGCATCACGCCGCCCGCCGCGTCTAGGCCGAAGGCGCTGCCGCCGCTCAGCACGACGGCGTTGACCGCCGGCACCAGCGTCCCCGGCCGCAGCAGGTCGGTCTCGCGGGTGCCGGGAGCGCCGCCGCGGACGTCGACGCCGCCCATCGCTCCCTGCTCGCAGAGGACGACCGTGCAGCCCGTGGCGGCGTCCTGGTCGGTCCAGTGCCCGACCTTGATGCCCGGCACATCCGTGATGCTGTCGTAGAAGTTCGTGGTTTCCATCCTCTGAACTCTAACGCGTCCGGGCGATGACGAACTTCATCTCGCCGGTAACGGTGTTCTTCCCCTCGTTCATAAACCCGACCTGATCGCACCAGGGAACGCTGGCGGTACCTTCCGCTCCCTCGACGACATCGGCCGGCTCACCAGGGGGCTGGCCGTACTTCACGACCTTCAATTCGTTGTTGCCCTCAGTGCGATAGGTGAACAGCAGGACGATCGATGCGCAGTCCTCCGAAAGACGGGGGCTACCTTCCAGGTCCCGCAGGTTGGGTATGTGAACGCTATCAGACGGCACGCTGAGTGGGAGAGTGCCCTGCTTCAGTACCGTCAGGTTCGGATTGACCGGCGGTGGGGCGAGCGGCTGGCGAGGTTCCTCGTCATCTCCTCCGCACGCAACAGCGCACAGCATGACGAGTGAGAGAAGGGCAACGGCGGAAAGGGCGAGACGGGTGTGGCCCCGCGAGGTCACAGGTCGTGAGACTGGAGATAGGCGTAGATCAGGTTCGAGCCCGCGCGCGTCACCGTGTCGATGGCGTCGATCACCTGGGCCATGGCGCCTTCTTCGGCGGTGAGGCCCTGGACCATCAGGCTGCGGCGCTTGCTGTCGAGGACGAGCATCGCCACCTGGTCCGGCGTGGTACTGGCGCCCTCCGGGAGGAAGCTCGTGTTGCTCGCGATGACGCTGCTGCCCGCGCTGGCGAACTGGGCGAGGTAGACGGCGCTGTCCTTGTCGGTTGCCTTGCG
>JBFWZE010000187.1:0-6423 GCA_050185685.1 Dehalococcoidia bacterium
TGTTCGGCTTCTCGAGCAGCGTTGCTGTGGGGCAGGCATCGATGCAGGAGCCGCAGAAGTCGCAGTTTGACTCATGGATGGCGCCACCCGCACCGAAGGCGATGCGGGTCGTGAAGCCGCGGCCGGCAAGGGTGATTGCGCCGGTATGGCGGACCTCGTCACAGACCCGGACGCAGCGCGTGCAGATGATGCACATCTGGGGGTCGAACTCGAGGAACGGGTTCGCGCGGTCGGCCTCGGGCGGGTTCGACTCGTAGTACGTGCGCTCCTCGCCGAGCCACGGTTCGTAGCTGGCCATGTGGAGCATCTCGTTCGTGTTCTGAAGCTCACAGCGGTAGTTCTTCGCGCATGTGAGGCAGCGGTGCGTGACGGTGTCATCGCGCAGGCAGATGTCGCCGGGCTGACAGTGCACGCGGCGGTGGCAGGTCAGGCAGCGGTCGCTGTGGTTGGCATTGATGATCGAGAGCACAGCCTGGCGCGCGTCGAGGACCTGGGCGGTGTTGGTCTTGACGACCATGCCTTCCTGGACGCGGCTGGTGCAGGCGAGCTGGAGGCCGCGGGCGCCCTCGATTTCGACGAGGCAGGTGCGGCAGCCGGCGTAGGGCGGCAAGCCGTCGACATAACAAAGGTTGGAGATGAATGTGCCGTTTTGCTTGATGACTTCTACGAGCTGCGCCCCGTCGCGTACTTCGATTTCGGCGCCGTCGAGCGAGATCTTAGCCACGGTGTTCAATCTCCCGCCGCGGCTGGGCCGCGATCTGTGCGTGGGTACCTCCCGGCGGTGCGGCGTCCTGGCCGGCGGCTTCTGCCTCGATGAAGTCGATGACCGACTTCGGCGCCTTCATGCCGTTGGGGTAGCTGTAGTTGTTGTTGCGCAGGTGCTCGTGGGCGAGCCGGGTTAGCTCGTACTTGTTGTGGTACATGTCTTCGAAGAAGTACACGGCGTCTTTGAAGGTGCCGCCGGCCTGGATCGCCTCGTATGGACAGGCTTCGACGCAGAGGCCGCAGTACATGCAGACGCGGAAGTCGATCTCGTAGCGGACCTTCTGGAGGCTACCGTCGGGACGCGGCTCCGTAGCAACAAGGATGCAGCCGTCCGGGCAGGCCTGAGCACAGGTGCTGCAGCCGGTGCAGCGCTCGTCGAACCAGAGCAGGTTCGTCCGCGCGCGGGCAGGGAAGTTGCGCACTTCCTCCGGGAACTGGACGGTGGTTGGCGGTTTGAACAGGTGGCTGAAGGTGACCTTCAGGCCCTTAAGAAGTCCTACTCCGTACATGCTCTCCCTCGTGACGATTGTAACGAGCGATGCGGTTTGGGGAAACCGCTGGCGCATCAAAAAATACAGCGGTTTTCCTCACAGAAGGGACGAAGCAGCAAGCCCAACACCCGGTACTCGCTCTTGCCCGATGAGTGGGGGCTGGCTTAGAGGCAGAAGGTGCTGAGGTCGTCCGCGACGAGGAAGTTGTCGAGGTCGCCATCCTTCGCGTGGCCGTCAAGGTGGGTGAGGATGACGCGGGCGCCGGGCGTGGTGTGTCGGGCGACCTCTTCGACGTCGAGCGGTGCGAGGTGCACAGTCTCGTGCCCGCAGGAGCACTCGAGGACGACAACGTCTGCGCCCGGCACGAGTCGGGTGAGGCCCTCGCAGAGAGTGGTGTCGCCCGAGTAGACGACGGAGCGCCCGTCAATCTCAGCCCGGAAGGCGTAGCACTGCAGTTCAGGCACATGAACCACGGTTGAGGCGGTGAAGGCAAGCCCCGAAGCTTCCGCTTCGAGGCCGTCAGAGACCTCGATGTAGCGCACCGGGAACTTGATGCCGCTGGGAATCATCGAGTAGCCGATGTTCAGGAGCCCGAGGACGCGCTCTTCGATGCCGGCAGGTCCCGCGATCGTCAGTTCCTTCTCGCGCCCATTGCGCCACGCGTCGAGAAAGAGGAACGGCAGGCCGAAAAAGTGGTCGGCGTGGAAATGGCTGATCAGGACAACGTCGATGTTGTCGGAGGTAATCCCGGCTTTGCGGAATTGCTGAAGGACGGTCGGACCGCAATCGAAAAGGTAGCGTCCGTTGAGGATGAACGAACTGAACGCCCGGCCCTCGGCGCCAAAGGCGTTTCCGGAGCCGAGGAATGTGAGCTCGAGCTGGGACATCGTTTCAGTCATTCAACCAACCAGCGCAGCGTCGGGAGCCTCTCCCTTATACCCTACAACGCCGGTTGAGTGAAGGTGTTGCGGTTCGCCTCGCCGCGCTAAACCTTTTCTGTCACCCGGTACTCCATGCGCCGGTTGAGCATGAGCCGAACCTGGGAGTCCAGCGCGGGCAGCGCAGAGCAGACGAAGGTGATCGGCGGGATCAGCAGCCAGTGCACGAGGGCGCTGGCGTGCCAGAAGCGGCTGATCGACTTCGGCGCCGGCGGCCGCATCTTGTAGTCGAGGATGATCAACGCGACGTAGAAGACGAGGCAGGGCGTTAGCAAAATGCGGCTGCCGTAGACGAACCAGTCAGGCATCATCTTGTCGCCGGTGATCAGGAACACCAGGCCGGGGATGAAGCCGCTCAGCGTGATGTAGAACCACTGCGTCGACCACATGATGTGGTTCTCGAAGAGGTACCAGACGCGGCCGTAGCGGCGGCGCAGCGGGATTTCGGTGTGCATGTGCGCCTCGTTGAAGGCGTAGGGCACGTCGACGGCGCCCCAGGCCCAGCGGCGCACCTGCTGGTAGTGGTTAACGATGGTCTCGCGCGGTGTGTGCGAGAGAGCGCCGTCGTTGCCGATCGGCAGGTGAATCGGCTGGACCTCCACGGTCCCCTCGAGCTCGTAGAAGCACTTGAGGAACATGTGCCAGTCTTCCGGGATCACGTCCGGGTCCCAATAGCCGACGTCATGAGCCATGCGCATCGAGAGGCTGTAGGTCGACTGCGAGAAGAGGACACGGCGCTTCCGGCTGAGACGGCTGAGGTGGACCATGCCGCCGAGCGCGTTGGGTACACGCAGGGGCGCCGGGAGCTGCCAGATGTTGTTGTAGAAGAAGATCGGCGCCTGCCAGAAACGGCGGTAGCG
Source organism: Dehalococcoidia bacterium (assembly GCA_050185685.1). Taxonomy (GTDB): domain Bacteria; phylum Chloroflexota; class Dehalococcoidia; order DSTF01; family WHTK01; genus WHTK01. The sequence continues at coordinate 3,055 of JBFWZE010000187.1, forward strand.
TCGCGGGTCGGTGGCGAAGTGGTAGGTAAGGGCGGCGAAGTATTGCTTCGGCATGATCGTGTCGGCGTCGCAGCTCGTCACGGTCATGTTGTCGAGGTCGTACTCGCGGCGTTCGACGAGCTCTTCGACGACGCGGCGGGCAGCCCAGGCCTGGTTCGACGACTTGCCGCGGACCTCGCCGGGCAGTCCCTGCGGGTGGAACGTGACAAACATCGCGTGGAAGCGGTCTTCGAACTCGGCCAGGAGGACGCCGGCCTTCACGTGCGCCTCCGGGTCAGCCTCTTCCATCGCGAGGACCGGAATAACCGATTCACGCGCACCGACCGCCGAAGCCATCGCCTCGAGCGTGGGGCGGAGCTTTTCGACGCTCTCTTTGTAGTTAGGAATGATCACGACGTGGGAAACGTCCTCCCACGGGATGGCGCGGAGGCACTTCGACTGCTGATATTCAGCCTGCCAGTCGCGCTGCTGGGTTTCCTTGATCAGGCGATAGCCCTTGATAGCGTGGAACACGATCGTCCAGGACTTCCAGAGCCAGTAGGCATCGAAGAGGAGGAGGACGACCGCGAGCTTTGCGGGGAAGAACGCGAAGCCTGAGAGCAAGAAGCCGATCAGGATAATCGCTGTTACGCCCGGCAGAGCCTGCAGCGCACGCATCGCCGCGGGCGAAAGCGGCGTGGCGGGTGCTCGTTCGAGAAGGCGTCTGACCCGTGCCGGCGAGTAAGCCGTTGTGAGGGCGACTGCGGAAGGCGCAGAGAGTGTGCGGGTTCTGCGGGGAAGTTCTACAGCCACAATGTCTCCTTGGGCAGGGTCAGGGGACAAGCGGTATTGTCTGGCAGCAAAAACGCTCCCCTTTCAAGGAAGCGCCCTTCGTCGTCGCTGACGGGGTTAGCTGTCGGGTTAGGGCCGAAAGGCTGCCCCTCCTTCCGGAGAAGGATGCACCCCGGGCTTTGGGTCCCCCGCTCCTCTGTGAAGAGGATTAAGCGGTCTGTGTGTTGCACTGAGGGTAGGCCTCGGATAACAAGCACGTCAAGGCAAACGCGGCTAGACGTTTCCTATCAAGCCAAATTTTGTGGGTGACAAGGACCTTACATTCGGCGAGTTTCCTTGCCAGCCAGTTGACCGTAATCAAATGACGCCCCCAAAGCTGGCTACTTTGTGCCAATTTCCCGGTCGTGCTAACCATAACGCGAAATTGTGGGCATCCAGAGCCCAACAACGGCGACGCTATCACAATCGCAATATGGATGGAGAAAAATATCCCTAAAGTCAGGTTCAGGCTGTGCGCGCCGAGGCGTCGCCCCTTCTGATGTCCTTGCGGATGTACATCGCGCCGTCGGCGACGCTGAGGAGTTCTGCGGTTGTTGTGCCGTCTGAGGGACTGCAGGCGACACCAACCGCCACCGATGTGCGGGCCGCACCGCCGGCGAAGTTGAACGTGCGTCCTTCGATCATTCGTTGCAGCCGGGCGGCCTCGAAGCGGGCGCGCCCCTTGTTGATGCCGGGCATTGCCGCCGCAAACTCGTCGCCGCCGAGGCGCCAGCAGACGAACTCGCCTCCGGCCCATTCGAGGAGGATGCTCGCAACATCGCAGAGCACGTTGTCGCCGGCGTGGTGGCCGAAGGTGTCGTTGATCTGCTTGAACTCATTGAGGTCGGCGACGATGACAGAGAGCGGCTCCATCGTGTGCTGGGAGACACTGACGAGCCGCTCGAGCTCGAGTGTGAGATGTCGGTGGTTGTAGAGGCCGGTCAGTGAGTCAATCGTTGCGCGGCTTTCGAGGGCATCGGCCATGTCGTTGATTGCGCGCGCAAGGCCGACCATCTCACCGTGTCCGGCGGCGGGCATTCGCAGGGGCTCACCGTCAGCAATCAACGCGGCGATGCGGCTCAGCCGGCGGAGAGGGCGATAGACGAGGCGGCGAAGCAGCAACCAGCAGCCGGCGCTGGTCGTAATGAAGACGGCCAGCATCACGAGGCTTGCGTTCAGGAGGAGAGCCCAGGCGTCGCGGCTGAGGTCGGGCATCGCGAGATAGCTCTGCTGGATCTGGCCCGGGCGGCTTACCCAGAGCTCTTCGCCGAAGTCGGTGCCTTTGAGCACTTCGAGAGGCGACATCGAGGCGCTGCGTGCTTCGATGCCGCGCTCCGTGGACGTCAGCTCTACAGTCTTCCGTACGAGGCCTGCTGCGTGCACCTCGGCAATTCGCTCGGGCGATGGGCTCTGAGCCGGGATCGATGGAACGAGAGTCGTCTTCGCGGGCAGCTCTACAGGCTGGCCATTCACGAGCCGCGCGTTTCCGGCCGGTATCGTTTTGACGTATTCGAGGTAGCCGGGCGAGAGGATGATCGTCTCCTCCCACGGGTTTATCCGCAGGATCGGCATGCCCGCGTCGTTGAACAGGTCCATTCGGTAGACGCCGATGTTCCGCAGCATTTCGAAGTCGTCGTCGGTGAAGCTGAACGTGCCTTCGACCTGGAGTACGCGAAGTGCCATCGACGAGAAGACACGCAGGCTCTGGTCGCGTACGGCGACTTCTTGCTGCGATTCGTGGATGTTCTCCTTCACCGAAGTCCAGACGTAGACGGCGGTGCCGAGAATGGCGGCGGCAAGAAAGATCGCGTTGATTGAGAGCCAGAGCCGGAAGACCAGCGATCGGCTAAGGAAAAGCCGGTTCAGCAAACAAAGCCTCCACACATTAGGTTCGGCTCTGGAGGGCTCAAATTAAGGCGCGAATGCGACGGATCTGTAACGAAACTTAGGAAAAAGTCGCACGAGAACGGCTCAGTGCTCCGCCCAATCGCCTCGTTCAAACGCGGCCAGGGCGGCCTCATAGTCTTCCTGAGTGTTGAGGTTCACCTCGAGGCCCGACCCGGCGATTTCGACCGTCGCCACGTCATCTCTATGGGCGTCGATGAGTGCACGCAGGCCCAGGGTGCGATCGGTGACGCGCCGGAGGTCCGGGATGAGACTCCCCTCGAGAAGTACTGGGTGCCCGCCGCGGCCGCCGATGCGTGGGACAACGATGGTGGCGCCGGTCTCGCGCCACTTCTCGATCAGCTTTCGGGTGATCCAGGCCGGGCGCGGCTGGTCGACGCTCATCACGACCACGGCTTCGGCTGTGTCATCGACGGTCTCGCCGCCGCGGCGCAGAGACGACGCGCGCCCCTCGAGATAGGCCTCGTTCACGACGAGGCGGGTATCCGTCTTCGTCTCCGCAAGGGCCGCCCGAATCGCCTCGACCTCGTGACCGAGGACGATGACGACATCGTCGACACCGGCGGCGCGGGCCTCACGCACCTGCCAGTCGAGCAGCGTCGTGCCGTCCCAGGGCAGGAGCTGCTTGAGGCGTCCCATGCGGGAGGATTCACC
>JBFWZE010000188.1:0-6409 GCA_050185685.1 Dehalococcoidia bacterium
CCGACGCTCAGAACGCCGCCGCGACTGCCCAGAACGACATGAGCGCGGCGTACTCGAAGCTCGCCGATGCGCAGCGCGACGTCGCGAAGGCGGAGGACGCCTGCGCCGACGCGCCAAACGCACCGTCGCTCCCGGGTGTCGGCAATCGCGCGGCTGATGCGCCGTTCGTTTCGAGCACGATCAAATGCAACGGGAACGCCGACGCCCTCAAGGCCTACAACGCCGCGATCGCGACCTACACAAGCTCGGCAAATGCCTACAACTCCTCGATAACTGCCAACCAGACGAAGCAGGATGCGCTCGTAACCGCACGAAACGCGATCAGCAACGGCAACCTGAGCCGCTCGCTCGACAACGCGACGATCGGGCTGCAGACCGCGACGCAGAAGCTCGCAGATGCGCAGAAGCCGGCAACGGCGCTGGAGATCAGCGCGGCTGAGACGACGCTGAAGGGCGCACAATCGTCCCTGCTGACGGCGCAGGAGAAGCTCAAGGACACGCTGACCCCGGGACAGGACGTGATCCTGCCTCTGCAGTCCGCTGTCGACCAGGCGGCAGGGTCGGTCGCTACCGCACAGGACAACCTCAAGCTGGCGACGATCGTGGCGCCCTTCGACGGAACTGTGTCGGTGGTGAACGGGACGGTTGGCGGCCAGGCGACCGCGACCGGCTCCGTGATCACCCTGCTGAACCCGAACCTGATCCGTATCGATGCCAACGTCGACCAGACCGACGTCGCCAGCCTCAAGGTCGGGCAGAGCGCAATCGCCACCTTCGATGCGCTTACCGGCAACATCTACAGAGCTACCGTCGCAACCGTGGGGCTGACGCCGACGACGGCGTCCGGCGTCGTGACCTACGTCGTCTCGTTCGCGGTCGACACGGCAGCGCTGCCGGCTTCGACGCCGGTACCAGCGCCGGGCATGACGGCATCGCTCACCGTTACGACGGCTTCGGCGCCAAACGCGCTCGTAGTGCCAAGCCGGGCGATTCGCGGCACCGGCGCAAATGCAACGGTGACGGTGAAGACCGCCGACGGTAAAGAGGAGCAGCGGCGAGTCGTCACCGGCATCACGAACGGCACCCTCACGCAGATCACGAGCGGCCTCACCCGGGGCGATCAGGTGCTGTACACGATCACGCCGACCTCGACAACGACCACGACGACGGGGACGCAGCAGCGGACGACCGGCAGCCAGCAATTCGGCGGCGGTACGTTCCCCGGTGGCGGCGGCGTGCAGGTGCCGGTCACCCGGTAGGGGCAGCCGATGCTGGAGCTCATCGACCTGGTCAAGAAATATGAGATGGGCGAGCACACGGTCTTCGCCCTCAAGGGCGTCTCCCTGCGCATCGAGGAGGGCGAGTTCGTCGCGATTACGGGCACTTCGGGCTCCGGCAAGTCGACGATGATGAACATCGTCGGCTGCCTCGACACGCCGAGCTCGGGTCAGTACCTCCTCGACGGCGTCGACGTCAGCGACCTCACGGAGGACGAGCTCGCATATGTGCGCAACCGGGCGATCGGCTTCGTCTTCCAGAACTACAACCTGCTGCCTCGGATGCCCGCCGTGCGCCAGGTCGAGCTGCCGCTGATCTACCGCGGCGTGAAGAACCGCCTGCCGCTGGCGAAGGCCGCGCTCGACATCGTCGGCCTCTCGGAACGGTACATGCACAAGCCCACCGAGATGTCCGGCGGCCAGCAGCAGCGCGTCGCGATCGCCCGTGCTCTGATCGCCGACCCCGCGATCATGCTCGCCGACGAGCCCACGGGTAACCTCGACAGCCGCACCAGCCTCGAGATCATCGGTCTCTTTCAGCGCCTGAACCAGGAGCGCGGCATGACCGTGGTCTACGTGACGCACGAGCCCGAAATCGCCGAACACGCAGGGCGCGTGATCCAGATGAAGGACGGCGCCATCCTGCGCGACTACCGGATCGAGAAGCCGCGCCAGGCCGTTGATGAGCTGCGAGAGCTGGACGCGTCGGGGCCCGGCGACGACAACGTGCTGAGCCCGGAAGAGATGCAGGGCTGGGCGCCGCCGGCGGCTCGAACCTGATGGGCCTCGGGGATTCGGTCAAGCTCGCCATCGAGGCGCTGATCGCGAACAAGATGCGCGCTTGCCTGACGATGCTCGGCATCGTGATCGGTGTCGGCGCCGTGATCGCGTTGATGGCGGTCGGCCAGGGTTCGCAGAAGTCGGTGACGGACAGCATCGCCGGCCTCGGCTCGAACCTGCTGTTCGTTCGTCCCGGCGCTGCGGCGACGACCGGCGGCGCGGGCGCGCGTACGGGTGCAGGATCGGCTCAAACGCTCACCTCGGACGACGCCACCGCAATCGCAGACCAGGTCGGCGGCATCGCGGCGGTCGCACCGCAGTCGGCGAGCGGCGGCCAGGTGGTCGTCGGCGGGCAAAACACGTTCACGCAGATCGTCGGCGTCACACCCGCGTACCTCGACGTGCTGGGGATCCAGGTGACGAGCGGCAACTTCTTCACCGCCGACGACGTCACCCGCACCGCCCGTGTCGCCGTCCTCGGCGCGACCGTGGCGAAGACGCTTTTCCCGAACGGCGACGACCCGATTGGCCAGACGATGCGGGTTGCCCAGGGTCCGAACGGCGTGAACCTCCAGATCGTCGCCGTGCTCAAGGCGCAGGGCGGCAACTCCAGCAGCAGCTACGACGACCAGGTCTTCGTGCCGCTTTCGACGGTGCAGAAGCAGCTCTCGTTCCAGCGCGCCGCCCGCACCTCGTCGCCCACGGTCAGCCAGATCACCGTCAAGGTCTCGAGCAAAGGCCAGATCGAGCAGGCGAAGGCGGCGATCACCTCGCTGCTCCTCCAGCGCCACGCAGTCGCTACTGCCGATTTCCGCGTGGAGAGCCAGGAAGACCTCGCGGCCAGCGCCAAGGAGGTCAGCCAGACGATGACGGTGCTCCTCGGCAGCATCGCCGGCATCTCGCTGATCGTCGGCGGCATCGGAATCATGAACATCATGCTCGTCTCGGTGACGGAGCGGACGCGGGAGATCGGCATCCGCAAGGCGGTGGGTGCGCGCCAGGCCGACATCATGATGCAGTTCCTCACCGAGGCTCTGACGGTCACGGTGGTCGGCGGGCTGATCGGCATCGCCTGCGGTCTGGGGACGGCGCTGTTTCTCAACGGGCGCAACATCGCGGGGCTTGGCGACAACGTTCAGACGGTGATCTCGTGGCCATCGGTGGGCATCGCCTTTATCGTCTCGGCCGGCATAGGTCTCTTCTTCGGTATCTACCCGGCTCAGCGCGCCGCACGCCTGAAGCCGATCGACGCGCTTCGCTACGAATAGGAGTTCGGCATGCTCGTAACCTTCAGGCTTCTCGTCATCGCCCTCGTCATGATGGGGGTGGCCGTCGGCGTCTCCTTCGGCATCGGCGTCGCGTATGGCAAGGGCGACACAAAGACGGTGAACTCCGGCCTCACTGAGCAGCAGATCGCCCAGATCATCGGCGGCAGCGGCACGACGGGCGGCGCGGGCAACTTCGCCGGCCGCACCGGCACGCCTGTAGCCGGAACGACCCCGGGGGCAGGCGGCGCGGCCGCGGCGGGGAACAACACGAGCGGCCAGATCACCGCCGTCGACGCCCAGAGCATCACGCTCTCGACCGCGCAGGGGCAGTCGGTGAAGGTCAACGTCGCGGGCAGCACGGCGATTCAGACGCTGACGACCGGCAAACTCAGTGACTTCAAGGTCGGCGACTCGATCATCGTCGCGGGCACACGCGGCGCGGACGGCTCGGTCGCGGCAACGACGGTCAGCGCTGTGCCTACGCTGCTGCAGGGGCTGCTGAGTGGCACTTTCGGCGGTGGCGGCGCGAGCCAGCGCCCGGGAGCGCAGCCGACGCCGTAGGGAGAGCACCGGCGCATTAACGGGATTTACTCGGCAATTTTTGAATCTGCGTTTCGTATTTTTCGCCTTCGCGAAAATGCCCACGGCGATGACACCGTGCGACGGACTGAGGTCTTCCCGGCGATCGAGGCAGAGTGAGCCAATCATTCGGGCAGGGTAGGGAAGAAATCTGTGACGGCTGAGGGGTAAGTGGCAGCGCCTGCGAGTCCTCTGCTCTACGCCCTCGTCGCGTCTACGAGCGTCGCCTCGGCGAGGTCAGCGTGAGCACCCCGATGCCGGAGCCGAAGACGACGACCTGCGCCACGACCACCCACGGCCACGGCGACTGCCCGGTAAACGCCCAGTAGATCGCGCTGACCGCCACGATCGGCGCCGTCATCGAGACAGAGGCTGCGATGAGCTCTGCGAGGAGGGGGCTTTGCATGGTGGTGGAAGGCAACTAAGTAGTTACGGCTTCCCTAAACCAGTTCAGGATGTGCTCGATCTCCGGGTCGATCTTAGCTTGGTGAGTAATGAGTTCTTTCAAGGTCGCAGTCGCCCCGGAATGACCTTCCGTGCGCACCAACCGGTCGAGTGCGCCTTTCCCATCAGCGGATTTTGAGATTGCGGCAGCGACTTTCTCACTGGGTATGCCTAAGACGTTGCCAATAGCAGTGGGATCTAACAGGTAGTCCTCCAGTTCCTTCTTCTGGAGTACGTGAAAGTCGGCTTCGGGGAGGCCCTCCGAAAAGATCTCATCATGCCGCCTGCCAGGGTTGCCATCTGAATCCACAACCAGTAGGAACGTGCCTGAACGAATCCCTGCGTTTGCAAGATGCCGAAGATAGAGAGCCATTTTCACGCCCTCTCTCCAATTTCCGTTCTTGATTGCCATCACGCCGAGGTCAGCGAGGCCAGAGTTTTCAAGCCACTTGTTCCAGACCGCGAGATCATCATCTCCTTCCAGAAGGAGGAGACCCGACGGAACCACGCCCGCTTTTTGCGGAGTGACCATGTAGGAGCGAAGAATACCGTGTTGTTCTAGTCTTTTCTGAGCGCCTTCGGTCAAGGCCTCTATCTTGGTTTGTCCCGTGGCATCTTCGCGAATGAGCATTCGAAGTCGTTCGGACCCAGCCATCTCAAGCAAGATCGGCGAGTGGGACGTGATCACAATTTGCTTGTCTTGCTCGGTGCTAATTTTGTCCATTAGCAAGAACAGCTCGAAGGCAATTTGCGGATGCAAGAAGGATTCAGGTTCTTCGATTAAAAGTACGGAACCCCTTGGCGTAACAAAGAGAAGAGTGAGGATTGCGATCAGGTGCCGGGTACCAGAAGCCATCTCAAGCCAGCTTATAGGAAGCCAAGGGAAGGCTGATTCCAGAGCCTCACCGACCAGGACGGTGGTTCCGGGCTGAAGTGGCACTCGCAAACGAGTCACATTGGGCATGAGACGTCTCAACTCATCGTTGATTCGCCCCATGACATCGGGATCACTTGCAGAAACATGGTTCAAAACTTGGAGAAGATTGCTGCAATCTGGCTTTAGCCACGTTTCACCCCTTGCATTCGTATCACTGAGATCTATATGCCGCTCAGCTTTCATCAAATAGGAGTGCGCGAGTTCGACACCTAAGTTGTCTGTGTTGAACTGAACGAGGACGTTCTCTTGAGAAATCGTCCCTGGATATCCACTCATCCGCTCGTCAAAGCGAATTTCGAACTCGATTTCCCCGGCACGGACCTTGGCAACTGCCGTCGCATCCTGATTCTCATGATCGAAATTCAAAACAACCACCAGCGAATCGATGTCCGGATCAGAGGTGATGGCATCGTATGGCACATCGTTCGGAACGAAGTGGTACTCGATAGTGGACTCCTCACCTCGCACTGCAAAACTAGCTCTAATGTTCCGCAACTTCTCTATGAAAGTCCCGCGTAAGCCACGAGTCCGTGCGTCCGTTAGAAGTGACAGGATCGAAAGCAGGTTCGACTTTCCTGAACCATTACGACCGCCAATCACAGTCATTGTCGGAGCCAAAACGAATTCGGTTCTGTCCGCGAACGATAGGGTGTTGTTGACCACGACGCGCGATAGCCTCACTTCATAACCCCGACCTGGACGTTGCGGAAGCGCGCTGCGCTGGCGCCGTGGCCGGTGTGCATGACCTGCTCAGGCTGGCCTTTGCCGCAGTTGGGCAGGCCCCAGACCGTCCAGCCGTCGCGGTTGACGATGGCGTCGCAGCTGCCCCAGAAGCGGGGCGTGATGCCGGTGTAGGTGGCATTCTTGACGAGATCGCCGAGCTTGCCGTTCTTGATCTCGCGCGCCAGCTCGGTGCCGAACTGGAAGTTGAGGCGGCGGTCGTCGATCGACCAGCTGCGGTTCGTCTCCATGTAGATCCCGTCGTCGGTGTCGGCGATCAGGTCGTCGAAGCTCCAGTCGCCGGGCTCGAGGTTGACGTTGGTCATGCGGATGAGGGGCTGGCGGTTCCAGCCGGAGGCGCGCATCGCCCCGTTGCTGCGGCCGTCGACCAGCTCCGGGTGGGC
>JBFWZE010000189.1:0-2914 GCA_050185685.1 Dehalococcoidia bacterium
ACGAACTGGTTCGGCGCATTGTGGACGGCGACATTCACGACTTCGAAGTCGGATACTTCTTCGCAGATCGCCTGGACCTCCTCACGGCTGAGGCCGAAAATCGTGGCCAGGCCGCCGGGACGCAGGGCCGCCCATTCCTTCATAATGCGACCGCGCTCGCGGACCAGCTGCAGGCCATCGGTCAGAGGCAGCGACTCAGCGGCGACGGCGGCGCTGAACTGGCCGAGACTGTGGCCGGCGAAGAGGGTGGGCACGATGCGGGAGCCGGTTTCGCGCAGCCGCTCGCGCAGGTGCTCGAAGTAGGCAACGCTGGTGGCTAACAGGGCAGGCTGGGTATTCTCGGTGTCGGTCAGCTCGGAGAGGTCGGCGTCGACGCAAAGGCGGGAAAGGCTGAACTCGAGCTCGCGGTCCGCTTCTTCGAAGACGGCGCGGGCGGCGCGGGAGATCTGGAGCAGGCGGGCGGCCATTCCAGCGCGCTGCGAGCCCTGGCCCGGGAACAATAACGCCAGGCGGCCGGGCTGGCCTGAATCGTCCTGACTTGCCGGGCCGAACAAGTTCATTTGCTTGCGAAATATAGCACAAGCATCGAGGAAATATACTGGCACGGTTGGAACGCGCACTGATCATCTATAACCCGAACGCGCGGAATGCCCCCCGGACGGAGCGCCTCAAGTCGGCCGCCGACCTCTACCGCATCCATGGCTGGCAGATCGACCTGGCTCCGACGCACGCTCCCGGGCATGCGACCCTGCTGGCGCGCGAGGCCGCGGAGGCTGGTACCCCCGTCATCTTCTCCTGCGGCGGCGACGGCACCCTGAATGAGGTGATAAACGGTGTGGTGAACACGCCGGCCCAGCTCAGCCTGATCCGGGGCGGCACCGGCAACGTGTTTGCGAAGGAGATCAACATCGGCAGGACGCCGGAGAAGGCGCTGCGCGTCCTGCTCGAAGGCGAAGAGGGACGCTTCGACCTCGGCAAGGCGAACGACCGCTACTTCCTGCTCATGTGCGGCATCGGCTTCGACGCGGAGGTGGTCCGCAAGGTGCCGCGACGGCCGAAGCGCCTGCTCGGCACGACCTCCTACGTTCTCTGGGGTGTGGCCGAGGCCACCCACTACCGCAGTACCCAGGTCGTCATGCGTCTCGGCGCCGACGAGGAGCAGCAGATCGACCTCTACTGGCTGCTGCTCGGCAACACGCGCTCCTACGGCGGCGTTCTCAACATCGCCCATGAAGCGATCGCCGATGACGGCCTGCTGGACGCCTATCTCTTCGCGGGCAACCGCATCCCTTTGACGACGGCGGCGCGACTGGCGATGCAGCGTCAGGACGGCGCGCCGGGCGTCTCCTTCCAGCGGATCAAAGAGCTCGAGATCATGACCCCCGGCATTCCGGTGCAGGCGGACGGTGAGTACTTCGGCGAGACGCCGATGAAGTTCACCATCGAGAAGCAGGCGCTGACGATTTTGATGCCGCCGGGCCAGGGTCGGCAGCTCCTCAGCCCGCCAACGCTCTCTCTGCGGGCGCGAGAGCTGCGCGTTCGCCAGCGCCGCACCAGGGACACCACCGAGGCCTGAGGATCCGCTACTCCGGCAATGCGCCAGCCCTTCTCTGAGACAGCCGTAGCACCGTCGGGCGGGAAGGGGCAGCGCCCCTTCCCGGGGTCCGGGGTGTCCTTGGTCCAACGACTGGGCAACGCGAGCCGCGAAGCGCTGCGTAGCGAACTGCTGGCCGCCCGTCTATGACAACGGCAGCACTCTCACGTGGGGACGACGCGTGTGTCCCATTGCGAACGCCGCGTGTCTGGCTACTGCACTAGCCGGCCCTCTGGTTCGCCCTGTAAGGCGTGTTCAGGGGACAGCAGCTCGGCTGCTATGGGAACCTGTGCCTCAGGCGGTCGCTTCCGCCTCGTGTGCCTTGAGCAGGCCGTAGCCGCGTCCTCGCACCGTCTCGATGGCGTACGGGTACGCACGAGGCAGCTTCGTGCGGAGGCGGTGGACGAGGACGTTGAGGTGGCGCACCGCCGCGTGGTTCGACTCGCCCCAGAGCCCCTCGCAAAGGTACTGATAGGTGATTACGCGGTCCGGCTGCTCGAAGAAGAGGCGCAGCAGCTCCAGCTCGTGGAACGTCAGTGCAACCGGCGTCCCGTCCATCGTCAGACGGAAATTGCTCAGGTTGAGGCTCAGGTTACCCAGCGTAATGACATCGGTCCGCGCCGCATTCTGATCGGGAGTCTCGATTGCCATATCCCTGCATCGAGCGTACGGGGCGAGTGTTACGCAATTGTGTCGGCCATCTAACTGCCGAATTAAGTCCATGTTTCGCGCCCGGACAACTGAGGTTGGCCTCGGCGCCTATACCGCAAGCGAGGGACGAGGCCGAAAATGCAGAAGACGACAGCCGTTAGTCAGGAGCAGCCCATGGACCTCAAGACTCTCATCCGCGACGTGCCCGACTTTCCCGTGCCCGGCATTCTCTTCCGCGACATCACGCCACTTCTACAGTCGCCGTCGGCCTTCGACCAGGCACTGGACGCGCTGCAGGCGTACGTCGAGAGCCGCAAGGCCGAGGCGATCGTCGGCATCGAATCGCGGGGCTTCATCCTGGGTGCGCCGCTTGCCAGCCGCCTGTCTCTGCCGTTCATCCCGGTGCGCAAACCCGGCAAGCTGCCGTCGGCACGAATGAGCGTGGAGTATGCGCTGGAGTACGGTGAAGGGCAGCTCGACATCCACTCGGACGCCCTGACGCCCGGCCAGCGGGTGCTGATCATCGACGACCTGATCGCGACAGGTGGCACCGCCGAGGCGACGGGTCAGCTGGTTGGTCTGCTCAAAGCGGAGATCGCCGGGTTCGCTTTCCTGATAGAGCTGGCAGACCTCGGTGGTCGCGATCGCCTCGAAGGCTTCGACGTCTTC
>JBFWZE010000189.1:3014-6390 GCA_050185685.1 Dehalococcoidia bacterium
ATCTGTCATAGGAGTCCGGAAATGCCTGACCTTGGTCCAGCTGAGCTCATCATCGTGCTACTCGTGGTTGTGATGATCTTCGGAGGCAGTCGCCTGGCTGAAATCGGCGGTTCGCTCGGGAAAGGCATCAAGGAGTTCAAGAAGGCGGTAGGCGACGACGCTCACGACGACGCATTGACCGCCGATCGAGTGGCTGCGTCCGAGTCCAGCACCGTCGCCCTCAACACGCTGCACTGTGCCGCCTGCTCCACCGACAACGCGATCAGCGCCCGCTTCTGTGCGGAGTGCGGCGCCGCGCTCCACGCTTCGCCCAGCAGCGTGACCGCCTGAGGACTACGGTCCGCGCACCTTACGACGCTGCGATCGAGGGTTATGCATCCTTAACATCGCGCGCCTTGAATCCTTGCCCAGCAGGAGTAAGATCAAGGTAGTCACAGGAGAGAGTTCTCTTGAAGGAGGGTAAGGACCCGATGCAAGAGCACACCAGGAAGATTCACGTACTGCACGGAGTCTGGCAAGTTGACACGTTACGCCCTGTCTGAATCAGGCAGGGCACACCAAAGCCCGAGTCCGCAGCGCCATGGCTTCAACGGATAGGCGACCAAAGAACGAAACGCCGGCAAATCCGACCTTGAAGCGGTTACAGCAACAGTGCGGATAGTGGTTAGACCAGACCCATTGTGATGAGAAGTGAGACCGAGGCATTTGCCTCGGTCTCCCGTTTTGTGTGCAAGACAGTCGCGGCGAGAGAGCACGTTCAGGCTGCAGCTATTCGGTCGCGACGAGCTGAAACGCTCTCGCTGCCTACGGGTTGATGTTCCTCAGGGCGCCAGTCTCGAGGTCGAGGCTGCGGTAGTAGCAGTTGCGGGGCTCGCCGGCCTCGTTCTTCGTGTGGCAGATGCCGCCACGGCGCGGGCGGACCTTGTAGACAAGGGAGTTCTGCTCGCAATTCACCAGCACATCGATCAGGTCGAACGTTTCGCCCGACGTCTTGCCCTTCTCCCACAGCTCGTTTCGCGAGGTGCTCCAGAAGACGGCGGACCGCGTGTCGATCGCGGTCTGCAGCGCCTGCTCGTTTACGTACGCGACGAGGATTACTTCCTGGGTGTCGACGTTCTGGACGGCGCAGGGTATAACGCCGCTGATTTTGTCGAGCTTGGTGAAATCAAGGCGCAGGTCGGCGCCTTCTTCGAGCTGGTTCGTCATCTGTAGTCTCCCCGGGGTCTGCTTGTGAGCGAGCGAAGGTCAGTGTCTTCAGATCGTATCGCTCACCGCACTGGCAGTCGAGGAAGGAGTGGAGGCAGCGAGGTTGTTCGCCACGCCAGGGCCGTCGCCGGCTAATTACCGGCTGCGGGCGGATGCAGGCAGTGAACTCTGCAGCTGCTCCAGGAGCACAAAGAAGTCACCACTCGAAGGTGCGGCGGCCGCGCGATGTCGGACGAGCGTCAGGGCGTTCTGGGCCTCGCGGACGGCGGTCTGCGGCGCAACGAGATACTGGCAGTAGAGGGCGAAGACCGCCGGCTCGCTTTCGGGGCCCAGCTCCAGGTTGAGGACGCGATGCAGCCGGCGCTTCCGGGAGAAATAGGTGCCTGCGCTCCAGATGAAGAACGCCACCGATCCCGCCAGGGCACACACATACAGCGCGATTACTACAACCACGTCAACCTCCGAGCTGCGAGCGTGTCAGCCGCTAGCCGGCCGAAGGCCGCAGCGGTCGCTGTGCCTGGCGCAGCACTCGTCCCACTTCGCGGAAAGCTTCTGCTTTGCTCATGCCGTAAGCATCCTCTGCAAGGCTTGCGCGCGTCATTGCGGCGGCGCCCGCCCTCATTACCGAAGAATTGCAGTCACCGCGTGGAAGCGGCCTCGTCCCTGGTTCGCCCCGGCGTCGGCGATTTGCAGCCGCTTTGTTGCGCCTTCGTTACCCCAGCCGCCTTCGGTTTTCAGGCTTGTGCGACGCGGCTCTCTAGCATGGGAGGACGAAACCGCCGTTCCGACGGCCTCGCAGGAGGAACTGACTATGTCGTTCCAGGTATCTGACCCCGCTCTCCAGCTGCTCAAGGACACCCTGATCTCGACTCGTACCGACGAGGAGCAGGTGCTCCGCATCGTCGCCCAGAACAACGAGTTTTCGCTCGGCCTCAGCCATGCCGAAGACGGCGACGTCCGTTTCGAGACGGAGGGGACGCTTGTCCTCGCTGCCGACGAAGACGTCGCGGAACTGCTCGAGAATGCCACCATCGACGTCGAAACCATCGATGGGCAGGCACGGCTCTTCCTGGCGGCCTGACCTCTTCGAGCAAATTGCCGCGCCGGGCTGACTCAAGGGATCATTCGCTCTCGCCGATTGTGTAATCGTTCCTGAATTCGGGCACTCTGCTTCGAGTGTGGTCCGATCGCTATCATGGAGAGACATGGATCCCCGTAGCTTCGTTTACTCCCGGCGCCGCTTCCTTGGTCTGGGCGCGGGTGCTGCCGGCTTTGCGCTGACCGCCTGTACCAGCGACTCTTCGGACCCCGCGGCGACGCCGACGGCTGAGAGCCAGACGCCGCCGTCGTCGGGGGAGCCATCGCCGTCGCCAACCATCTCCGTGACCCTGGACGAGAAGATCGCCCAGATGCTGATGGTTGGCTTCCGTGGTCAGACGCTTGCGAAGACGGAGCCGCTCTACACCCGGCTCAGCGTCGGCCTCGCCGGGAGCATCGTGCTCTTCGACTACGACGTGCCGAGCGAGGGCAGCTCCGGCCGCAACATTGGCAATCCGGACCAGCTTACGGCGCTCGACGAGCAACTGCAGGCGCTATCGCCCGTCCGCCTTTTGATCGCCACGGACCAGGAGGGCGGTCCCTACGTTAACCGCCTCTCACCGAAGCGCGGCTTTCCGGCCAGCTATTCCGCTGAGTACCTCGGTAATCGCGACGACCCCGAGTTCACGCGCAAAGCAGCGCAGTCGATGGCGCTGACGATGGCGAAGGCGGGCGTCAACCTCAACCTCGCGCCGGTGCTCGACCTCAACGTCAACCCGAACAACCCGATCATCGGCTCGATCGAGCGGAGCTTCTCCTCGGACCCGGCCGTGGTCACCCGCAATGCGCTTGCCTTCATCCAGGGCCACCACGACGCCGGAGTCCTGACGACGCTGAAGCACTTCCCCGGCCACGGCAGCTCGAAGGACGACTCGCACCAGGGGTTCGTCGATGTGACGGGGCTCTGGAGCCGCAAGGAGCTGGAGCCGTTCCGAAACGTGATCCAGGCGGGCGAGGCAGACGCGATCATGACCGCCCATATCTTCAACAGCGAGCTCGACCCGGACGTTCCCGCGACGCTCTCGAAGCCGGTGATCACGGGCATCCTGCGCGGTGAGCTGGGCTACAACGG
>JBFWZE010000190.1:0-3375 GCA_050185685.1 Dehalococcoidia bacterium
TCGATCGTGACGCCGTGCTTCTCCGCGAGCGGGAGGAGTGTCTCGGTCGCTTCCTCCGCGATGAGGGACAGGTCGACCTGCTCGCGGCTGAAGGCGCGCTGGTCGGCGCGGCTGAGCAGGAGCAGGGCTTCGGTCAGCTCGATCGCCCTCGTGTTGACAGCGCGCAGGCGTTCGTCGAGCTCACTGCTGTTGCGGTCCGGGTCGTTGCGAGCGACGTCGAGCAGGGTCTGAGTGATCGCGAGCGGGGTTCGCAGCTCATGTGAGGCGTTGGCCGCAAAGCGCTGCTGCTCGACGACCTGGGCTTCAAGCCGGGTCAGCATGGCATCGAAGGCGTCGGCGAGCTCGCGGAACTCGTCGCGTCGGCCCGGCAGGCGAATGCGGTGTGAGAGCGAGCCGTTCGCGGCGATGCGGGTGGCGTCGGTAATGCGCGTGAGAGGGTCGAGCATCCGGCCCGCAAGCAGCCAGCCACCGAGGATGCCGAAGACGAGCAAAAAGGCGAGGACAATGGCCGCCGCTGGAGCAAACGCGCGCAGGAGGAAGGACCTGCTCCCGGGCACCAGCCCACCGAGGATCGTCAACACATCGTCGGGCACATAGCGCATGAGGAACTCGAACGAGTTGTCGGGCTGGCCGGCAACCCAGGCGGCGGCGAGCATCAAGGTGCCGGCAAGCATAAGGAAGCCGGCGTAGCTGAGAGTCAGCTTGAGGCGAACGCTCAGCCCGGGAGCCCTATTCACGCTGGCCTCCGGCTCCGACGTCGGCGCCGATGTCGATGCGGTATCCCGCGCCGGGAACGGTGGTGATGATCCACGGCTCGCCCAGGCGCTTGCGGAGGCCTGAGACGGTGATCCGCACCGCGTTCGTGAAGGGGTCGGCGTTCTCGTCCCAAGCTCGCTCGAGCAGTTCTTCGGCACCGACAACGCCCCCTTCGGCCTCCATGAGCACTTCGAGCACCGCGAACTGCTTTCGGGTGAGCGCAACGTAGCGGCCGTCGCGGTAGACCTCGCGGCGAAAAGGGTCGAGTCGAAGGCCGGCGATCTCTCGTACCGGCGGCCGGTTGTGGCCGCGTCGGCGGTCCAGGGCCCTCAGACGAAGGACAAGCTCCTGGAGCTCGAATGGCTTGGTGAGGTAGTCGTCGGCGCCGAGCTCGAACCCCGTCGTCTTGTCATCGAGACGGTCGGCGGCGGTGAGCATGAGGATTGGCATGCCGCTGCCCGAGGCAACGATGCGCCTGGCGATCTCATCACCGGAGGGGCCGGGGATGTCCCGATCGAGGACGGCGATGTCGTAGGCGTTCGCACCCAGCAAGCCCAGGGCCGAGCCGCCGTCACGGGCGATGTCGGCAGCAATCGCTTGCAGCCGCAGACCATCTCGGATTGCTTCCGCCATGTAGGGTTCGTCTTCGACGACGAGGACTCGCATATTCTTCGACGCCTAGCTTACCGAACCAGCGTATATCGTTAAGGTATCGAAAACCGCATACGTCCCGGCAACGTAAGGTCGGGTTAGCTGGCAGGGCATGCTGAACCCTGCCTCTCCCGCGAATACCGAGGCCGCCCCTACGCCTGCCGCCCGCGAAGCGTGGGGCGATGCCCTCAAGGGCGTGCTCATCCTGCTCGTCGTGCTCTGGCACGTCATCATGAAGACGTATCTGCAGGTTGACTGGCGCATCGGCCTGCCGCTACCTGGTGCCTGGGGTCTGATCGGCGACCTGATCTGGTCGTTCATGATGCCGCTGTTCCTGCTGGTATCGGGGTACTTCGCCGCGAATTCGATTACCCGGCCCTGGGCAGAGGTTGTCCGTACCCGCATCGCGCGGTTTCTCTATCTCTACCTGCTGTGGACGCTCATCCACATGGCGGCGATGTGGAGCTTTCGTGACTTCCCCACGCTGATACCCCGAAGCGCTGCCGAGTTCTTCGAGTACGTGACTCTCGACCCACCGAGCACCTGGTACCTGTACGCACTGGCGGTCTACTTCCTGATCGCGAAGGCCCTGCACCGAGTACCGCCCTGGGTTCTCATCGGCGCCGCCGCGGCGATCTCAGTCGTCGTTTCGGTGGGATCCGTTGAGGCCCTCGGCAACCGCGGCTCGCTGCTCTACAACTACACCTTCTTCCTCCTGGGGCTGCACCTGGCGCCTCAGGTCGGGCGATTCGTCAGCCGGGTCAGACCGTCGATGCTGATGCTGCTCGCCGCGGGCCACCTCGTTGCGTTCGCGGCGATGAGGCTTACCAGCATCGAGACGCTGCCGGGTGTATGGCTGTTCGTCTCGCTTGCCGGCTCAGCGATGGGGCTGGCGGCGGCGCCGGTGGTCGCGCGCATCCCGGCAGTCGGCGCGGGCCTGTCATGGCTGGGGGAGCGCACCCTGCCGGTCTATCTCATCCATATGCCGCTGCTGGCGCTCGCCGACTATGCGCTCTACGAACCGCTCTCAGGCGCCCGCCTGGCGGTGCAGCTTCCGGCGGCGGTGTTCCTGCCGGTAGTCCTCAGTGCGCTCGTGGTCGCTGCGTGTCTGTTCCTGGACCAGCTTCGGTCGCGTGATGGCGTCTCGTGGCTCTTCGACCTGCCGCATCCGGCTCTGCCCAATCTGCCGTGGCGGGCCGCAAGCGCCGTGGTTGTGCTCGCAGTGACCGCCGCCGCAGCGGGGCGTGTGAACGCAATCGCCGGCTGCCCGGCCGCCTTCCCGGTTCAGGAAGCCGGCGAACCCGGTCAGGTCAGCATCGCCGGCGTTGGTGACCTGCTGATCTACGACGCCGGCCACGCAGTCCCCGATGACGGCGGCGCCGGCTATTTCGAGGCGGTCCGTCCGTGGTTCACGCAGGACCTCGTGACCGGGAACCTCGAGCAGGTGATATCGGAGGACACCGGCTTCAACAAGTGCGGCGCCGACCCGGACTGCCTTGCCTTCCGCAGCGGTCCGGAGGCAGCGCAATACTTCGCCGGCTTCGACCTCCTGACTCTTGCGAACAACCATACCGGCGATTTCGGCGCGGAGGGATACGCGAACACAGCGGCGAACCTTGCCGCGGCCGGGGTGCGCACGGTGGGCGAGCGCAACGAGGTCTCCTGCACGGCGGTCGGCGACATCACCGTGGCCGTCATCGGGTTCTCGCCCTACGGGCAGCACAACCGGATCGCGGACCTGCGGCACACCAGGAACGTCGTAGAGGCGGCGGCCCGGACCGCCGACGTCGTAGTGGTTCATGTCGAGATGGGAGCCGAGGGACCGGAGGCAAACGCCGTGAAGCCCGGCGCCGAGCAGATGTACGGCGAACACCGCGGCGACGTCATGGCCTTCTCGCGCACAGCAATCGACGCGGGTGCCGACCTCGTGCTCGGTCACGGACCTCATTCGCTGCGGGGGATGGAGTT
>JBFWZE010000190.1:3475-6346 GCA_050185685.1 Dehalococcoidia bacterium
CCGGCTGTAGCGAACCTTGCCCCCGACTTGCTCGATGCCCTCCGCCTGGCCGCGAACGATGCGGCCCGCGACGGGATCAGGTTCACGGTGAATGACGGCTGGCGGTCGCCGGCGTACCAGGAGCAGCTGCTGCGCGAGGCGATCGCGAAGTACGGCTCGGCGAAGGAAGCTGCCCGATGGGTTGCGAGCCCCACGAAGTCGGCGCATGTTTCCGGCGACGCGGTCGATATCGGACCCCTCGCTGCGACGACGTGGCTCTCGAAACACGGCGCCGCTTACGGGCTTTGCCAGATCTACCGCAACGAACCCTGGCACTACGAGCTGCGACCCGACGCGACCGAGGATGGCTGCCCGGCCATGTACGCCGACCCGACCCGCGACCCGAGGCTGCGGCCGTGACCACCGAGGTTGCCGTCCCTTCACTGCTATTTGCCGGCTTCCAGCCGCCGACGCTGCAGACGATCCAGGAGGCAGTACGCAAGAACGTCGAGATTGGCCGATCGCGCACACGGTCTCAGTTCATGGCGGTGGTCAAGGCTGACGGCTTTGGGCACGGCGCGATCACAGTCGCGCGGGCGGCGGTCAGCGCCGGCGCTGAATGGCTCGGCACGACCGACATCGCCGAGGCATCGAAGCTGCGGGCGGCAGGCCTCGCAGTGCCGATTCTGACCTGGCTGAATCCGTCCGGAGTCGATACTGGCGCGGCTGTGGCCGGGAATATCGACGTCGCGGTCGGGTCGGTCGACGAGTTGGAAGCGGTTCTCAGGCAGCCTGCGCCTTCAGCTCTGCGTGTCCACCTGTACATCGACACCGGCATGGCACGAGAAGGCTGTCCCCCGCAAGACTGGGACAGGCTTTTCGTACGCGCACGGCGGGGAGAGTGCGAGGGGACGATCCGGGTTGTTGGACTGATGGGGCATCTGCCGCTTGCCGACCTCGCTGATCCGGCAGCGAACGCACCGGCGGTTGCGTGTCTTCACCAGGCGCGCAGGGCAGTGCAGGCGGCCGGGTTGAGGGTCCAGCTCACCCACCTGGCGGCGACCGCTGCCACCCTCACCGACCCGGCCACCCATTTCGACCTTGTGCGCTTTGGGGCAGGACTCATCGGGATCGATCCGTCCGGAAGTACAGAGTTGCACGGTGCCTCTCGTCTGACCGCGCCGGTCGTACATAGCGCGAGCGTCGTTGCCGGCACGGCGGTCGGCTACGGCGGCACGTATGTAACCGAGAGACGTACGAACCTCTGCGTCCTGCCGCTGGGGTATGCCGACGGCATCCCGCGCGAAATCAGCCGGGAAGCGTCCGTGGCGATCTGGGGACGGCGCTACCCGGTGGTCGGGCGCGTCTCGATGGACCAGATCGTCGTCGACACCGGCACTGACGTCGTACCGCGCGGCACGACGGCGACCGTGTTCGGCCCGCGGGACGGGGTTACTCCCACGATCTACGACTGGGCTCGCTGGGCGGGGACGATCCCCCACGCCATCGTCACCGGCATCGGGCCGCGAGTGAAGAGGACAATCGCATGAACCAACACGTCCTGGTCATCGGCGGCGGCCAGAACGCCGAGCACGAGGTGTCGCAGGCAACGGCGGCCGCAATTGCCGAGGCGCTGCGCTCCCGCGCGTTCGAGGTGAGCAACGTTACCATCGACCGCGACGGGCTGTGGCGACGCGGGACGACGCCGCTCGGGACGAATGCGGCTGCTTCGCTGGCTGCGGCGATGCCCCTGCTCGAACGGGCGGATGTGGTGTTTCCCGCGATCCACGGTCCTCTCGGCGAAGACGGGACGCTGGCGGCGCTCTGTTCTCTGGCTCAAAAGCCCGTCGTCGGGTCCGGCCTGCGCGCCGGTGCTGCGGGCATGGACAAATGGCTCACCAAGCTCGTCGCCGAGGCGATCGGCATTCGTGTCGCCTCGGGACGGCTGGTACGCGCATCAGACATCGGCGACGTCGGGTTCGAGACACCCGTCGTCGTCAAACCGGTGTCCGCGGGCTCCAGCTTCGGGGTGAGCCCGGCGATGGATGCCGGTCAGCTCATCGATGCCCTGCGGACGGCGGCACAGTACGACGATCGCATCCTCATCGAGCAGGTCGTCCACGGCCGCGAGATCGACGTTGCCGTGATGCAGGAGGCGGACGGCAGCTGCTGGGCGCCGCCTCCGCTCGAAATTCACGCCGACGGCCTCTTCGACACGGCGATGAAGTACAACGGGACCGCTCGCTTCACCGTCCCTGCCGTCCTCGATATGAAAGAGGCGGCTGCAATCACCGACGCGGCGCTGAAGATGTTCGACGCGCTCGGCTGCGGCGGTGTCGCACGCATCGACTTCTTCCTCACGGAAGACGGGCTCGTCCTCAACGAGGTCAACACGATGCCGGGCATGACCGCCGAGTCGCAAGTGCCGAGGATGTTCGCGGCTGCCGGGGTTACGTACGAGGAACTGGTCGCGCGCCTGGTCGGAGCCGCGCGTGTGCTGACCTGAAGCGGTGACGCCAACGTCTGAGACTGAATCGAGATACGGAGGGCCGGTCAGCTGGGCGGCTGTCGTTCCTCGACTCTGGTTACTTCGACCCGCGCGTCGTTGAAGCATGGTCCCTGGCCGAGGTCCGTCAGCGTGTCCGGTGCGAGGGCGTTGGCGGTCGTTCCGGAGAGGGTCTGAAAGCTCCACAGACCTTTCGGCAGCACGACAACGCCGCGCGCGACGTCTGAGGTCACGCGAGCACGGACCCGCACTTCGCCAAGGGCGTTCGAGACCCTGACCTCGTCGCCATCTGATACTCCTCGCGACGCAGCGTCCTCAGGGTGGATATCGAGGCGAGCGGTTTCGCGCTGGAGATTCCCCAGGTAGGAGCTGATCGTCCGATTGCT
>JBFWZE010000191.1:0-6341 GCA_050185685.1 Dehalococcoidia bacterium
GCGCTGAGGTTCTCGGCGAGGGCTGCCTCAATGGCGAGCTCGAGGCCCGGCGGCACCCGCACGATGTCGCGGACGAGGCCGATGAGCCCCTCGGCGACGTTGTCTTCGTTCTCGTCGCCGATCAGGTAGCGTGCGCCGGAGTCGACGCCTTCCTGGGCGTTCTGCAGGCGGATCAGCAGCTCCTGGCGGGCCTGGAGCTGGTTGAGGCGGCTCTCTGCCTGGAGTCCCTCGTTCTCGAGTGTGCGAAGGTCGTTGCGGGAGGATTCGACCATTGCGTTGAGGCTGATGCGCTGCTGCTCGGTCGAATCGATCTCGCGCTCGAGGTCGAAGAGGCGATCGCGAAGGTCTCGCCCTTCGCTGCGCAGGCGGACGAAGAGGTCGATGACCTCCTGCTTGCGGCCGGAGCGGCGGCCGATGTCGGCCTGGGCGCGCTGCTCCTCTTCGGCGAGGCGGCGCAGGGCGTTTGCGGCCTCCTGGATGCCGCGGCGGGCGCGGCTGACGACGTCCTCGGCGTCGGTAATGCGGCGGCGGAGACCTGCCTGCTCCTGCTCGAGGGCGTTGAGCTCCTGGCGGCGGGTGGCGATTAGCGTCTTCGCGTCTTCGATCTCGGGGACCACAGCGAGGGCGCGCTCCTGGTCCTTCGCAATCGACCGCTGCAGGTCGGTGCGCTCGTCACGGATCGACACCAGCTCGGCTTCCAGTTCGACGCGCCGACGGGCCTGTCCCTCGCGGCGCTCCCGGGCGAGCGCTAAGCGCTGCTCGAGGGCGTGTACCTCATCGCTTAACACGCGGCGGCGGGCGCGGCGGGCGCCGAGATCGCGCTGGCGTTCCGCGATCGCCGGGATCAGGGCAGCGAGACCGTCCTCGCAGGCCTTCGTCTCCTGCTGCACGACGTCGAGCTCCTGCCGGCGCTGATCGAATGCAGAACGGGCCGCGGTGAGGGCGGCGAGGGCGATCTTCCACTGGGTGCCGTAGAGCTCTCGCAGGGTGTCGTGAAGCTCACGTGCCAGCCTGCCGTGCTCGATGGCCCGCTGGGCCTGGCGCTCGAGCTGGGCAAGCCGGGGGCCGATCTCCTCGATGAGCATGTTGACGCGCTCGAGGTTCTCCCGCGTCGCAGAGAGGCGGTCCCGCGCTTCGTCGAGGCGGGCGCGCAGCAGACGCACGTCGGCGGCCTCTTCGAGGAGGCGGCGGCGGTCGTCCGGTCGCATGACGAGGACCTCATCGACGAGGCCCTGGCCCATGAAGGCGTAGCTGTTCTGGCCGACCTGGGCGCGCATGAAGAGGTCCTGGATGTCGCGCATGCGGACCTTGTTGCGGTTGATCAGGTACTCGGACTCGCCGCTGCGGTAGGCCCGCCGCGTGACGACGACCTCTGCGTAGTCGACCGGCAGCCAGCCCTCGGCGTTGTCCATGGTGATTGAGACTTCCGCCATGCCGACGGCGGACTTCTGGCTGGAGCCGGAGAAGATGATGTCTTCGATGCGGCGGCCGCGGATATCGCGGGCAGAGGCCTCGCCGAGGACCCAGCGGATCGACTCGGCGACGTTGCTCTTACCGGAGCCGTTGGGGCCGACGACGGCAGTGATGCCGGGGCCGAACTCGAAGAGGGTCTTGGTGGCGAAGGACTTGAAGCCCTGCAGTTCCAGGCGCTTGAGGTACATCTAGGGCGTCCCTCCGGCCTGCGCCTCCTGCTGCTCCTTCTCGAATGCGGCGAGGGCCTGCCGGGCGGCTTCTCGCTCTGCTTCCTGCTTGCTGAGACCGGTGCCGCTGCCGAGCACGTTGCCGTGGACAGCGACCTCTACGGTGAAGACCTTGCGGTGCTCCGGCCCCTCTTCGTGGACCGTCTTGTAGCCGGGGGCGCGTTGATAGCGGGCCTGGACGACCTCCTGGAGGCGCGACTTCGGGTCAATCGGCGTCGGCCGGCCACGCAGGTCGATCTCGTCGCCGATCGCGTCGAAGATGAAGCTGCGGGCGCGCTCGAGGCCGTTGTCGATGGCAATAGCGCCGACCACCGCTTCGAAGAGGCTGGCGAGGTTGGCGGCACGCAGACGCCCGCCGGCGGCTTCCTCGCCGCGTCCGAGCATCAGGAAATCGCCGAGGCCAAGGCCAACGGCGAAGCGGGCCAGGCTATCTCGTTTGACAAGGTAGCCGCGCCACTCGGTGAGAGCGCCCTCGTCGCAGGTCGGGCAGTCGAGGAAGAGGCGTTCGGCGACGACGTAGCTCAGGACGGCATCGCCGAAGAACTCGAGGCGCTCGTTCGACTCCAGGCCCTCGCTGAGGTTTTCATTGAGATACGAGCGGTGCACGAAGGCCTCGCGCAGCAGCTCAGGACGGTTGAAGGTCACGCCGAGGCGGGCGGCAGCATCAGACTCGATACTCACAGGGAAGGTTCAGCTTTCGAAAGACGCCCTAACGGGCAGGAAGATGCAGCGGCGCGGAAGAAACGAAACGACGCGAAGGGAAACCTCACCCCGTATCCTTCCTTCAACGAGAGCCACTCGTTGAATCGAGGCTCCTGACCGCCGGAACTGCGGCCCCGAAAGCATCGGAATTGCAGCGATCATAGGTACGCCTGAACAGGGCTGTCAAGGCGAATACAATTCAATCGTGTAAGCTCTCTAACAGATTATGAGTACGACGACGACACCCGAGGAGCTTGTCTCCCGCCTCTTCGAGCGCCTCGACGAACTGGCAGCCGAAGCCCTGCGTCTTGCGATCGAGACCTGCGAGCAGCGAGGCATCGCCCTCTACCTCGTGGGCGGCGCGGTGCGCGACCTCATGCTCGGACGCGGCCACATTGACCTCGATCTGGCGATGGAGGCAGAGACGGCGCCAGTGGCGGATGAGCTGGCGCGGCGGACGCACGCACGGCTGGTTACACACGAGCGCTTCGGGACCGCCACCGTCCATACGCGCGAGTGGAACATCGACCTCGCCCGCACCCGCAGCGAGACTTACACGAAGCCGGGCGCCCTGCCGGACGTCGAGCCGGCGGCGCTGATCGACGACCTCAAGCGGCGTGACTTCAGCATCAACGCGATGGCGCTGCGACTGTCCCCTACTCCGGAGCTCGTCGACCCGTTCGGCGGCGCGGCAGACGTCGAGGCGCGGAGCCTGCGCGTGCTGCACGAGGCGAGCTTTCGCGACGACGCGACACGGCTGCTGCGGGGTATGCGCTACGCCGCGCGGCTGAACTTCAAGTTCGAGCCGGAAACGCAGGCGTGGCTGGAGCGCGACCGGTTTTATGTCGAGTCCATCAGCGCCGCCCGCCTGCGCCGCGAGCTGATCCTGATCTTCGAGGAGCCGACTGCAGCAAGGGCGTGCCTGCTGGCCGACGAGGCGGGTGTGCTGGGTGCGGTGCATCCGGCGCTGAAGATGGACGAGGACCTCGCCGTCGGCTGGGCAGATGCGCTGCTCGGGCAGCATCATTCGCCGCTCGACGAGCTGGGCTTCTGCCTCGCAGCGACGCCGAACTCGGGTGCGGCGGTCGACCTGCTGAGCTCCAGGCTCCACCTCGCGGGGCGCCTCGAGAATGCGCTGCGAGACTTCGTGCGCCTGCGCGGCCAATTCGATACGCTAGCTTCGCTCCGCAGAAAGCCGTTCGAGGCGGTGGAGCTGCTCGAAGGGAAGTCGCACGCCGCGATCTGGGCGCTCTCAATCGCCGATACGCGGTCGGGCGGCCAGACCTGCGCGCAGTACCTCGAAGAGTGGCGCCGCATCCGTCCAAGGCTGAACGGCAATGACCTTCAGGAGCTGGGCGTGAAGCGCGGTGTCGAGGTCGGCAACACGCTGCGAATGCTGCGGCGGGCGCGCCTGGAGGGCCGGGCGCCAACCCGAGAAGACGAGATTGCGCTGGTCAGGGAAGCCCTCCAGCGCTAGAGGGACGAGAAGACGATGGCGGCACGACGGCGGCAGACGAAGCACCAGCGGCAACAGGGCAAAGAGGAGATCGTCTGGGATTTCCTCGCCTTCCCCACGTTTGCGGGCTTTGCCGGCGGCGCCTTTGTGATGGCCGTCCTGTTTATCTTCGTGCCGTGGTTTTACCTCCTTCTCCTCTCGCTCTTCATGCTCACGTTCGCCTTCAGCCACATTCTCTTCACGGGCACCCGCCAACGCCGCGAATCGACCAAGCGCGCGCGTGAGGAAGAGGACGAGCTCGAGAAGCGGATCGTCGCGCGCCGCGAGGCAGACGACGCTGCGGGGGTTACGTCCCGGCGGGCTCGCAAGCGCCGCGGCCGAGTGTAGAAGGGAACCGAGGCTCGCTACGGGCGAGCAGGAGTGGCTTGGGCCAGAAGCTCCTCGACAGACGAGCCGGTTACGAGCGAGTACAGGACAAGAGAATCCCAATCGGCTCCGTTGGGCCAGACGACCGTCCCGATTTCGGTGTCGACCTTCACCTGAGCGAAGTACGCCGCTTCACGGAAAGGGGCGAAACCGCACTCAGAGCTCAGCATGGGCTCCAGGTCAACTTCGCCCTCCGTGCCATCATCAAAACGCAGCCAGAGCCGGTATCCGCCGATGGCTCCTACGTCACTGACGTCTCGTAGCATGAGATCCTCCACCTCCCGTTGCGAGCCATTGGCAATGGCTCGCAACGGGAGTCGAGGGTTCTCCTCGTCGAGAGTCCCTACTTCCCGCCGAAGCGCTGCAAAATCGCCGCGATGTGCTTTGTGCCGAGGCGGAAGTCTTCGACGCGGATGTGCTCGTCCGGGGCGTGGTCGCGGCCGCCGATGTAGTTCACGCCGGCCATGACGCAGGGAATATTGAGGTCATGGGCGAAGTGGTACATCGGCCCTGTTGCCGGGAAGTTCGGGACGACGAGGGCGTCACGGCCGTAGGCATCGCCGGCAGCGGCCTGGGCGAGCTCGACGAAGGGGTCAGCCATGTCGGTGCGCGATGGGTGCTCGGTCGAGAACTGGTTGACCTTGATGTCGTCGAAGCCGTTATCGGCAAGGTGCTTGCGGAGCTTGCGGATGATGTCCTCGGGGTCCTGGTCGACGACGAGGCGGAAGTCGATCTTTGCCATCGCCTTTGACGGCAGGATCGTCTTGGCGCCGGGGCCCTGCCAGCCCGACGACAGGCCATCAATCGTACAGGTGGGTTCAAGAACGTGACGCTTGTGGTACTCGACGCCCCAGACATTGAGGACGCTGCGGTCGATGCCGAGGTCTTTGAGCATGACCTGGGTCTCGTCGGGCATGACCTGCAGGGTGGCGAGCTCTTCCTCGCTCGGGTTGCGGACGTCGTCGTAGAAGCCGGGGATGAGGATGCGCTCGTCCTGGTCCTTGAGGCTGGCCACGGCCCAGGCGAGGCGCCACGCCGGGTTCGGGATGATCGTGGCATATGAGGAGTGGAGGTCGCGGTTCGGACCCTCGGCGACGAGCTCGACGTAGAGCAGGCCCTTCACGCCGAGCATGAGGCTGGGCGTGCCGTCCCAGAAGGCGTAGCCGCCCTCCCAGATGCAGGCATCAGACTTCAGGAGGTCGCGGTTCTCCTCGATGAACTGGTGGATGTAGGGGCTGCCGATCTCCTCGTCGCCTTCGATGACGAATTTGACGTTGCAGGGCAGCTGGCCGAAGCGCTGCTTGAGGGCGCGGATTGCGAGGAGGCGTGAGGTGATATTGCCCTTGTTGTCGGAGGCGCCGCGGCCGTAGAGCTTGTCACCTCGGCGTTCGGGTTCAAAGGGCTGCGTCGTCCACTCGTTGAGCGGATCGGCGGGCTGCACGTCGTAGTGGTTGTAGAGCATGAGGGTCTTGCCGCTGGCGCCGGCGTGGTCCCCAATCACCACGGGGTAGCCGTCGCCCGGCTTCTCGACGATGCGGACCGTGAAGCCTTCTTTCTCGAGGAGCGCCGCGGTGTAGCGGCAGGTCTCGTCGATGGACTGCTTGAGGGCGCTGACGCTGGGGAGGCGGCAGTACTCGATGAGCTCGTCCAGGGCGGGCTCAATGTTGGCGTCGATGTAGTCGTAGACCTCGTTCATGGCGTCTCTCCTGTCTGCTTCAGGATAGAGCCACGGGCTCGGGTTGAGCAGACCTTGCCCTCACGAGATCGCAGTGCGCGGCCAAAGCCACGATTCATGTTGCCTTCACAGGCAGGGCGTCTCCGGACAAAGGCCGTTCGGGGAACTTAGCGCTCGTCCTTCCCCGTGGTTGTTGATGCGGGTATGCCGGACGCGAGGACAATGATCCACGCGCTGACGTAGTACCAGGTGTCATCAGCGCCGTTTGCAAGATAGATCACCAAAAGAATCACCGTCGGCGCGAGTACCAGCAGCACCGGCTTCGCGAGCTTCTTCCCAAGTGGCGTAATTGACCTCATGTTCTCCCTCGCAATTCCCGCCA
>JBFWZE010000192.1:0-6341 GCA_050185685.1 Dehalococcoidia bacterium
GACCCGACCGAGGGCCGGGATTTCCTGGCGTTGCAGCGGCCGGACCGTTACGGCGGCCCTCGGAGGCTGGCTGCGTCTACGCCGGACCGGTTGCTGGGCCACAGTTGTTATCCAGCCGTATTTGACGCCCTTTTCCGGGCGTGCCGATAATTCGACGAGGAGTTCGTGTCATGAGAACACTAAGGGTCGCCCTTGCACAGATCAACACGGTCGTCGGCGACCTCGACGGCAACGTCGCGAAGATCCTCGACTACGGCAACCGGGCGCGCGAGCTTGGTGCTGACCTCGTCGCCTTTCCTGAACTCGCGATCACCGGATACCCGCCCGAAGACCTCCTGCTGCGCTCGTCGTTCATCGATGACAACCTCACGGCGCTCGGCCGCGTTGCTTCTGAGCTGCGCGGCATCACCGCCGTCGTCGGCTTCGTCGACCGTGATCACGACATCTACAACGCTGCTGCCGTCATCCACGAGGGCGTCGTAGCCGGCCGCTATCACAAGCAGTTCCCGCCCAACTACGGGGTCTTCGACGAGATGCGATACTTCCGCCCCGGCGAACGGTCGCAGGTTTACACGATTGCCGGCGCCCGCGTTGGCGTGAACATCTGCGAGGACAGCTGGTACCCCGAGGGACCGATTCAGGCTCAGTCGCTTGCCGGCGCCGACGTCATCGTGAACATCAACGGCTCGCCGTACCGCCAGGGCATCCGGCACACCCGCGAGCGCATGCTGGCTACGCGTGCGGCCGACAATGCGGTCATCGTCTGCTACGTGAATATGATCGGCGGCCAGGACGAGCTCGTCTTCGACGGCAACAGCTTCGTCTTCGACCAGGACGGCCAGCTTCTTGCCCGCGCCGCCTCATTCGAAGAAGGCCTGCTCGTCGTAGACCTCAACCTCGACTCGCTCTACCTTGCCCGCTTGCACGCACCGCTGCGCCGCTCCGAGCGCCTCATCGAGCACGCCTCGCCGGTTGACGAGGTCTTCGTCTCACTCGCGCGTGAGGGCAGCCGCACGCCTCACGAGCCGGTCATCGAGCCGCCGCTCGACGAAGAAGCGGAAGTCTACCGTGCCCTCGTCACAGGCACTCGCGATTATGTCCACAAGAATGGCTTCGAGACCGTCATCGTCGGCATGTCCGGCGGTATCGACTCCAGCCTTGTCGCCTCGATCGCCGCCGACGCTCTGGGGCCTGAGCATGTCGTCGGGATCTCAAACCCGTCGCGCTACTCTTCCGAAGGCTCGATCGCCGATGCCCAGAAGCTGGCGGACAATCTCGGTATCAAGCTGATGATCATCCCGATCGAGCCCGGCCACCAGGCGTACCTCGAGATGCTGGAGAAGCCGTTCGAGGGAACAGAGCCTGGAACCGCCGAGGAGAACCTGCAGTCACGCATCCGCGGCAATATCTGGATGGCGCTGTCGAACAAGTTCGGTTGGCAGCCTGTCCTGACCTGCGGTAACAAGAGCGAGATGGCAACCGGCTACGCGACGCTGTACGGCGACATGGCAGGTGGCTTCGCTGTGATCAAAGACGTGCCAAAAACGCTGGTCTACCGCCTCGCCCGCTACCGCAATCGCGTTGCCGGCTACGACATCATCCCAGAGGACGTCATCGAGAAGCCGCCCAGCGCAGAGCTAAAGCCCGGTCAGCTCGACACCGATTCACTGCCGCCCTATGAGGTCCTCGACCCGATCCTCGAGGCTTACGTCGAGGACGACCGCGGCTGGGAAGAGATCGTCGCGATGGGCTTCGACGAGGCGACTGTAAAGCGCATCGTCCGGCTCGTCGACCGCAATGAGTACAAGCGCCGCCAGGCCCCTCCCGGCGTCAAGGTGACGAGCCGCGCGTTCGGCCGCGACCGGCGCCTGCCGATCACGAACCGCTACCGCAACCGGATCTAGTGGCGATGAGCGACTCCGTCTTCTGGGACCTCTGGTTCCCGAAAGCCGCATCAACCGGCCTGCCCTTCGCGCGCGGCGAGCTGGCACCGACGCAGGCGCTGCTGGTACACGCGGCTCCAGACCTGCTGACGGTCGAGGTACGCGATCCCGATGGCCGGCGCCTCGCGTCCGGCAAGGACCTCGAGCGGACGCTACAGTCGCCGATCTGCCTGCTGCGGCTCGATGGAGAGATCGTGCGGCGCGAAGACCTCTGGCCCACCGATAGCGAGATCGGCCTGCCGGTGCTCCTGCCGGGCGGCGAGGTTGGCATTCTCACAGCGTGGTGGAACGCCGACGACCGCAAGGAATGGCGCTGGTCGATCGAGCTTTCGAACTCGGTCCGCTGACTTCCGGGAAACCTGGGCTGGGGCCTTATGCCTGGCGGGCGACCATCAGCTCACGGTCGCGGAGCAGGGCGCCGTGGAGAGCGATGATCGCCGCCGCGGCCTCTTCCTCGCTGTCCATCTCGACGTAGCCGTAGCCGTGGCCTTCGCCGGTAGCCGAGTTTTTCATGACGCTGACGCTGGTCACGCTGCCGTAAGGTTCGAAGACTCCGACAAGGTCAGCGTCGGTTGCTTTGAGATCGAGGTTGCCAATAAAGAGCTTCACGATGGACTCCATGGATTTAGTGGTATGAACTGGATTTGTAGCGGGGGCTTCTGATGATCAAGGCTATGCGTTGGTGCTCATCCCCGCCGGCTCGAGGCGCCTGATGCGCAGACTCGTCTTGAGCTCCACTGTTGCATCGCCACGAAAGCTGCCCGTCGCCGGAGCAGCGTCCTGAGAACGGCACGCGGCAGCGAGCACGATGTGGTCGTCGGCAACAGCGAGGCCGCCGGTAGGATCGAAGCCACGCCACCCACCGCCTTCGACGTAGACCTCGGCCCAGGCATGGAGCTCGCCGTCGTCCTGCGACTCACCGGCGAAGTAGCCGCTGACGAAGCGTGAGGCGAAGCCCATTGCGCGGCAGGCATCGACGAAGAGGACGGCGAGGTCGCGACACGAACCTTCACCGCGCCAGAGCGTCTGTGCAGAATCCATCGGCGCTCCCTCCGCACGATAGACCTGGCGGCAGCGGGCTTGAACCGTCGTCGTTAGTGCCGAGAGAAACGCCAGCGCCCGGTAGTCCGTCTGCTGAGCAACCATCTCTGCGAGACGGCGCACTTCTTCCGTACCGGCAAAGCCACGGTACACGGCGATCGTCGGAGCGCCGTCATCGGCGTAGGTATACGGCAGCGTGCCATCGCCGAGTGGCAGGAAAGCAAAGGGATCGGAGCGAGAAACCTCTACACGCGACCTCGTCGTGACCTCGAGCGAAGTCGCAAGGCCGTCGAACCAGCATCGAAGCTCCGGGTTGCCCTCACTGTCGACTGTCTCAGCCATGCCAGCGGGATTCGGCGAGACCTCCACGCTGAAGCTCTGAAGGTGCTGGACGCCGTTACTCGCGGGGCGAAGCCGGAAGACGTGAGGCTCCAGGAAGATCGGCGCTGAGTACTGGTATCGCGTGACGTGCTCGACTTCGTAGATCAATGGGGTGGGCTCTCCGCGCCGCGCGCGAGGTGAAGGAGGAAGGGGTGATGGGCACGGAGCCCATCACTGAAGGCCAGGGCTAGAGAACCCGTCGTGTTTATCGCCAGACGGCAACGCGGCCGTCTCTCGCTTCGCGGCCATGGAAGGCGACACGCTCTTCGGGGTCGTAGATCACGATGTCGGACTTGGCGTCGGGATAGTCGGAGTGGCGGCGCTCAAACCTGTACTTCGAGAGGTCGGTCCGGTAGAACTCGTTCATGTGCTCTCGGATCGACCGGATCAGGTCTTTCGTCAGGGGATAGCGCTCACCCTCGCCGAACTTCTCCTGGGTCTGTCCACTCATCTTCGTTCGCATAGATCCAAGCAGGTTCATCGTGGCTCTCCTTCGCTCGCCCGTGGGGCAAAGCCTCTTGTGCCCGGCCGTTGCCCGGCCTCAGCGCACTCCACGAAAACGGGATAGACCACCCAGCGGTCGTGGTAGAGAAGGTGCCCTAAGTGAACAGAGAGTCGGCTTGTGAAGCTGGCAGATCTGCGAGCCTGGGGAAGAATCTGGTGCCTCTGAATTATACGCTCTGTTCAATGGATTAGATAGGTGTCTTCAATAAGTTCACTTGGACAGGCGCGAGGTGGTGGCATCTCTTTCCCGATGACGGCAAAATGCGTCAATGACAGCCGAGAAGGTTTCACGGTCCGCGAAGCGCGGTCTCACGCCGGAGGCGATCTTCGCCCGACGCGGCATCCACTACGGCTGGGTAATGGTCGCCGTGACCTTCATCTGCGTTGTCACCTCGTCCGGGGTCCGGACAGCGCCGGGCGTGTTGATTCATCCCCTGGAGCACGAGTTCGGCTGGAGCCGCGCGAGCATCTCTCTGGCGATCGCAGCCTCGCTCCTCACTTACGGGCTCGCCGCCCCCTTCTCGGCCTATATTGGCAACCGCTACGGCTTGCGCACGATGGCGCTCAGCTTTCTGCTGGTCGCCGGCCTGGGCGTCGCGTGGACCTCGACGATCGACCAGCTCTGGCAGCTGCAGCTGTTCTGGGGACTCCTGGTTGGCCTCGGCACCGGCGGCGTGACAATGGTCATGGCGGCGACGGTCGCGAACACGTGGTTCGAGAAGAAGCGCGGCCTCGTCACAGGCATCCTCGGTGGCTCCGCCAGCGCCGGTCAGCTCGTGTTTCTGCCGCTTCTCGTCTTCGTCACGTCGCAGTGGGGCTGGCGCACTTCGATCGGGCTGATGGCAGTGCTCCTCGTCGGCTTCGTCCTGCCGGTGGTCTTCTTTTTCATGCGCTCGAAGCCGCGTGACATCGGCCTCGACCCCTTCGGCGCCACTGGCGCGTCCCTTGCGCGGGCAGCAGCCGACACCCGCATCACACCGATCACTGAGGCGGCGAAGACCCGCGACTTCTGGATCCTCGCCTCGACCTTCTTCGTCTGCGGCTTCACTTCGGTCGGCCTGATCGGCGCCCATTTCATTCCCCACGCGACCGAGCACGGTTTCTCCGAGGGTGAGGCAGCCGGCATTCTCAGCGTCATGGGGGCGATGAACGCGGTAGGTGCGCTCACGTCGGGCTGGCTCTGCGACCGCTACCAGCCGCAGCGATTACTTGCGGGTTACTACTTCTTCCGGGCACTCTCGCTGCTCGCACTGCCGCTGATCTCGACCACCGGCCTGCCCCTGATGTCGCTCTTCGCGATCACTTTCGGCCTCGACTTCATCGCAACGGTGCCGCCGACGGTAATGCTTGCCGCCGAGCGGTTCGGGCGACGGTCAGTCGGCAGCATCTACGGCTGGATCTCGTTCGTGCACATGGTGGGCGGCGCTCTCGCTTCGTACTTCGCGGGCTACATCCACGACGTGGCCGGGGAGTACACGATCGCGATCTACTTCGCCGGGCTCCTCGGGCTGCTGGCGGCGACGCTCACCTTCGGCATTTCGATCCAGGTGAGACGGACGCCTGCGGTTGCTCCGAGTGCCGCCTGATCGATGGCCCGACGCGAGCTTCCCGAAGCCGCTTTCCCTTGACCCAACTCGGGCGCCGAACTAGGCTGCAAGAGAGCCTTGCGTGACCAAAGCGCTGTGCCGATCGGTGCCGCGCTGCATCAGGCTCAATCGAGGCTGCAACTGTCGACAATCACGACGCGTAGCTGGAAGAGAGGCGTTGAACCGTCCATGACAGGGCTACGGCGTCTGTGTCCGAATCCGACAATGGCATCAATCGTCGGCGCCCTCCCGGTGCTGTTCGGCGCCTCGGTATTGGCCGATCGGCCCTCGATTGCCCCCCTCCTCATTGGTACGCTGCTCAGCATGAGCCTGACAGCAGACTTTCAGAAGCAATTGCCGCCGCGCGTTGGCGTCCGACTCGCAGGGATGGGCCGATGAGCGCCCCAGCCCGGACGCTGCCAATTGCGGAGCCGCCGCTCGATCACGCACCGATAACCGGCTGGCGCAGCACAATCGGGGCCTACATCTCGCTGACCAAGCCCCGGATTATCGAGCTGCTGCTCGTAACCACGGTGCCGGCGATGATTGTTGCCCACGACGGCATCCCCAGCCTCTGGTTGATTCTCGCCACCCTGATCGGCGGTTCACTGGCTGCGGGCGGCGCAAACACGATTAATTGCTACATCGACCGCGACATCGACGCGATCATGCGCCGCACTCAGCGCAGACCGATCCCGGCGGGTACGATCCCGGCTGAGCGCGCGCTGGCATTTGGTATCGCTCTCAGCGTGATCTCCTTCGTCTTCATGACGCTGGCGATCAACCTGCTCTCCGCCGCCCTGGCGATGAGTGCAATCCTCTTCTACGTCTTCATCTACACGCTCTGGCTGAAGCGCTCGACCGTTGAGAACATCGTCATCGGCGG
>JBFWZE010000193.1:0-1496 GCA_050185685.1 Dehalococcoidia bacterium
CCCTTCAGCGATTCGGCGACGGAGCCGGCCGCGCCGTAGTAGATGCCCTTGCCGGTCAACTCCTCGCAGCCCGGCGTATCGAGCCGGCGGTAGCGCACGCCGGTGGCAACGATCACCGAGAGCGCGCTGATCGACGAGCCATCGCTCAGGTTCAGCGTGATCGAGCCCTCGATCGGCACCAGTGAGGTGACTTCGCGGGCGAGCAGGAACTCGGCCCCGAAACGGCGAGCCTGGGTCAGGGCACGCCTCGCGAGGTCGCTGCCGCTGAGGCCGGCGGGGAATCCGAGGTAGTTCTCGATCAGGGAGCTGCTGCCGGCCTGGCCGCCCGCTGCGTCTGATTCGATCAGCGCCGTCCGCAGGCCTTCCGACGCGCCGTAGACCGCGGCGGCGAGCCCGGCCGGACCGGCGCCGACGACGACGAGGTCGTAGAGAGGCAGCTCAGGCGGCTGGCTCATGCCCAGGGCCTCGGCGATTTCATCGTTCGTCGCCGTCTCGATGATGCGGCCGTCGGACAGAAACACGAGGGGGAGGTGCTCTTCGTCGAGGCCGGCCGCGGCGACGAGCTCGTGGGCGCTCGGGTTGCTGTCGAGATCCAGCCACTGATACGGCACCTGGTTGCGGGCGAGGAAGTCGCGAGCCCGGTAGGCATCCGGCGACCAGCGATGGCCGACAAGACGCACGCCTTCGAAGGCGGGCTTGTACGACGCCATCCAGTCGTCGAGGAGGTCGTCGAGCAGCGGGTAGAGGTGCTCTGTGGGCGGGTCCCAGGGCTTCATCAGGTAGTAATCGATGTGGACGTCGTTGATCGCACGGATCGCGGCGTCCGTGTCGGCGTACGCAGTAAGGAGGACGCGCCGGGTGTTGGGGTAGAGAATCAACGCCTTCGCCAGGAACTCGACGCCGGTCATTTCGGGCATGCGCTGGTCGACGACGAGCAGCGCTACGGGTTCATCCGTCCGCTTCAGCTCCTCGAGTGCGTCGAGGGCCTCAAGGCCGGAGGAGGCGCGCAGGATACGGAAGTCCTCGGCGTACTTGCTGCGGAGGTCGCGGGCGACCGCGCGGAGGACTTCCTGGTCGTCGTCGACCGCGAGAATGACAGGCTTGGCCATGAAGGGTGCTCCCGGCGAGAGGCAATTACGGCGCGTGAAACGCGCGGCTTATCATATCGGCTGAGCGGACCGCGAGCCAGAAACCTGAGGGCATTGTCATGAACGACGAAGCGCACGATCTCCTCGATAGCCAGCTCGCCGAGAGCGAAGCGCGCTACCGCGCCGTCATCGAGAACGCCTCGGACATGATCCAGAGCTGCCGTCCGGATGGCAGCTTCGAGTTCGTGAACAAGACCTGGCTCGAGAAGATGGGCTACACGCAGGAAGAGGTCGACAGGCTCATCGTCTGGGACGTCATCGACCCGGAGTCGCTGCCTCACTGTCAGGACCTCTTCATGCGAGCGGTTGGCGGCGAGACGATCGAAGACGTCTTCGCCGTGTTCGTGA
>JBFWZE010000193.1:1596-6182 GCA_050185685.1 Dehalococcoidia bacterium
ACGCTGGTCATCCTCGGGCACCGCCTGCGCACGATGACGGTGAAGCGTGAGTTCGACCGGGCGCTGCCGAAGGTGCGTGCGCAGGGCAGCGGCCTCAACCAGGTCTGGACCAACATCCTCGACAACGCGCTTGACGCCGTGAATGACCGCGGCACGCTGACGATCCGTACGCTGCGATCGGGAGACAGCGTCAGCATCGAAATCGAGGATGACGGCCCCGGCATTCCGGCAGAAAACCTGACCCGCGTCTTCGAGCCGTTCTTCAGCACGAAGGCGCAGGGAGAAGGCACCGGCCTCGGTCTCGACATGGTGTGGCGCATCGTCACCGAGGAGCACGGCGGCGGCGTCGAGGTCGAGTCCCAGCCGGGCCGCACGCTGTTTCGCGTGACGCTCCCAACTGCCGTCGAAGCCTAGCTGAGGTCGAGCGTCCGCGACTCCGGGGGCTCCGGGTTCGAAAGCAGCGGCGTCTCCGGTGACGTTTCGATTGGTGCACCGGCGCGAAGCTCGCGGCCGCCTGCCGCCTCGTGCTTGAGGAACAGGGCTCCCAGCGGCGGCAAGGTCAGGCTGACGGAGTACGCGCGTCCGTGGACCGGAACTTCGTCCGCGACGACGACATTCATCGAGCCGGCGCCGCTGCCGCCAAAGCCCGCCTCGTCGCTGTTCAGCAGGACGTGGTAGGTCCCGGGCAGGTCGACACCAATGCGGTAGCCCTCGCGCACTGCAGGCGTGAAGTGAAACACGGCGGTGATCGACGTTCCGTCGGCGGCGAGGCGCTCGAATGACTGCACGCTGGCGGCGGCGTCCTCGGCGCTGATCCAGCGGTAGCCGCCCGGGTCGCAGTCGCCCTCGTGCAGGGCTGCCTCATCGCGATAGATGGCGTTGAGGCGGCTGAGGAGGCTCTGCAGGCCCGAATGCGTGTCCCACTGGGTCAGATGCCACTGCAGGCTCTCCTCGTGGCTCCACTCGCCCCACTGGCCGAACTCGCCGCCCATGAAGAGGAGCTTCTTGCCGGGCTGGGCGTACATGTAGGCGAAGAGCGCCCGCAGGTTCGCGAACTTCTGCCAGTCGTCGCCGGGCATCTTGCCGATCAGCGAGCCTTTGCCGTGGACCACCTCGTCGTGTGAGAGCGGCAGGACAAAGTTCTCGTTGTAGGCGTAGATCATCCGGAAGGTGATCTCGTTCTGGTGGTACTGGCGGTAGAACGGGTCGCGCTGCATGTACTGCAGGGTGTCGTGCATCCAGCCCATGTCCCACTTCAGGCTGAAGCCCAGGCCGCCGACGTAGGTGGGCTTCGAGACCATCGGCCAGGCGGTGGACTCTTCGGCCATGACCATGACGCCTTCGAACTCGCGGTGGAGGTCGACGTTGAGGAGGCGAAGGAACTCGATGGCATCGAGGTTTTCGCGGCCGCCGTAGCGGTTCGGGATCCACTCGCCGGCCTTGCGGGAGTAGTCGAGGTAGAGCATCGAGGCGACAGCATCCACGCGCAGGCCGTCGATGTGGTACTTGTCGAGCCAGAACGCGGCGCTGCTGAGCAGGAAGCTTCGCACCTCGTTGCGGCCGTAGTTGAAGATGTAGGAGCCCCAGTCCGGGTGGTAGCCCTGCATCGGCGACTCGTGCTCGTAGAGGTGGGTGCCGTCGAAGTAGGCGAGACCGTGCTCGTCCGTCGCAAAGTGCGAGGGCACCCAATCGAGGATTACGCCGATTCCGCGGCGGTGAAGCATGTCGATCAGGAACATGAAGTCCTGTGGCGAGCCGTAGCGGCTGGTAGGCGCGAAGTACCCCGTCGTCTGGTAGCCCCAGGAACCGTAGTAGGGATGCTCCATCAACGGCAAAAACTCGACGTGCGTGAAGCCGAGACGCGTCACGTAATCGGCGAGCGGCTCGGCGATCTCGCGGTACGTCATCGAGCGGTTGCCCTCTTCGGGGACGCGCATCCACGAGCCGAGGTGGACCTCGTAGATCGACATCGGCGCCTTGAGGTTCTGCCGCTTCTCGCGGTCCTGGATCCACTGGTGGTCGGACCACTCGAATGAGAGGTCGGCGACTCTCGACGCAGTGCGAGGCGCAAGCTCGGCGGCGAATGCGAAGGGGTCTGCCTTCTGGACGGTGTAGCCATTCGCCCGGGACTTGATGTGGTACTTGTAGAGGTCGCCGGTGTTGACGTCGGGAACGAAGACCTCCCAGACGCCGGACGAGGCGATCGGCTTCATTTCGTTCGCGCCGGGCTGCCAGTAGTTGAAGTCGCCGAGGACAGATACGGCTTCCGCGTTCGGCGCCCAGACGGAAAAGTAGACGCCATCGCGGTTGCCGAGACGGGCGGGGTGGGCGCCCAACTTGTCATAAAGACGGAGGTGGGTGCCTTCGTTGAAGAGATAGACGTCATTTTCAGTGAGCAAGCATCCGTCCTCGCAGCGGTAATGAGCCAAGGCTACGACCGCACACGAGGCGCGTCGAGGCATCAAGCCCAGATTGCGGCGCACATCTGCGTTTCAAACAATTATCGGCAGCCGACCCGGAGTCGACCAACTGCGCTTGCGGGCGTGTCTTGAAAGGCGATCACGAGCTCGACGCCGAGGCTGGAAAGCCTCCGCTACGTCTACATGAGGCTGTCGGCCATCAGCTACGTCGACCAACGCGAGACGAAGGCGGCCGGCGTCCACGGGCGTTTCGCGCCAAGCTGCACCTCGTCGCCTTCGACGCGTACGTCGTAGAGCATGAGCGGCGCGGACGAGCCGAAGTTCACCTTGCCCGTCTCCATGCTGAAGTTGATCGAGTGGTAGACGCAGGTGATCGAGTGACCCTTGATCTTGCCCTCGATCAGGGGCTGGTAGGAGTGGGGGCAGCGGCTGTCGAAGGCGTAGAACCTGTCGTCGGCGCGGGCAATGATCACGCTGCCGGTGTCGGTCTCGAACTCCCGCATCGAGCCCGACTCGAAGTCGGCGACGTTCGCCACGGTCCTGTATTCACTCATCAGCGGCATTGAACCACGTCCGAAGCAGCTTCGCCATCGTGTTCGTTCCCAAGACGCAACGTCAGCGGTCGTGACTAGAGGATGATACCCTCGCCGCGCAGGCGCTCAATCGCAGCTGCATCGTAGCCGAGGTCGCCGAGGACTTCGTCGGTGTGCTGCCCGAGGTGCGGCGCCGCGTTGCCTTCGAGCTGGGTCTCGGCGTCGGAGAAGCGGATGTAGTTGCCGTTGTGCTCGACGCGGCCGCGCACCGGGTCGGCGTCGGCGACGAGGTAACCGTTGATGATGGGGTGGATGTCCTCGAAGAAGCGGCGGTCGTAGTCGGGTACTACGGGCGCGCAGGGGACACCAGCAATTTCGAGCACACGCAGCCAGCCCTCAACCTCCTGCGTTGCGAAGATCGCCTCCAGTAGCGCAGCGAGGACGTCGCCGTTCTCCTGTCTCAGGGCCGCGTTCAGGAAGCGCGGCTCGCTGCGCAGGGCCGAGAACGCCCCGAGCGACGTCAGCTTCTGCCATCGCTCCTCGTCGTCTTCGACCAGGAGGTAGAGCCAGGCGTCGGACGCTTTGTACATGCGGTCGAGGGCGCTGAAGCCGTTCTGCCCCTTATCCGGGAGGCGGGTCGGCGGACGGCCCTCGTAGCGGGTGAACGCCTCACCGTTGATGAAGAGGCCGGCGCGCAGCAGCGAGAGGTGGAGGTGGGCGCCCTCGCCCGTACGCTCGCGGTTGAAGAGGGCGAGCGAGACGGCGGCGGCGACCATCATGCCGCTGGCGTAGTCGTTGATCGCGATGCGCAGAAACACGGGCGGGTTGCCGGGTCCGCCGTGCACGCGCTCGATGCCGGTCATCGCCTGCAAAAGAGGGTCGAAGCCGGGGCGATGAGCATACGGGCCGGTCTCACCGAAGGCGCTGACGCTGACGTAGATGATCCCGGGGTTCAGCTGCTTCAGCGTCTCGTAGCCGATGCCCATGCGGTCGACGACGCCGGGGCGGAAGTTCTCGACGAAGACGTCGGCGTCCTTTGCGAGCTTGTAGAGGATCTCGCGCCCTTCGTCCTTCGAGAGGTCGAGGGGCAAGCTGCGTTTGCCGCGGTTGAGGCCGAACCAGGAGCCGGCGAGGCTGCGGCCCTGCTCACCGCGCAGCATCTCGATCTTCACGGTCTCGACGCCGAGATAGCTGAGGAGACCGGTGCCATAGGGCCCCGCAATCACCTGCGAGAGGTCGATCGCCTTGATGCCGGACAGAGGATTCGTCACGCCACCGCTCCCGACGCCCGCAGCTGCGCGATCGCGGCTGCGTCGAGGCCCAGGTCCTGCAGGAGCTCGTCGGTGTGCTGTCCGGCGAGCGGCGCGGGTGAAGGCTGCTGCCATTCGATGCCGGTCACGGTGACATGAGAGGCGACCTGGGTCATCGGACCGACGGTGGGGTCGTCGAACTGCAGCGCGAGGCCCTCGGCGGCGACTTGCGGGTCGTCGAGGAGGTCTTCGGTCCACTGCGACCGGGCATGGGGGACGTCGTGCGATTCGAACAACGCGGCCCAGTGCGCGAAGGGCTGGCGGCGGATGCGGTCGCCGATCGTCTCGACGATGCGGTAGTGGTTCTCGGGCTTGATGCCCTC
>JBFWZE010000194.1:0-6102 GCA_050185685.1 Dehalococcoidia bacterium
TATGCACGGACGAGCTCACCGACCCGCAGCGGCGCGACGTTGTTCGTCATCAGGCCGATCAGGACCACGGGATAGAGACGCAGCGTACTGACGGCGCGGACGGGACTGAGCAGGAGCCGCCAGCGGATCGTTCGGACCCAGAAGCCGACGAAGTAGAGGGGTACCGCGGCGATTGCGAGCGCGTAATTCGCGCTGGAGAACGCATCGTGGATCTCATCGAAGTCGGTCCGGGCGATGAAGATGCCCAGGAAGACGACGGTGACGATGAGCCCGAGCCAGAATCGTTTACGGCGGAGCAGTGTCTTCCCCTTTTGTCCCTCAGGACGGGATTAGTATATGCCAGCGCGTCTTTCACAAAAGTAACAGCGCATCGTGCGGGGCCGACATATCCTTGCCACTGCGGTTGACAGGCCTTGGCGCCCGCCTATGATCTGTTCACCGGAGACCGTTCTCCGCCGATTCGAGGAGGCTCAGGCGATGTCTGTACGAGGGTACGTGCTGATCGAGGCCGAGGTTGGCCACTCTAAGGGCGTCGGTGACGCGATCGTGGCGTTGAGCCACACGGATGCGCGGGTAACCGGCGTCGACACTGTTACAGGTCCGTACGACGTCATCGTCCAGCTGGAGGCCGAGGACCTGGACAAGCTCGGCTCCGCCATCACCGAGGGCATCCAGAGCATCGAGGGAGTCCAGCGCACGACGACCTGCCTTGCCGTCCGCCTGAGCTAGCACCTCCGACCGGGGAACACCGCTATCGAACACAACCATCCCGGCGATGGGATGATCAGCGTCGAGGAAGCACGCGAGCGCATCCTTGCCCTCATTCCGCGCCTTGAACCTGAAACGAAGCCGCTCGCTGACGCCCTCGGCCAGGTGCTCGCCCAAGACGCCTATTCGCCGCTGACGATCCCGCCGCTCGACAACACGGCGATGGACGGCTACGCGGTGCGCGCGGCCGACACCACCGGCGCATCCGAGACGAGCCCAATAACCCTGCGTGTCATCGGCGAGGTCGCCGCCGGCTATATCTACCAGGGCGAGGTTGGTCCCGGCGAAGCGGTGCGAATCATGACCGGTGCGCCGATCCCGCCGGGTGCCGACGCCGTCGTCCCCTTCGAGGAGACGGACGAAACCGAAGGCCGCGTCTTTGGCCACTTCGCTAAGGGCCGCAGCGAGGTCGGGATCCTCAAGGCGGCGGACGTAGGCGCCAACCTGCGCTATGCCGGCGAAGACGTGAAGCAGGGCAGCAAGGTCATGAGCGCCGGCACCGAGCTAGGTCCGGCCCAGCTCGGCGTGCTCGCCTCCCTCGGCCTCAAGGAAGTGTCCGTCTACCGCCGTCCCGTCGTTGCCGTCCTCTCCACCGGCGACGAGCTGCTCGAGCTCGGCAAGCCGCACGAACCCGGCAAGATCTACGACAGCAACGGCACCAGTGTCGCCGCGCTCGTCCGGGAAGCAGGCGGTGTGCCCTTCGTCCTCGGCATCGCCCGCGACACCATCGAAGACCTCACTGCCCGCGTCCACGAGGGCATGACAGCCGACCTCCTCGTGACCTCCGCCGGCGTCTCCCGGGGCGACTACGACGTCGTCAAGGACGTCCTCATGCGTGAGGGCGAGGTGCAGTTCTGGACCGTCCGCATGCGCCCCGGCAAGCCGCTCGCCTTCGGCACCTTCCCGGCCGGCGACCGCGTTGTACCCCACCTCGGCCTGCCGGGCAACCCGGTGAGCTCGATGGTCGCCTTCGAGCTCTTCGGCCGGCCCGCGATCTACAAAATGATGGGTAAAGAAGGCTGGGAACGGCCCATGCTGAAAGTGACCGTCGAAGAGCGGGTCCGGAACCCCGACGACCGCCGCTTCTACGCCCGCGCAATTGTGCGAGAGGAAGACGGCAAGCTGATTGCGTCGCTGACCGGCCCCCAGGGCTCCGGCATCCTCACCTCGATGGCCCTCGCCAACGCCCTCGTCATCGTCCCCGAATTCGTCACCCACCTCGATGCCGGTGCCGAAGCAGATGCGGTGATGCTCGGGCCGGTCCGCCGCGGAAGCGTCACATGACGGCGGAGTACTGGGCGAAGAACAACGCCCCGGTAATTGAGCAGGCGCGGAAGAACGACGGCAAAACGCCCAACGGCGAGGTGATCATCCTCCACACGATCGGCGCGAAGAGCGGCCGCGAGCACGTGATCCCGCTCATGTACCTCAAGGACGGCGACTGCTACGTCGTTTTCGCCTCGGTGGGCGGCGCGCCGCAGAACCCGGCCTGGTACCACAACCTCGTCGCCCATCCCGACATCGACATCGAAGTCGGCAGCAAGACGGTGCCGGTGCGGGCGCGCGTGACGGAGGGCGCAGAGCGGGACGAGCTCTTTGCGCGGCAGGTAGCGAGACACAGCTTCTACGCCGGCTTCCAGAAGAAGACAAAGCGCATCATCCCCGTCGTCGCCCTGGAGCCGCGTACGCAATAGCGCGGGCGCGTTCGACTGACCCGGTGCATCCAATTGGACCGGTAGCCACCTGGCTCGCAGGGAAGGCACGCCGCTCATTGGCGACGCGACCCCATCCTCACCATCCTGACAAAGGAAGGATCTCCCCACGAATATTGGCCACGAGCACACGTTCGCGGCGCTGACGTGTGGGAGGGTGCATCCCTATTCGGAGGGAGATCCTTCCTTCGTCAGGATGGTGAACTGAGACGCCCCCGCGTGATTGCCGTGCAGCATCATAGGGTCCTTCTCCACTTCGAACGTTCAAGGATCGAGCAGGGGCCGTCCAACGGACGGCCCCTGACTCCTGATAGCTGACTCCTGAAAGGTGTGAGCTGACCGCTACGCCTCTGGCTGGTCGTGCTCCATGAAGTCGACCACCATGCGGTTGAACTCGTCTGCGTGCTCGTACTGCACCCAGTGGCCACAGCGGTTGAACATGTGGAACTGAGAGTTCGGCAGCAGCGACAGGAGCTGCAGGCCCGCTTCTGGGGTCACGACGCGGTCGTTGCGGCCGTGGATGATCAGCGCCTGGTGCTTCACGTTCGGCAGGTCGTTGACCAGGCTGCGCTGCGGGATACCGGTCGACTGCAGCCAGGCCTGCACATGCGGCTGACTCACCGACTCGGCGCGGCGGCGCAGCACTTCGTCCGGTACCGCCTTGCCGTTGTAGAGCATGACGTCGAAGAACTTGCGGAACGTCTCGAAGCTCTGGTCGTGGTAGCAGGCCGCCAGGGCCTTGCCGCCCTCGGAGGGCTGCATGCCGAAGAGAGTCGCGCCTGCGCCGCCGCTGCCCATCAGAATCATCTTGTCGAGGCGCTCCGGGTAGTCCACCGCGAAGCACAGGGCGGTCGCGCCGCCCATCGAGTTGCCGATCAGTGACGCCTTCTCGATGCCGAGGTGGTCCATGAGGTCCTTCACGGCCCGCGCGTTGACCGTGTTGCGCGCCTCGGTCAGGACGTACGGGTCGCTCTTGCCGTATCCCGGCTGGTCGACGGCGAGTACGCGGTACTTCTCCGACAGCGGCCCGAAGTTGAGGACGAAGTTGCTGAACGAGCTCGCGCCTGCCCCGGCGCCGTGCAGCAGGATCAGCGTCTTGTCGCCGGTGCCGGCCTCGTTCCAGCCGATCGTGATCCAGCCCAGGTTTGCAGTCTTAGCCGTTTCAGCGTCTGTGTAGGTTGTTGCAGTCGTCATGGGACCTCCTCTGTGTACGCTCCGTCATCGAGGCCACCGGCCAGCGGCAGCCGGTTACAGGCTACTCGATTCTCCTCAGGAAGGGTATTGCGTGGAGGAAGTTTTCCTCCGGCAAATTGCATGATAGGCTTACGAAAGATAACTAAATTCTCTTTCGTAGCGTAGAAGGA
Source organism: Dehalococcoidia bacterium (assembly GCA_050185685.1). GTDB lineage: Bacteria > Chloroflexota > Dehalococcoidia > DSTF01 > WHTK01 > WHTK01. The sequence continues at coordinate 3,845 of JBFWZE010000194.1, forward strand.
CTATCAATGAGCGAGTGGAACAACAACGTGATGGCCGAGTTTCGGGCCAATGGTGGAAAAGTCGGCGGCGTGTTCGAGAACATGCCCCTGCTGATCCTTCACACGAAAGGCGCGAAGTCAGGCAACGAGCATCAGACGCCCCTGGTTTACATGGAAGACGAGGGCAAGTACGTCATCTTCGCGTCCCAGGGCGGTGCGCCAAAGCACCCGTCGTGGTACCACAACCTGGTCGCCAACCCTGACGTCACCATCGAAGTCGGCACCGAGACGAAGGAAGCCTCCGCGTCTGTAGCGCCTCAGCCGCTCCGCGACGAGCTCTACAACCGCAACTCGGACAAGCACCCGCAGTTCAAGGAATACGAAGCGAAGACGACCAGGCTGATCCCGGTCGTCATCCTCGAACCCAAGAGCTGACACGCCCCGGTTCGATACATCAGAGCGCCGGCAGCAGTTGCTGCCGGCGCTTTTCGTTGCCTACTTCGCGGCGGGGATGAACTTCATCGAAAGGCTGTTCACGCAGTGACGCGTGTTCTTCGGCGTCAGGCGCTCGCCCAGGAAGACGTGGCCGAGGTGGCCGCCGCAGTTCGCGCACTCGATCTCGATGCGAATGCCGTCAGGGTCAGGCAGCCGGTTCACTGCACCGGGCACCTCGTCGTCGAAGGCCGGCCAGCCGCAGCGGGCGTCGAACTTGTCGACGCTCTTGTAGAGTTCGGCGTTGCAGCGGCGGCAGACGTAGGTGCCGTCCTCGTAGAAGTGGTCGTACTCGCCAGTGAATGGCGGTTCGGTGCCCTTGCCCTCGATCACGTATCGCTCGATCGGCGTCAGCTCGTTGTAAGTCGTCTTTTCCATCGGGTCACCTCTCCCTCCCATTATGAACTCTTGCGGCGGCTTTTATGAGGGGCGCCGCATGGTAGCATGACGAGGAATGGGACGCCCTTGCAGGTCCTGAACGCTCTCTCTGTCGCCGAAGGGACCCGGGCCTATTCGCGACTCCGCTCCGATATCACCGAGGCGGGGATTCTCGAAAAGTCCTATCTGTACTACCTCTGGACGATCGCCTTCGCGTTCGGCGGCTACTTCGCCAGTGCGGCGGCGATCTACTTCTTCGACAGCTACCTGCTCCTGGTCCCGGCCTGCCTTGGCTTCACCTTCTTCTCCGTCCAGATCGCCGGCGTGAACCACGATGCGGGACATCGGGCGATTTTCAAGTCCGTCCACCGCAACAACCTCATGGGCGTCTTTTCGTCGTTCTGTCTCGGCATCGTCTTCGAGAACTGGCGCGTGCGTCACAACATGCACCACGCGCGGCCGAACCAGCCCAGCGACCCCGACCTCTACGTCCCCTTCCTTGTTACAGACCCGAACCAGCTATCGTCCAAGACCGGGCTGGAGTCGAAGCTCTTGAAGTACCAGGCGCTCTACTACTACCCGCTGGGCATGCTCGTCAGCTTCTCGAACCGCCTCGGTACGATCAGCTACTTCCGCCACCGGCCGCTGAACCGCGAGGACCTCTGGCGGCTGCCTCTTTACGCGACTGGCATCTTCTTCCTGTTCGTCGCGCCATTTCTCTTCTTTGACCCGGCGAAGGCGCTCTTTGTCTTCTTCCTCGTCCACCTCACCTCCGGCGTCTACCTCGCGAGCTGCTTCGCGCCGAACCACAAGGGCATGACAATCCTCGAGGACGACGCCCGGATCTCGTTCCTGGAACAGCAGGTGGTAACGGGGCGCAGCGTCACCGGCGGCCGCCTCACCGAGGTCATGCTCGTCGGCCTCAACCACCAGACCGAGCACCACCTCTTCCCGCAAACGCCGCGTTGGAAGCTGCGCCGGATCACACCGCACCTCCAGCTTGTCTGCGACGAGCACGACATCCACTTCGAGCGCGCGACCTTCGTCAAGACGAACCGGGATATCCTGGGCGTCCTGCGCTCCGTTGCGCGCGAGGCGACGGACCGCTCGCTCGCGGTCGAAGCCGCGCAGGCCCAGCTCACCGCCTCGAAGCGCGACTAGCTGTCTGGCGTTCTCTCGACGTTCGGGTCGTTGTCGTGCGCCAGCGCGGCATTGAGCTCGGCGCCGAGGAGCAGGGCCAGGTTCGACCCGTACAGCCAGGCAAGCAGCACGATCATCGCGCCGAGTGAGCCGTAGACGTGGTTGAGCATGCCGAAGCGCGACAGGTACACAGAGAACCCCAGCGAGAACAGCAGCCAGCCGAGACCGAAAAGCAGCGCGCCCGGCGTGACCCATCGAAAGGTGTTCTC
>JBFWZE010000195.1:0-6086 GCA_050185685.1 Dehalococcoidia bacterium
AAAATCTACGAGATGGAGCTCGAGCAGATCTTCGCGCGGGCGTGGAACTTCATGTGCCACGAGTCGCAGATCCCGAACCCGGGCGACTTCTTCATGTCGTTCATTGGGGAAGACCGCGTGATCTGCGTCCGCGACAACGACATGCAGCCGCAGGTGCTGATCAACAGCTGCCGTCACCGGGGCAACGCAGTCTGCCGCGCCGAGGAGGGCCACGCGACCTCGTTCATGTGCACGTACCACGGCTGGACCTATGACTTGAAGGGCAACCTGGTCGGCGTGCCGGGCTTCAAAGAGGTCTATCACGAAGAGCTCGACCGCGAGAACTGGGGCTTGATCACCGGCCGTGCTGAGAGCTACCAGGGCTGGATCTTCGCGACGCTCGACCCGGAGGCGCCGGCGCTCTACGACTACCTCGGCGAGGTCGGACGCCTCGGCATCGACGGGATTATCGCGAAGGGCTACACCACCCAGTACGTGGGCGTCATGAAGTGGACGATTCCCTGCAACTGGAAGTTCGCCGTCGACAACGTCTGGGACTTCTACCACGCCTACATCACGCACTCGTCCAGCACGATGGCCGGCTGGCGCCACGGCGTCATCATCAAGCCCAACCAGAAGGACACCGTGCGACTCGCGGGACCGCCGCGAAGCGTTTCCGTCCTCGGCCAGTACGGCCACGCGATCGGCGGCTGGGTGGTCGACAAGCCCGCGATGGACCAGATGAGCTATGGCCGCACCGACCAGAGCTGGATGGAGAGCGAAAAGACGAAGGAGATGATCGGCGAGGTCGGCCTCCGCGCGACCGTTGCGCACCCGAACATCTTCCCGAACCTCTGGGTCTTCAACAGCATGTCGAAGGTCAGCCTGCGTCTCCCGAAAGGTCCGACCTCGACCGAAATCTGGTGGTTCGTCTTCGGAAACCCGGACGCGACGCCGGAGCAGTGGGCGTATCACAAGGAGCGCAACGTCCGCCACGACGGCCCCGCCGGCGCGTTCGAAGTCGATGACGGCGAGAACTGGGGCGAGAGCACCAACGGCACAAAGAGCAAGATCCTGCGCAAGTACCCGCTGCACTACGCGATGAACGTCGGCCGCGGCGAGGTGATCGACGACGAGACGGGCCCGCCTCACATCGACAGCGGCGACAACGAGCACCCGCAGCTCTGGTACTACGAGAACTGGACGAAGTGGATGGCCGCAGGCAGCTGGGACGAGCTCGTGTCGATGCAGTCGGAGCCGGGGCCGATTCGCTAGTACCCCCGCCCGCACGGACCAAACACGAAGCGCCCCGGAATGCCGGGGCGCTTCTCTGTGTCTGGAGGAAAGAGGCTAGACGACGTCGTCGGGCAGCGGTGTGTGGTTCGCGCGAAGGTCGGGCCATGAAGCCGCGTTCATCCAGTCAGCCCATCCGCGGTAGAACCAGAGCTGAGGATGCTCATTGATCATCGCCTCGACGCGCGGCTGCGGTTCCGTCTCGTCCGTGATCACCTTGCCGCGGCCGATGTTCATGCCGTAGTGCAGCGGGTATCGAGTGCTGATCACGCCGCGCGCCGCCTTCGTGCTCTCGCCCCAGTTCTCGCCGTCGTCCTGCTCGAGGAAGCCGGCCGGGCCGAAGACGTGGGAAGCGTCGTGCCGCAGCTCGGCCTGCCGTTCGACCGGGAAGCTGGTGTCGATGTAGGTGAACCACCAGATCTCGGTGGTCGTTGGGCCCTTCGGCATCCGTAGGCTGACCTGGACGGAGCCGCCGGGGAAGGTGAGCCACATGTTCGGGAAGATCTGGGGATGGGCGTTCTGGTGCCAGCGCATGCCCAGCTCACCGACCTCCTCGGCGACGCCGGGGCGTTCGCGCCACTCGGGCGCCTGCTCTGTGACACCCGTCTCCGGCGTCCAGGCCGGACCGCCGAAGCAGTGGCCGTACTCACCGAAGGCGACGAGGTGCGGGCGCTTCCAGCGGTTCGCGGGGTTGACCTGGGGCGGGTTCGCGGTGCGCCGCCAGTTCGTCATAACGGACGAGGCGTGGCTGATGCCGGGGTGGTACCAGTCCCAGACGTTGTCGGCTGCGAGCTTCCAGTTGCACGGGATCGTGTACTTCTGGACGCCGCCGGCCGTCTTCAACGTCCCGCGCTCGGCGGCGACGTCGAGTCCCATGTGGCCGACCTTGCCGAGGTACTCGTCGAGGCCCGGCGCTTCGGCGTCCATGTTCGCGAAGATGAAGCCTTTGTAGGCGTCGACCTGCGCGGCACGGATCAGGCCCCAGTTCTCGCGGTCCAGCTCCTCGTGGTAGACCTCCTTGAAGCCGGGCACGCCGACCAGGTTGCCCTTCAGGTCGTAGGTCCAGCCGTGGTAGGTGCACATGAAGCTCGTCGCGTGGCCCTCTTCGGCGCGGCAGACGGCGTTGCCGCGGTGACGGCAGCTGTTCACGAGCACCTGGGGGTTGCCGTCGTTGTCGCGCACGACGATTACGCGGTCCTCGCCCATGTAGGTCATGAAGAAGTCGCCCGGGTTCGGCATCTGCGAGTCGTGGCACATGAACAGCCAGGACCGCGCGAAGATCCGCTCGAGCTCGATCTCATAGATCTCCTGGTCGGAGAAGATCCGGCGCTCGACCAGGCCTTCCTTCGCGTCGACCATCGTCAGGAATTCGTTGCGTGCTGCCAGTGTCATCGGTTCAGCCTCCCCCAGCTGCGGACGCAGGTCGCGTCGACGCCGCCAGTGTTCTGCGCGGCGGATGCGTTGTCAATGACGTTGACGTGGCAACTAGGGCCTCGCAACGCGCCTTGAGACGGAAGAAGGGCGGGCACACCTGCTGGGGAACGAAATTTCGCATGGTGATTCATAGCTGGCACCAATGCAGGCAGTCGAAACCGTTATTAGACTGGCAGCCCAGCAGGATCAGCTCGCTCATCTCGAGAACGCTTTCGGTTCCGGTTCGATCAGGAGGACCTACCCATGAAGTTCAGCACCGAACGGATTCTCACAACCCACGCCGGCAGCCTGCCGAGACCAACCGAAGTCATCGAATTCGGCAGGTCGCGGCCCGACCGCCCGACCGACCCGCTCGGCTGGTCGAAGGAGATGGGCTCCTGGGTCGAGGACGTCGTCAAGCGCGAGCGCGAGATCGGTGTCGACATCGTCAACGACGGTGAATACGGCAAGGCGACCCGCAACCCTGTCGACTACGGGGCATGGTCGGGCTACGCCTGGGAACGTCTGACCGGCTGGGAGCCATCGCCCGAGCCGCCGCGTCCTCAGACCAGCCTGCGCGACCGCAAGCGCTTCCCCGGCGCCTTCTCCGAGCTTTCGGCCGGTGGCGCGATCGCACCACCGATCTTCACAAGCCCGATTACGTATCGAGGCCAGGAGGCGGTCCAGACCGACATCGCAAACCTGAAGCACGCCCTCGAAGGGACGAACACAGAAGAAGCGTTCATCTCCGCTGTCTCGGTAGGGAGCTTTGCCCGGCTGCAGAACCGCTTCTACAAGGACGACCGTGAGTACCTCTTCGCTCTGGCGGACGCCATGCACGAGGAGTACAAGGCGATTACCGATGCGGGCTTCGTCCTGCAGCTGGACGAGCCCGGCTTCGCGACGATGTGGGACATGTTCGACCCCGCGCCGGCGATGGAGGACTACCGGCGCCACGTCATGACCCGCGTCGACGCGATTAACCACGCGATCCGGGACATTCCCCAGGAGCAGGTTCGCTTCCACGTCTGCTGGGGCAGCTGGCATGGCCCTCACTCCAGCGACATCCCACTGCGAGAAATCGTCGAAATGGTGCTCCAGGTCAACGCCGGCGCCTACTCCGTCGAGGCGGGCAACGTCAGGCACGAGCACGAGTGGCGGGTCTGGAAGGACGTCAAGCTGCCGGCCGGCAAGATCGTCATCCCGGGCGTCGTCAGCCACGCGACCAACGTCATCGAGCACCCGCAGGTCGTCGCCGATCGCATCGTGCGCTACGCCGGCGTCGTCGGCCGTGAGAACGTCGTTGCAGGCTCAGACTGTGGCCTAGGCGGCCGCGTGCACGCTGAGCTGGCCTGGGCGAAGCTCGGGTCGCTGGTCGAAGGCGCCCGCCTGGCGAGCGAGGAGCTCTGGGGGTAGCGGCCGGTCTCGACCAGCCCGCCATCGCAGTTCACGAATTGGCTCGAAGTCTTAACGGGCAGTCGAGTTGTTGTGCTCTACCGGGGGACGCGGTCGTCCCGGAAAGCCGTCTTCAGGGGCTCAAGCCAAAGGGTTGCCACCGCGGCCAGCGCCCCGGCTGCGAGCCACCACCACCAGACGGCCGCATTCAGCTTCATCAGCTCGGCCACCGGCGGTACGAGCACGATGACGACCAGCACACCTATCGTCGCAATCACTGTCGGTATGAGGGCTTTGTTGGCTGTATGGGCGACCCAAGGACCGGTACGATCCGGCGATCGAAGCGTGACCGCAAGAAGGAGCTGCCCGAGAATCAGCGTCATCATCGAGGTCGTACGGGCATCGTCTTCAGCGACACCCGTCTCGAGACGAGCGAGGTACAGGCCAAGGACTGCTGCCGTGAGCGTCAGTCCTGTGAGCAGCGGCAGGAGTGCGTCTCTGGCGCGGAGCAAGCTCTCCGACCGAGCCCGCGGCGGGCGTGTCATTGCGTTCTCGTCGAGAGGATCGTTCACAAACAAGACCGAAACCGTCGGGTGAACGATGAGCTCCAGGAGGATCAGGTTTACCGGAGTGAGGAGAAGAGGCCGGTCGATCACCGGGACTAGCAGGGCGCTGAGGAGGATCGGAATGTGGAATCCGATCAAGTAGAGGAATGCACGTCGCAGGTTCTGGAAGATTCGCCGGCCTTCGCGGACTGCTGCGACAATCGTTGCGAAGTTGTCATCAAGCAGGACAAGCGTCGCAGCTTCTCGCGCAACAGCCGTGCCTCGCTGGCCCATGGCGACGCCGATGTCTGCTTCGCGGAGCGCCGGAGCGTCGTTGATGCCATCGCCTGTCATCGCGACGATGTCACCCCGCGAGCGAAGAGCCTGGACGATGCGGAACTTTTGCTCGGGTCGTATTCGGGCAAACACGGCCGTCGATGCGGCCTCGTGAGCAAGTTCCGCATCGCTCAGGCGATCGAGGTCGCTGCCGGTAAAAACCTCGCCGTCGGACCTCAAGCCGAGGCTGCCTGCCACCGCAAGCGCCGTCACGGGATGATCGCCGGTAATCATGACGACTCGGATACCGGCGGCACGGCATTCGGCGAGAGCATTACCGACCTCCGGCCGGATGGGATCGACGAACCCGATCAGACCGAGGAACTGGAGGACTGCCTCCGCTTCTTGCCTGTCCGCCGGCTCGCCAACAAGTTCTCCTCCGGCGACCGCGATGACCCGATAGCCCTGCGCCGCCAGGGCTGCGTTCTCTCGGTGAGCTTGCTCGGCGGCGTCCGACGACACTTTTGACGTCTGCAGGATGCCTTCGATAGCACCCTTGGCCGCGACCTGATAGCGGCCCGCGCTGTTCTGCCATACGTGTGTTAGGTACTTCGCAGTGATGTCGAAGGGAAAGTCGCGGACAAGGACGGCATCCTCCGGCCGAAAAATGCCCTGCGTCTCGGCATGCGCCAGGATTGCGAGGTCAAGGGGGTCGAAGGCGCGGGCCTCGCAGGCAAAGGTGGCGGATTCGAGCAGAGCATCCTCCGCACCGTGACCGCTGAGCGGTACGACCGCCGTTACCTGGAGTTGACCCAGGGTCAGCGTGCCCGTCTTGTCCACGCAGATCACGCTCGTCGACCCCAGTGTCTCCACACCAACCAGGCGACGGACGAGCGCGTTCTCCCGTGCCAGGCGCCAGGCGCCAAGCGCGAGGTACAGCGTGAATACGATCGGAAACTCCTCCGGAATTGCGGCGATTGCGAGGCTGATCCCGGCGAGGACTGCATCCGCGAGCGACTGGCCGTACGCAAGCTGCACGCCGGTGACAGCGATACACGCAACCGCGGCGGCAATGCCGAGCACTTCGATGAGCTTTCGGACTGCCTGCTGCAACGGCGTCGCAGGCGGCGATGCTTCCGCTACGAGTCCAACGATCTTCCCGAACCGGGTCTGCAGCCCCGTCGC
>JBFWZE010000196.1:0-5971 GCA_050185685.1 Dehalococcoidia bacterium
AAGTAGCCCTCTTCCCCGAAGACGCTGGCGTAGACGTGCTTGAGGCCGGCCATCCAACTGATGCCGAGAAAGCCGCCGATCGCGAGGATGAGGATGATGACCTGCTGTGCGGCGTTGGCTACTTCGTGCATAGCGGCCCTCCTTACACCTGGTTCGCCTGCACTGCGCGCTGGTCGCCCAGCAGCTTCGCGAGGAACGTCATCTCATCGACCGGGATCTGCGGCGTGTCTGAGAGCGTCAGATCCCAGTCGCGGACCCCGTTCGCGTCGTAGTGGTGCGTGCGCTCGACCACGATCAGCCGCTCGTCCTCCACCACCGCCGTTGTCCGAGGCAGGAAGCGAATCGTGTCGCCCGGCCGCCAGTCGAGCGGCGTGCCCGGCAGGTATGCTGCCTTCGCACCGAAGGTCCGCGGCGGCGCCTTTCGCTTTCGCAAGTAATAGACGAGGGCGTCATAGCCGGCGTTGGCGATGCCCTCGCGGCTGGTCTGGACCTCGTTGTAGCTGCCGAGCTGCAGCATCTCCTCGCTGGCGCCGTAGGCCGCAACAGAGGCCGCGTCCTCGATGTAGTGCAGCTTCGCCGGCCGCAGTGCTACCGCGAACGCCTCCCACGCCTGCGAGGGTGAGATCGTCCAGGTGAACGACGTCGTCGAGGCGCCGCCGTCTTTCTGCCAGGCCGTTACCTGGTCCTCGTCGAAGGTGAGGGGATTTCTTACCTTGTCGATCAGCTCCTGCGAAGCCGTGGGCGTGACCGTCGGCGTACCGATCGTCTGGAGCACCAGCCACGCCACCACGATGCAGTCAGCGTCGCTGCTGACCGATACCGAGGGAGTCGTGCTGCTGCCGCTGTTCGACGCCGCGGCGAAGACCGGGTCGTACTGGTCGACGTTCTCGATACCGACGACACCGGCGATCGTCACCGACGCGGCCGCGTCCTCGAAGTCGACCACCGGCTGACCCTTCGGTGGAGCGATGCCGCCCCAGACCGCGACGTCGTTCACGCTGATCTCGAGGTTGTCGAGGTGCTGCCCGCCGATGCTCGCGACCGCCGTGTCGCCCATGCCGGATGGGCCGATGTAGAGCGCGATCGCGTAGCGGTTCTCGCCCAGCATCTCAAAGACGGCGCTTACTTTCTGTGAGGTCACCAGCGCGATCGTCGCCGAGACGACCCGGGCCATCCGCTGCAACGCTGTCAGGATCGGGTAGGGCGATGTCCTCGACGACTCCTGCGGCGTGATCAGCCGTGCCGAGTCCGACTTCATCTCGAAGCTGACCCGGTTCACGACCTGCGAGGCGTCCTCTTCGTACTGGTCGATGCTCGTTAGGATGCCGAACTGCCCCGCGGCGCCGGCGTTCTCAAAGTTCGTCAGGACGATGCCGCTCGGGCTGTGGTAGTTCTTGACCTCGATGTCGCGGTCGCCGACTGCCGACTCCCGCCAGTACGCCTGGTGCGCCTCCGCGAAGTCGCCCACCGCCGTCAGCAGGTCCTGGTTGATGAACTCCTTCGTTCTCGTCTGGTAGCCGCCGCCCGTGACGGTGCCCGTCCAGGCCGAGGCGCTCGCCAGCAGTTGGTCGAGCCCGTCCTGCGCCGTCGCCTCCAGGAGCAGGACGCTTCGCCAGGTCTGCTTCCGCTTCAGCTCGAACGACAGGCTCATGCAGGCAAAGCTCACCACCGTCACGCCGTTTTCATCGACGGGAGTGCCGGGGCGCACGATGTAGCCGCGGAAAATCTCACCCTCACCAAGCCGGAAGATGCCGATCTCCCGCATCGCTGTCGCCAGGCTGATGCCGCCGGCCGTGTAGGGCGCCTTGAAGGTCGCCACGTCGATCCCGTTGATGCCCTCGGTGATGCTCGCCTCGATGATGTCGACGATCGCCCCGACCGCGCTGGTGCCGCCGCTGGCGTAGAGGATGACGTGCATCTCGGCCGCCGGGTCGGACGCCGTAAGCAGCGCCGGCTCGGCCTCGATCAGCGTGACCGGAAAGCCTGCGCTCCTGAAGCCCGCCGTGCTGGTAACGAAGGCGTAGGCGGTGCCGTAACCGAGGGCGCCCTTCACGGCCGTCATCGTGATCGAGGTGTCCGCCTGCGCCGTCTCAGTCTGCCCGACCTTCGTTGCCGTGTCGTAGTTCGGGCCGTCGGCGAGCTCCACGGTCCCGGTCGCGCCGAAGTCCGTGCCCGTCAAGACGATGCCGGTCTGCGCGTCGTAGATCTCGTCGGGCGCCACGGTCGTTATCACCGGCACCACCGGCAGGCGGACCGCGATCGTGAAGGCAACCCACGTTGTCGAGGAGCCATCGGTGAAGGTGCCGGGGTTCTCGCTAGCGCCGTTGACCTGACGCTCGGCGGTGGTCATGCCGTAGCCGGCCTGGGTCTGGCCGTTTGTGTAGCTCGAAGGGATGCCGGAAGCGATGGCGCCGGAGCTCTTGCCGGCGATCCATGTGGTGTCGACGGCGCCGAAGCCGCTGGTCAGCGAGTCCGGGTTGGGCGTCGTGCTGGTGCCCGTGGCGCCGGCGGAAACCGCCACGCACGAGGCGAGAATGTAGCCGGCGTCGGGGAAGTAGTAGACGTTCGCCGACGCGGCGACGGCGCTGGCCGTCACGCAGTCCACCAGCGCGCCCGTGTCCGACACCGCCATGATCTTCCCGAAGACGTAGACCCGGCGAGCGCCACCGGTGTTGAAACCGCCGGAAGGGCTCAGCGCAGTCCACCCGGAGGGAGTCGAGGTCGTAACCGTCGCGCTGTTGAAGAAGATCAGCCCCAGACGCCCGGCCTGGATGTGGCCCAGCGGCGTCAGGTCGACGTTGTGGTGGGTGTCGCTGGCGAAGCCCTGGGTAAAGCGCGTCGGAGTCGAGGGGAATGCCATCTCAGACTCCTATGCGTACGCCGCGTAGGCCGTGATCTGGACGTCGACGTTTGCCGTGCCGCCGATCGTCGCCTTGATGCTGTTGTCACCAGGCGCCAGGGCGAAGGCGAGGACGCGGTGCGCGGTGCCAATCACCAACTGCGCGAAGTCGTCGGCGTATGAACTGCCGTTGTCGGTGCTGCGCTTCACGCTCGCCGCCTCAGCGGGGGAGCCGGTGAACAAGCGCACCTCGTCGTTCGAGCTGGCGCCGTCACGTGCGGTCTCGAAGGTGTAGAGGACCGAGCCGAACGGCGTGTTGACCGCCGTCAGGTTCTCGATCTTCGGGTTGGTGAAGCCGGGGTTGGCGTTCGCCCGCAGCCGGATCTCAACGATCGTCGCCGGGAGGTTGCCGGGGTTGTTCACCGTGAACGTGTCGGGGCTCGAGGTCACCGTCTCCGTGTGCGTGATCGCCGTCGTTCCCAGCCAGGGCGACAGCCGCAGGAAGTCGAGCGCGAGGCCCTTACTCAGAACGTCGCCCCCACGCCACGAGATCGTGGGCATCGACTGCATCCGCCCGTACGCCCACCGCCGCGCCCCGGCAGAGTCGATCGTGTAGATCTTGCACAGGCCCATGCTCCACAGGTCCGACATCAGGTCATCGAGCGACGTGTCCACTGTCGAGGGCCCCGCCCCCTCGTACAGCAGGCAGCGCACCCGCTCGGCGCCGAAGTCGAAGAGCGCCGGGTTCGTCCCGAGCATGTCGAAGCCGTAGGATGCCCCGAGGAGCTGCGACCGCGGCGCCCGGAGCGGCTGCCCTGACTCCCACTCAACCTCGAAGATCGGCACGTTGACCGACAGGGTTCCGGCGATGTTCTCGAACTTTTCGATGTGGCGCGGAAGGAAGGCCATCAGAAAGCCGCCGTCCTGCGCCGCAGGTGCAGCGCCCAACCGATGTCGCCACCGGCCCGCCGCGCCTCGGCCTCGTCACGCGCGTAGACCGGCCCCTGGATGTAGACGTTGACGCCTCCGCCCCCATCGCCGCCCATGAAGCGGCTCCGAGCAGCGTCGTGAACAAACGAGCCCGGTGGCAGGTTCAGGAGCTCCGGCCCGTTTTCACCGACCCAGGTCAGGCCCGAATTGGACCCGCCCAGGGCCTCCCCCGGGATTACCTTGCCGAAGAGTGACTTGCCGGCGCCCGCGAGATCACTCGCGCTGACGCCGGCAAGGCTCAGCTTGTCTCCGACGCGTTCTGCCAGATTGCCGATGCCATCGATGATGCCGTCCGCGAGCTTCTTGCCCGCTTCCAGGCCCGCCTTCGCCAGCTCGACGCCGAGGTCGACGATGATCTTGGGCAGGTCGACATACATCGTCTCGAAGTACTCCCTCACCGCCGCGATACCGAGGCTGATGCCCTCTTTGATGCCGTCCCAGGCAAGGCCGATGAGCGCCTTGATGCCATCCCATGCGAGGCTCGTGAGCAGCGTCAGTGCCGCCCAGCCCAGGTCGAAGATAGCCAGCACCAAATCAATGCGGTTCTTTACGAGGTCGACGATGCCGTCGAGCACGACGTTGATCAGGTCCTTCAGGTTCTTCCAGGCCCCGGCAAAGTCGCCCTGCAGGAGGTCAATTACGATCGCGAGGATGTTGGTGATAACGCCGACGTAGGTTCGAATGATGATGACCCAGGCTCCGATCGTGGCCTCAATTATCGGAATCAGTTTTTCGAGAACTGGCTGAATCGCCTCAAATACAGCAACGACGGCCGTCTTGACGTTCTCGAGCGCCGGCTTGATGTCGCTCTCGAAGTAAACCTGGAGCTCGGCGAACTTCTCGCGCAGAAACGCCAGCGCCTGCGGCACGACGGTGCGGATGATGCCGGCCAGCTTTCCCAGCGGCCCGCTGAGGGTCAACGTCTTACCGCCGAAGCTCCCCGCGGCCTTCGAGCCGAGCCCGAGGGCGCTCACGAGGCCTCGAATGGCGCCGGCAGCCTGGCTCACTGGACCACTCAGGGCTTTGCTCATTACGGTGCCGAAGCGCTCGACGCCGGGCAGCACCTGGTTCAGCAGCACGCCAAGGACGGCGGCCTTCACCTCCGCCGCGAACGTGCCGAACTTCGCCTGCAGGTTCTCGATGCGCGCCTGCAGGATGCGCTGCCGGTTCGCAAGCCCGTCCGACGTGTTGGAAAAGTCGCCGGCCGTCTTCGCCGTTTCCTTGAAGATGATGTTCAGCCGCGCGGCCGCCTTCTCCTGGTCAGTGAGGGCCTTCGCGCTCGACTTCCCCGTCATCGCCAAAGCCTCGGCCTCGACCTTCGCGGCGCTGAGCCCGACGCCGAACCGCTCGAGCGGGTCCGCCTCGCCCTTGAGGCCCGCCTGAATCGCCCCGAGCGCCTCGCTTACATCGACGTTGAACACCGACGCCATGTCGGCCGCGCGCTGCGTCAGCAGTCGCGTCTGGTCTCCCGCCTCGTTGGCGCCGAAGCCGACGTTCTGCAGCAGCGCGCCGAGGGGCGTCGCGAGTTCGTTGAACGCCCGCTGGCTCAGCCCAAGCGAGGTCGAGTTCGCCTTGCCCCAGTCGAGGATCTCCTGGCTCGCGTCGCCGAACGTAACCTTGACCGCGTTGATGCTCTCGCCGAGGTTCGAGGCAGCGCTGATGCTCGAGCCGATGCCTGACGTCAGTGCCCCTACGCCCTGCTGGATGACGTTCGCGGCGAGGAAGCCGGACGCGATCTTACCGACGTCGCCGATCGTCTTGCCGAAGCCACCGACTTCCTTTTCTGCCTTGTTCAGGGTGCCGGCGAAGCCCTTGTCGATCGCCGAGAGGATGAGCGCCAGTTCGGCTTCGCTAGCCACGCTGCACCCTCCTCTGCTGCGGCCGGTCCATCCACGCGTCCAGGATCCTGCGCATGTCGGTCGCCGAGACGCTGTAGCCCTTGGCCGTGTACTTCGTCGCCCGCAGCGCCACCCAGAGCGGGTTCGTAATGTTCTGCAGCACCAGGCGTCGCGCCAGCGTGTCCTCCCGGGCCGACGCGCCCACCACCGCACGGCCGCCGGCAATCGCAAACATCTCGGTCGTGAAGCTGAACTGCGTGATCACCTCTTCGGGTGTGCCGTAGGTCAGGCTCCACTCGTCCCG
>JBFWZE010000197.1:0-5759 GCA_050185685.1 Dehalococcoidia bacterium
GCTGCCGAAGCGCTTGTCGGCGAACGGCTGCTGCTGGCTGATGATGTGGACGGCGTGGTCGAGTACTCGTCGCTGCGCTGGGATGACTTCGTCCACGGAAGCAGGGGCGACGCGGGGGAAGCTGTCGAGGCGTGAGTCTCGCGGCGAAGGCACCTGCGACTCGCTGACCAGTCTTGAGGCCGGAGGTTCGCCCTTCGAGTGCCTCAGGGCGAGCGGCCGGTGGCGGCTGCAGCGTCGTGCTATTTCTTCGCGCTGAGAATGGCCTGATCTGGGTCTGGCAGCGCGTGCCGAAGTGATGATAATAGGCGCCATAGACGAACCGAATCCTTGCAGCCGGGCAGGAGGTTTGAGATGGCCCTACCGTTCGAAGGCATCCGCGTTCTCGAAATGTCGGTGTTCCAGCAGGGGACGTTCCCGGGCGCCATGCTCTCCGACCTCGGGGCGGACGTGATCAAGATCGAGGGGCCGGATTCGCCGGACCCGGGTCGCGAGCTGATCAACTTCGCTGACCTGCCGTATAACGCTTACTTCCAGACGCTGAATCGCGGCAAGCGCGGCATTTGCCTCGACCTTAAGAAGGAATCGGCGCGCAAAGTCCTCTACAAGCTCGTCGAGTCCGCCGACATCTTCATCTCGAACCTGCGGTTGTCGCCGTTGCAGCGTCTCGGCGCCGACTATCCGAGCCTTAGCAAGGTCAACCCCCGCCTGATCTACGGCCGCGCATCCGGCTACGGCCCGGAGGGCCCCGAGGCGGGCTTCGCCAGCATGGACATCCTCGGCCAGGCGCGCGGCGGGCTGATGAGCGTCACCGGCGGCGCATCGGGACCGCCGCGGGCTGCCGGCGCCGCAATCGCCGACCATACCGGCGCCCTGACGATGGCGTTCGGTCTCGCGACAGCGCTGCTGCACCGCGAGCGCACAGGCGAGGGGCAGGAGGTCGACGCATCCCTGCTCGGCGGCCAGCTCTGCATCCAGACCCACAACATCACCTACAGCTGGTGGAGCGGTAAGGTGCCCCATCGCCGCGACCTGCTGCCGAGCGCGACCTGGAACACCTATAAGGGCTCCGACGGCAAGTGGTTCTGCCTGGGCATGAACCGTCAGATGTACTGGCCCGGCATCTGCAAGGTCGTCGGACGCCTCGACTGGCTGGATGACGAGCGCTACGGCACGCTCGAGAGCCGCCTCGTCCACGCCAACGCGCTGCACGACGACTTCGAGGTGATCTTCAAGACGAAGACCGCGGCCGAATGGGTGCGCCTCTTCTCCGAAGCCGACCTGCTGGCGACGCGGGTCAACGACTACGACGAGCTCTTCGAAGACCCCCAGGTTGCGTCCAACTACGTCGACTACCTCGAGCCGCCGGATGGGAGCGGGGCGCTTCCGATCGTCGGTATCCCGGTTGTATTCAGCAAGACACCGGGCCACCCGAAGGGCATGGCGCCGGAGTTCGGCCAGCACACCGAAGAGGTGCTCCTCGAGGCGGGCTTCGACTGGGAGCAGATCTCGGCGCTGCGCGAAGAGGGCGCAATCGGCGTCCACGACTAGAAGATCAGGAGACCATATGCCCGCCGAACGTCTCGACCCCAGCACCACCGGCCTGATCGTTTTCGACATGCAGAAAGGCCAGCTGGGCATCCCGTGGCGGAAGCAATTCCTCGACGAGACCGACATCGTGCAGAAGTGCGCCGAGCTGATCGCCCTCGCGCGGGAGAAGGGTATGCCGATCTTTTACGTCGAGAACGTCCGCCAGCAAAACGGCAAGGATCAGCCCCCGGTGATCACGGACGAGAGCATCGCCAACGCCGGCAAGGCGCCCGACGTCTCGACGATCCCGGCGGCGGAGCGGATGGACACGCTGGACGAGCTGAAGCCGGAGCCGCAGGACTTTCGCGTCGGCAAGATCCGCTGGGGCTCGTTCCACTACACGCAGCTCGAGAGTCTGCTGCGGACGAACAGGATCGACACCGTGATCATGTCCGGTGTCCGCACCCAGGTCGGCGTCGAGACGACGCTGCGAGATGGCCGCGAGCTGGGGTTCAACATGATCGCGGCGCGCGATGCGACCGGCGGCTGTCCCCAGGACCTGCACAACTACCTGATGGACAACGTGTTCCCGCTGTTCTGCCGCGTCCGCACTGTCGCTCAGCTGCGCGAGATGCTCGCCTAGCAACCGCCTCCGTCTTTCGTCCGATGCTCCGGACCGCGCTTCGGCTGTGCTCGTGAAACGGCGGGCCGCCTAGGATGGAGCTATGAACCACTCATCTCGACCGCCTCGCGTCGTCATCATCGGCGGCGGTTTCGCCGGGCTGTACGCCACGCGGGCGCTGGCCGGCGGCGATGTCGACGTCACGCTGATCGACCGGCGCAACTTCCACCTCTTCCAGCCGCTGCTCTACCAGGTCGGCACCGGCTCGCTGTCGCCGGCGAACATCGCCGCACCGCTGCGGTCGATCCTGCGGGGGCAGCAGAACGTCAGCGTGCTCCTGGGTGAGGTCGAAGACTTCGACCTCGATGCTCATGAGGTCGTGCTGGCAGATGGAGACCGCGTCGGCTTTGACTATCTCATCGTCGCGACCGGTTCGACGCACCACTACTTCGGCCACCCGGAGTGGGAGCAGTTCGCGCCCGGCCTGAAGACTGTCGAGGACGCGACCGAGATCCGTCAGCGGCTGCTACTCGCCTTTGAGGATGCCGAGCGCTCGAATGACGAGGCCGAAGCGCGGCGCTTGCTGACCTTCGTCGTGGTCGGCGGCGGGCCCACCGGCGTCGAGATGGCGGGCGCGATCGCCGAGATCGCCCGCGACACGCTGCGCCACGACTACCGCCATATCCGCACAGACGAAGCCCACATCCTCCTCGTCGAAGCGCTGGACCGCATCCTGCCCACCTACAAGCCCGAGCTATCGCGCCGGGCCGAGGACGACCTCCGCAACCTCGGCGTCGACGTGCGGACGGGAACGATGGTGCGCTCGATCGATGCAAACGGCCTCGAGTTTGCGAAGGGCGATGTTGTCGAGCGCATTGAGTCCTGCACGGTGATCTGGGCGGCGGGCGTCCAGGCATCCTCCCTGGGCGAAAAGCTTGCGATGGCGGCGGGCCTCGAACGCGACCGCAGCGGCCGGCTGACGGTTGGCAGTGATCTGACGCTGCCGGGACACCCTGAGGTCTTCGTTGCCGGTGACCTCGCTCACGTCGAGCAGGACGGCAAGTCGTTGCCCGCTGTTGCGCCGGTGGCGATGCAGGAAGGGCGGCACGCGGCCGACGTGATAGCCGCGCGGCTGCATGGGGAGACGGCAGCGGCGTTCCGTTACAAGGACCGCGGCTCGATGGCGACGATCGGGCGCTCGGCGGCGGTGGCGGACCTCGGGTTCGTCCGGTTGACCGGCGCGATCGGCTGGCTGGCGTGGCTCTTTATCCACATCATGCAGCTCGCCGGCTTCGAGAACCGGCTTCTGGTGGCGACGCAGTGGGGGTGGAGCTATCTCACCCGCAATCGTGCAGCGCGTCTGATCACCGGGCGGCGCCGGCCGCAGCGACCCGACATCGACGGGGACCTCGACGCAAAGAACACAAGGTAGAAGAGAAGGGTGAGAGGGCGGTTCCCAGCAGTCCCGCCCTCTCGAGGTTCAGGACGCGACGATGGCGTCCTCTTTGTCGACCCGCGTGCCACAGGTACAGCACTGGTAGTGGCTGATCAGGTCACGGTTGCCCATCGCCGCCGCCGTTTGCCAGCGCGGTGCGAGCTCCGGGTGCGAGCAGGGCTGCCGTTCGACGGCCTCCGTGCCCTTCTTTTTGCCCACGAGAGAAGACAGTAGGGACATGACGTCCTCCTTCAGTGGCCTGCGAGGTTAGCTGACGGGCTAGGGCTGAAGAAGTGCTGCCCTGTCCTTCCAGAGAAGGACTACGCCCCATTGGGGTTGGTTCCCCCGCTCCTCTCCTGTGGAGAGAACTCGGCCTTATGTATCCACCTTATCGGGGGACATAACGTGCCGTCTAGCGCAAATCGATTCACGAAACCTGAAAAGTTCATGCAACGCTTTCTTGCCAATTTGCCACAGTCGGCGGCCGTAGCTGGTTAACAACGTTAGCCACATTGTGTACTCTGTAGCGGATCATCTGCCGATACTGGGGAGGTATTCGTTATGGCTATGGACTTGAAGCTCGCGAGGGATTACTCGCGCCTTGTCGACCTCGACCACGCACTCATCGACCGCAAGATCTTCTACGACCCCGACATCTACCAGATGGAGATGGAGCAGATCTTCGCGCGCTGCTGGCTCTTCATGTGCCATGAATCGCAGATCCCGAACCCGGGTGACTTCTTCCTGAACTTCATGGGGGAAGACCGAGTGATCATCGTGCGCAACAACGACGGCGGCATCTCGGTGCTCGTGAACAGCTGCCGTCACCGCGGCAACGCCGTGTGCCGCGCTGATGAAGGCCACGCGACCAGCTTCATGTGCACGTACCACGGTTGGACCTACGACCTCAACGGCGCCCTCGTCGGTGTGCCGGGGTTCAAGGAGGTCTATCACGAAGAGCTCGACCGCGAGAACTGGGGCCTGATCCGCGCCGCCCAGGTCGAGAGCTACAAGGGCTTCGTCTTTGCGAACATGGACCCGGAGGCGCCGACCCTCCATGAGTACCTCGGTGAGGGCGGCCGCTTTGGCATCGACCGCCTCGCCGACCAGGGCGAGATGGTCTGCGTCAGCGGCGTGATGAAGTGGACCATGAACATCAACTGGAAGTTCCCCACCGACAACACGCCGGACTTCTACCATGGCCTCAGCCACTACTCCGCCTCGATGTCCGGCTGGAACGTCGCTCGCGGCCGTCGCGAACCCCCGATGCGCTTCCCGCTCAAGGGCGTCACGGTGATCTCCGACTACGGCCACGGCCTCTACGCGCCGTACATGGCCGACAACTGGGAGGAAACCCTCAAGGAGGACCCGAAGGCTGCGTGGCGCTATGACCCGGAGACGCGAGAGCGCTTCGGTGAGCTTGGTCTCAAGATGTCGGGCTCGATGCTCAACGTCTTCCCGAACCTCTTCGTTCCAGCGATTGCCCGCCAGTGCGCTATCCGCATGCCGAAGGGTCCGACCAAGAGCGAAATCTGGTACTTCACCTTCGTCGACAAGAAGTCGGCGGACGACGTCCAGAAGCAGCAGCGTATTCACTCCAGCCACACCTTCGGCGCCAGCGGCATGCTGGAGCAGGACGACGGGGAGAACTGGGAGCAGAGCACCCGCGGTCAGCGAGGCGTCGTCTCCGGCAAGTTCCCGCTCAACTACCAGATGGGCAAGGGCCACGGCGAAGTGATCAACGACGAGTCCGGCCCGCCGCGTATCGACGGCCCCACGAACGAGCACGGCCAGCTCTGGACCTACCGTGCGTGGTCGGAAATGATGGCCGCCGAGAATTGGGACGAGTGGAAGCGAAACCACACGCGCCCGGAAGGAACGCTGTAGAGCTTTCAGCAGTCAGCAGGGCCTTCAAAGTCCTCTATCCAGCCCTCGAGCAGGCGCCGGAGAGGGGACTTCCTGTTGCAGCTCATGTGCCTGACCGCTGACCGCTAATGGCTGATGGCTGTAAGCTGTTCGCGACCAAAACGGCCGTTACGCTGAGCAGTTGGGGAGGATTCGTTCACTATGGCTATGGACCTGCAGTATGCCCGCGCGGCGTCAAAGCACGTCGACGCCGACCACGGGCTGGTCGACCGCAAGATCTTCTACGACCCTGACATCTACCAGGCGGAG
>JBFWZE010000198.1:0-1979 GCA_050185685.1 Dehalococcoidia bacterium
GGGTTGCCCTCTTCGGCGCTACCGAAGCGCAGGAACGACACGACGTCCCGGCTCGCAGCGAGGCCGGCGCCGGTGAGCGGCGCACCGAGCGCGGTGTATGTGACCTCGTACAGATGGCCCGGCAGGAAGCCATCTGCGTAGTAGACGTGATTGGGGTCGGCGACCTGGTGGCCGTCGACGACCTTCGCGAACCGCCAGCGGTCACGCGGAATCAGATGCGCAGGCGCCGCGACGTGCTCGCGCACCGTCATCATCGCGCCGGGCTCGTCGACGTCGGCAGCGGGATATGGGCGGTGGCCGCGGTCCGACAACACGACCTGGACCTCGTGCGACTCCATCGTGTGCAGACTGGAGATGCGGCCCGTCAGCGGCTTCCCATCGATCTCAGCGTCGGGCACCTCGATACCGAGCAGGCCGTTGCCGCGCGGTACGTCGTGCTGCCAGCCGCAGCGGACGACGGTGTAACCCTGCTCCAGCAGCCATCCCGCGGAGGGTTCGCCGAAGGGCTGGTTGTCGGTGAGCCGCATCATGATCTGACCGCCGCGGTTCACCACGTCGAGGAAGACGCGGCGGTTCGCCTTCGAGGCGTCAACCGGGCGTAGGATCGAGAGGTCGGCGGTGAGATGCACGAGACCGTCTTCACCGCGCGGCGCAAGGTCGAGGTCGGCGATCGTGGCATTGCGCGGGTTGGCGGGGTCGAGGCCGATGCGGGCAACGCCACGCAGCTCCTCGACAGCGCCCACCGCGCCAAACTCACGTCCACCCGCATAGGGCTTTGTCTCCAGCTCCAGCTTCAGTACTGCCACGTCGAACCTCCCTCGTTCGCCGCGCATCATAACTGAGCGAGACGTAGCGTTCGATGGACAAAAATGAGCGTTGCATGCCTGTCGGCGCTGCTGCACACTCGCGGCACGAAACGAGGAGGTGGCTCATGCCCGTAGCGAACGTCCGCGGCGCTAACATCAACTACGAGGTCCTGGGCGACTCCGGGCCGTGGGTGTCGCTGACGCCGGGCGGCCGCCGCGACCTCGACGGCGTGCGCTACCTCGCCGAGCGTGTCGCCGCCCAGGGCTTTCGCGTACTCCTGCACGACAGGCGCAACTGCGGCGCCTCCGACGTCGTCCTCGAAGGTGACGACGCCGAGTACGTGATCTGGGCGGACGACCTCAAGGAGCTTCTCGAACAGCTCGGCGCGACGCCTGCGTTCGTCGGCGGTACGTCGGCGGGCTGCCGCCTTGCGTTGCTCACCTACCTGCGTCACCCGGAGATCGTGCGCGGCCTGCTGCTCTGGCGCGTCACCGGCGGCCGGTTCGCCGCGGAGCGCCTCGCCCAGCAGTACTACGGGCAGTACATCGAAATGGCCCAGGCGGGCGGTATGCAGGCAGTCGCCGATTCCGAGCACTTCGCCGAGCGCATCGCAGCCAACCCCGCGAACCGCGAGAAGATCCTCTCGATCGACAGCGGCCGCTTCATCGAGGCGTTCGAACGCTGGCGCCGGGGCTTCCTTGCCGACGCCGACCTGCCGGTGATCGGCGCTACCGAGGCGGCGCTCAACGGCATCGCCATCCCGACTTGCATCGTCCCCGGCAACGACCTCACCCACCCGCGCCTCGTCGGCGAGAACGCTGCCCGCCTCATCCCCGAGGCCGAGTGCCACGTCCTCCTCAAGAGCGACCGCGACCTCGACGTAAGCCCGCCCGAGGACCTCGAAGCCGTCGCCGACGACCACGCCCGCGTCTACGTCGAATTCATGAACAAGCACGCGGCGGTGGGTGCGGACTAGAGGGCAATCGAGGCGTTTTGTCATTCTTACGCAGGAAAAATCTGGCCTCCCGGCTACCACGATTGTCAGCGCAGGACGCCGGGCGCCGCATGCTGCCGGGCGCCCTTGTGCGAGGCTAGATGCTTCGCCTGAGAGCTCAGCATGACAAGAGGTGAGACACCTCGTCCGGATTGAGGCCTGCCGTTTTGTCATTCTG
>JBFWZE010000198.1:2079-5668 GCA_050185685.1 Dehalococcoidia bacterium
GGCGGGCTGAACTCGTCGACGATGACCTCGTCGTGGTTGCGGCCCATGGCGTAGTGCAGCGGGTAGCGGGAGCTGATCACGCCCATCGTCCCGATCGTGCTCTGGTCCCAGTTCTCGCCGTCCTCCATCTCGTGGAAGCCGGCGGGGCCAAAGCCGTGGACCAGGCGGATGCGGGATTTCTCCTTCTCGGCTTCCGGCGCATTGCGGTCGACGAAGCTCCAGGCCCAGATTTCGGTCTGCAGCGGGCCCTTGGGAACGCGCAGCTCGAGCTGGGTGCCGATCAGGAAGAGGTTCGGGAAGATGTTGCGCGTGCCGAGGCCGATACGCTCGCGAATCGGGCTGTCGACGGCCGGCGAGCCGTCGACGGCGGACGGGCCGCCCTCGATGCCGGTGCCCTTGTAGCTCGTCGTCATGCCATGACCGTACTCGCCCATGATCGTCACGCCGGACTTGTAGCGGATCGAGTTGTCGAACTGGCGCTTGCGGTCGATCTGGCCGGCCTGGTCCCGGGGCGCATTGCCGTACGCGTCGATCATGCGCGGCGAGGCGTGGGTCACCGGGCCGTGGTACTGGTCCCAGGCGTTGTCGGTGGGGAACTTCCAGTTGCAGTTAATCGTGTACTTCGTCAGCCCGGGGATGAGCATCATGTCGCCCTGGTCCATAACGACGTCGATGACGAGGCGGCCGCTGTCACCGAGGTACTCGTCGAGCGGCGGCGTCTCCGGGTCAAAGGTCGCGAAGACGAAGCCGCGGTAGGTTTCGACCTTCGCGGCTTTGATCAGGCCCCAGTGCTCGCGGTCGAGCTCTTCGTGATAGACCTCCTTGAAGCCCGGCACACCGACGAGCGCGCCTTTGAGGTCGTAGGTCCAGCCGTGGTAGGTGCACATGAAACTTGTCGCGTGGCCTTCTTCGGCGCGGCAGACGGCGTTGCCGCGGTGACGGCAGCTGTTGATCAGCACCTGGGGCTGCATGTCGTTGTCACGGACGACGATCACGCGGTCTTCGCCGACCATCGTCATGAAGAAGTCGCCGGGGTTCGGGATCTGGGTCTCGTGGGCGACGAAGTTCCAGCAGCGGGCGAAGATCTGCTGCAGCTCGAGCTGGTAGAGCTCCTCGTCGTGGAACATCTTGCGGTCGACGAGGCGGTTCTCGACGTCGATGTAGCTCTTGATCCGATGCGCGAGACTGACGTCCATTGCCATAGCGTTCACTCCCCAGTAGTAGATAGCTTTGCGCGAATATGAGAGGTTCGACGCCGATCTTATCACCCGCTAAGGGACCGGGTGGGGTACCCTACTTTCTACAGTGACCACGACCCAACCGAATACCGCGAAACCCACCTTTTCCGAATCCCTTCGCTCATTCCAGTACCGGAACTACCGCCTCTACTGGTTCTCCGGCCTCGGCCAGACCGGCGCCCAGGGCATCCAGCAGCTCGCGATGGCCTGGCTTGTCCTCGACCTCACCGACTCTGCCGGGCAGCTCGGTCTCGTCATCTTCATGCAGGGCATCTCGATGGCCGGCATGGCGCTATTCGGCGGCGTCCTCGTTGACCGCTACAACCGCAAGCGGCTTCTGATGCTGAGCCAGTTCTTCACGTTCGCCAATCTGACGGCTCTGTCGGTGCTAACCCTCGTCGACCTCGTCGCGGTGTGGCAGCTCTACATCGGCGCCGTCGGCCTCGGCATCATGTCCGCGATTACGCTGCCTGCGCGCAACTCCCTGATCGCCAGCATCGTCAGCCGCGAGGACTCGCTCAACGCAGTCGCCCTGAACGCGATGCAGATGCATGTCTCGCGCATCCTCTTCCCGACTGCGGCCGGCATCATGATCGCCGTCGCGGGCGTAGGCTCCGCGCTGCTCCTGAGCGCCATCGCCTCGCTCGCGGGCATCCTGCTGCTGATGCCGGTGCAGGTAGATGCATCGAATATCCCGCAGCGGCGGCGGTCGAGTGCCGCGCGAGAACTGGTCGACGGCCTGCAGTACACCTTCGCCCATCCCGTGATTGGCCGCGTGATGACACTGGCGCTCGCACTGTCAGCGTTTGGCCTCGCCTTCATGAGTCTCGGGCCGGGTTTCGCCCGCGAGGAGCTCGAGTTCAGCGCGAGCACGACCGGCTTCTTCCTGATGGCGGCCGGCATTGGCTCACTCGTCGGCGCCTTGCTGATGGTGGTTGCGAACCTCAAAGCGACCGTCCGGCTCTTCGTCTGGTCCTGCGCCGGCTTTGCCTTCAGTCTCGTCGCGCTCTGCGTGAACCCCTTCGCCGCCGTTGCCTTCCTCTGCACCGCCGGCTTCGGCTATAGCAGCTCCGTGCTCTCGATCGCCGCCCAGACGATCTTCCAGGTCGAAGCGAAGCCCCACCTCCTCGGCCGCGTCACGAGCCTCTGGAGTCTCGGCGGCGGGCTGGCGGCGATTACGGCGCTTCCCATTGGCATAGTGGGCGACCTGCTGAGTCTGCGGGCATCACTGGGCTTCGTCAGCATCCTGCTGCTTCTGATGTGTGTCATCGTCGGGATGGGCGGCACGCCGCTGCGCTGGCTCGGCAGCAAGACCTACAGCCCAGAGTTCGGCGACATCCTCGAGGGCGAGGCCGCGGGCTGATTCTTAGCTGCATAACGACTATTAGAGCCTTACACAACAGCCGTTACTTGCAGTAAGCTCTTCGAATGATCGCCACAGAAACAGAGAAACAAAAGTCAGGTTTCGGCGAATCCTTCAAGGCGCTCCGAAACCTCAACTACCGCATCTACTGGTTCTCCGGCCTCGGCATGACCGGCGCCCAGGGCATTCAACAGCTCGCGCTCGCATGGCTGGTCCTCGACCTCACCGACTCTGCCGGGCAGCTCGGCCTCGTCGTCCTCGTGCAAGGCGTAACGATGACCGCGACAGCCCTCTGGGGCGGCGTGCTCGTCGACCGCTACGACCGCAAGAAGCTGCTGCAGATGAGCCAGACGTTCACCTTCCTGAACCTCGTGACGCTGGCAGTGCTGATCCTGACCGGTCTCGTCCACGTGTGGATGCTCTACTTCTACGCCGCCGGGCTGGGCCTCATGCAGGCGATCACGATGCCGGCCCGCAACGCCCTGATCCGCAGCATCGTGCCGGCCGACGACATGCTGAACGCCGTCGCCCTCAATGCAGTGCAGATGCACACCTCACGCATCATCTTCCCGATGTCCGCCGGCCTCCTGATCGCCGGCCTCGGCGTCGGCGCGACGGTCCTGCTCAGCGCTGCCTGCTCGGTTACCGGCATCGTCCTGCTGCTCTTCGTGAAGGTGCAGGAAAGCGCCCCACAGGCGTCGAAGGGCAGCCCCGGCCGCGAACTGGCGGAGGGTGTGCGCTTCGCGTTCGGGCACGCGGCGATCGGCCCGGTGATCACGCTGGCGCTGTCGATCTCGTCCTTCGGCCTTGCCTTCATGACTCTTGGCCCGGCCTTTGCGCGACAGGAGATGGGCTTCGGCCCCAGCACGGTGGGCTTCTTCCTGATGTCGTCCGGCATCGGCTCGATCGGCGGTGCGATCCTGATGATGATCATCCGGATCAAGCCGACAGTGCAGGTCTTCATCTTCGGCTGCGGCGGCTTCGCACT
>JBFWZE010000199.1:0-5655 GCA_050185685.1 Dehalococcoidia bacterium
TACCTGATCGATGGCACCTACGAGCTCTTTCGCCACTTCTTCGCGATCCCCTCGCGCAAGACGGCGGCCGGACGCGAGGTGGCTGCCACCGTCGGCGTGCTCACGTCCGTCGCGATGATGCTGGAGTCCGGCGTCACCCATGTCGGCGTCGCCACCGACAAGGTCATCGAGTCGTTCCGCAATGCCCTCTGGCCCGGCTACAAGACCGGTGCCGGCATCGACCCGCAGCTGCTGCAGCAGTTCCCCCTTCTCGAGGAAGGGCTGGAGGCGATGGGCGTCTGCCTCTGGGCAATGGTCGAGGTCGAAGCCGACGATGCCCTCGGCTCTGCCGCGAAGCTCGCCGCCGCCTACCCCGAGGTCGATCGCGTCCTGATCTGCACGCCGGACAAAGACATGGGCCAGTGCGTCACGGACGACGGCCGCGTCGTCCAGCTCGACCGCCGGAAGAACCTGGTCACCGATAAGGCAGGCGTCATCGCAAAGTTCGGCGTCCCGCCCGCATCGATCCCTGACTACCTCGCGCTCGTCGGAGATAGCGCCGACGGCTATCCGGGGCTGCCGGGATGGGGCGCGAAAGGAGCCGGCGCTGTCCTCACCCGGTACGGCACGATCGAAGCGATCCCCGATGACGCCTCGGCGTGGGACATCACGATTCGCGGCGCCGACAAGATGGCCGCGACGTTGCGTGAGAACCGCGACCTCGCAATGCTCTTCAAGCACCTTGCCACGCTGCGCGACGAAGAGCCACTTTTCGACAGTCTCGACGCCCTCCGCTGGCAGGGCCCGACCGGGGCGTTTGCGGCCTTCTGCGCCGCAATTGAGAGCGACACGCTGCTCAGCCGCGTTACTCTGCTCGCCTCAAAGCTCTAGCTCACCGACTCGCGCATCCAGCCCAGGTAGGCAGCGTTGCCCGCCTCGACCGGCAGCGCCAGCAGCTCGTAGACCTCGTAGGGATGCAGCTCCCGAAGCGCCGCATCGACCGCTTCGAAGCGAGAGCGCAGTGTCTTGATGACGACCAGTGCTTCGCTCGCCTCTTCGACCGCGCCCTGCCAGCGATAGACCGACTGCACTGCCGGCAGGATGTTCACGCAGGCGGCGAGTCGTTGCTCCACCAGGGCGCGCGCGATCGCGGCCGCGGCGACCTCGGGCGCCGTAGTGATCATCACGACTTCATCGTTCATCGCCTTAATCCTTCTGTAAACGTCACGTAACGGCGATGCGACGCGTCCAGCGCTGGCTGTGACTGGGACACGAGGCCGTCTGAATGACTATGAGTCCAGCAATCGTGGCACTGTCGAGGAGTCACAACCAGATACGACATCACCGCCGCGATTGCTCCCATTGTGACTGGCGCAGGCGTCTGGTTGTGGCTCCCGACAACAACGTCTCAAACGGCAGAAACGCCGGCCAAATACGACGAGAGGAGGTGCGCACATGGGATTGATACTGCTCGTTCTGCTCCTGCTGCTGTTGTTCGGCGGGCTGGGATACGTGGTTTCTCCGCTCTTCCTCATCCTGCTCGTACTGGTAGTACTGGTCGCCGGCGGTGGTTACACACTCCGCGGCCGTAGATGGTGACCTAGCTCACCAAGCCCTCAGGGTCTCCAGGTCTCGCGTACGCAGGACCTGTCAGAAGCGAAAGAGCCGGGACAATCGTCCCGGCTCTTTCGCGTGCGTCTTGAACTGAGAAACCTCACTCAACGCGGATGGACCTGTAAGCGGCCCCCTCCCCTTGATGGCCTCTCTGTCAGAGCCCCAGCGCAATCATCGAGTGAGGAGGACACACAATGTCTGAGACCAGCCCCATCTAAGAACGCGACCCAAAGAAAGAAGACCTCGTCACCGCCGACCCGGCTCGGGCTGAACTGCAGGGCGGCGGCACCGACGACGAGCACGAGCGTAACGCCCAGCGCGAGGTCGAGGAGAACGGCGAAGCCGAGCTCGACGACCGCCTCCAGTCCCACGGCGACGATCGCCTCTAATCTTCAGAGGGGCGATAGCCCCCTCTCCGAAGTCGGAGAGGGGGTTGGTGGTGAGGTTAGATCTTCACCCAGCCACCGCGGTCGCTCGACTCTCGCACGGCGTCGGTGATCCGCTGCAGCTGGTAGGCGTCGTCGAAGTTCGGCGCCGGTGACGTGCCGGACTCGATGCCCTTCGTGAAGGCGCGGACGACTGCCTGGTAGGCGTGGTACGGCTCCGGCTTCGGGCTCTCGTCCGTGATTGTCTCGAAGAAGCGCTGCGGGATCTCGAGCTTCTTGATCTCCGGACCGTCATCGAAGCGGCCGCCCGATACCGTGTCGGTGCCGAGAGGCAGCAGGCCAACCTGCGTGATTCGCAGCGTGCCCTCCGAGCCCATCAGGTCGAAGGTCGCGCCCTGCCCGAACGGCGTCAGCACGCTCGCCGTGAAGGAGCCCCAGGCGCCGTTCGCGAGCTCGAACTGCACTGCCAGCGACTCGTCGGCGTCAGCCGGGCTGCCGTCGGGCTGGCTCTGACCGGGGTGGGCGACATAGAGCTTGCCCTGGACCGCGGAGACGTCGCCGAACCAGTCGATGACGGCATCGAAGAACGTCGACATCGGGCCGGCAGAGAAACCGCCGCCGGTGGCGTTGCTGCTGCGCCAGTGCAGGCGCGGACCCGCCGGCTCCGGGCGCTGCCGCGGTCCGAGGAATAGCGTGATCGCCATCGCCTGCGGCTTGCCGATGTAGCCCTGGTCGATCAACTCCTTCGCGTAGGCCCGCGACGGCGCGAAGCGGTAGGCCTCCGCGATCATCGTCGTCTTGCCGGCCGCCTTCGCCTTGTCGCGGATCGCCGCCGCATCACTCGAGTTGAGGGCGAACGGCTTCTCGATCAGGACGTGCTTGCCGGCATCGAGCGCGCGCAGGCTCATGTCCAGGTGGGTCGACGGCGGGCTGGCGATCACCACCGCGTCGAGTCCCGGGTGCTGCAGCAAGGCCCCGTAGTCCGTGTACGTAGCGCCGATGCCGTGGTCGGACGACGCCTTGTCGAGTTTTTCCTGTGTCGTCGCGCCGAGGGCAACGACGTCCCAGCCTTCTTTCTTGAAGGCAGGGATGTGGCCGTTCACGCCGACGTTGAGGCCGACGATCGCGACGGTGGGCTTGCTGGTTACCATGTGTTCTCCTCGTGTGAAGCCTCTCGCTTCACGTGCTGCTGCCCGCCGCCCTACAACTTCGGGGCGAAACGAGGCCTGCAGGGAGGAGGGTGTCTATGGGCGGTTCGAGCTGGTAGGGAATAGTGAACCGGTTGCGACCACACTGTAGTTCTTACAGCGCTCATCTGCAAGACAGATTCACGAATATCTTCGCGGCCCTCCACGGCCGCCAGACACTTCCCTTGCGAACTGCTCCTTCGGATAATTCTTCCGTGCGCGGCCCAGTCACCGCGTTTGGAGGCAGTGCCATGGACCTCGCGTTGACGGACCAGACGGCAATTCTCGTAGCGGCGGGAGCGATCATCGCCTTGCTCCTGATCCTGATCCTGTTTGGCAACATGGTCGTGATCATCAACGGCCAGCAGGTTGGCGTCGTCGAGCGCCGCTATTTCGGCCGGCCGCTGCCCGCCGGGCGTGTCGTCGCCATGGGGCCGGAAGTCGGGTTCCAGGCGCGTGCACTGCGGCCCGGCCTCAAGTTCCTCATCCCCTTCCTCTACGTCGTGCGCAAGGTCGACATGATCAGCGTCGGCGAGGAGGAAGTCGGCCTGATCGAGTCGATCGACGGCCAGGCAATCGAACCCGGCCGCATCTTCGCCCGGCACATCAGCGGCCACGACAACTTCCAGGACGGAGAGGCGTTCCTCAGCGGCGGCGGCCAGAAGGGCCCGCAGGTCGACTTCCTGCCGCCCGGCAAGTACCGCATCAACACCTATCTGTTCCGCGTGCGCACCGTACCCGCGGTGACGATCCCCCAGTCCTTCATCGGCCTCGTCAACGCCCGCGACGGCGCGCCGATCGTCCCCGGACGCCTGCTCGCTCATCGCGTCAGCGGTCACCAGGCGTTTCAGGACGGCGAGGTGTTCCTCTACAACGGTGGTCAGCGCGGCCCTCAGATCGAGGTGCTGCTGCCCGGCCGTTACCGCATTAACACCGACATGTTCGCGGTCGAAGCGAAGCCCGCGACGATCGTCCAGGCGAACCAGGTCGGCCTTGTCACGGCCAACGACGGTGTCGCCCTGCCCGAGGGCGAGGTCGTCGCGGCGCGAGTCACCGATCACAACGACTTCCAGGACGCCTCGGCCTTCCTCGACCATGGCGGCCAGCGCGGTCCCCAGTTCGACCTGCTGAAGCCGGGCACCTACTACATCAACCCGATGATGTTCACTGTGAGGCTCGATGACGTGGCCACCGTCCAGCGTGGCGAGGTCGCAGTTCTCGTCTCCAACGTGGGCCGGGAGCCGGTCCTCGGCACCGAGGCCGAACGACTCAGCCCCGGACAGGAGCGCTACGTCGTCCCCGCCGGCTTCCGCGGTATCCAGGCTGAGGTCGCCGGCCCCGGCGTCTACTACCTGAACCGCTGGGCCTACATCCCGTACATCGTTCCGACCACCAACCTGACAATCGACTGGGCTGAAGAGAACGGCGAGGGCACGATCCCGATGGACAAGGCCCTCAGCGACATGCCGCGCGTCCAGCTCTTCAATCCGCTCGCCGTGATCAGCCGCGACGGCTTCGAGATGCGGGTCAGCGTCAAGGTCGTCATCCGCGTCCGCCCCGACCAGGCGCCGCTGATGGTCGCGAAGATCGGCTCGATCGACAACCTCATCGACCACGTCATCCACCCGATGATCGACTCGTCCTTCCGTAACCAGGCGTCGTCGACCCAGGCGATGAACTTCATGCAGGACCGCGCTCTCGAACAGACGAAGGCAGAGACCGCTGCCCGCGCCGAGCTCGAGCGCTACCACTGCGAGTGCGTCTCGGTCCTGATCTCCCAGATCATCCTCCCCGGCGAGCTGATGGACATTCAGACCCGCCGCGTCATCGCTGCCCAACAGCAAGAGATGTACGTCGAGCAAGAGAAGGCAGAGCGCACCCGCATCGCCACCGACAACACCCGCGCCCTCGCCGACCGCCAGCCTGACCTCGTCGCCGCCCAGATCGGCGTGCAGATCGCAGAGCAGAACCGCGAGCGCACCGTCATCGAAGCCACCGGCCGCGCCCGCGCCGTCGAGCTCGAAGGTGAGGCAGAAGGCCGCAAGATCCTCGCCATCGGCAACGCCACGGCCGAGGCCTACGACCGTCAGCAGGAGGCCGTCGGTCAGATGAACCTCGCCGGCATCGAGGTCACGAAGGCGATTGCCGCGGCCGGCCTCAAGATCACGCCGGACATCATGGTCGGTGGCGGCGGCTCCGATGGCGGCAACAACATCTTCTCCGCCTTCATCGCCCAGCTCCTCGCCCAGGGCCAGGTGCCGCAACTCCGAAACGGCAACGGCGCCGCGAACCGTCCGGAGAACAGCTAACGGCGTACGGGTGGTAGGTGCGCTGAGCGCAGTGCACCTACCGCCCTCACTCACCATCCTGACGAAGGAAGGATCTCCCCCGGATTCGCACCCGCCTACGCCGTCCTGAGGCGCGACCACCCGACAAGGGTTGCTTCGCCTTGCCTCGGGGCAATGAATCCCTGGCGATGCCAGCGAGCT
>JBFWZE010000200.1:0-5643 GCA_050185685.1 Dehalococcoidia bacterium
GGGCGACGCCTGGTCCGGCGTCACCCGGCCTGCCGGACAGGAGCCGGCGTTAGCAGGCCTCCGAGAGGCGCCACTTGCCGCCCTCTTTCTTGAACGGCGTGTCTTCGGGTCCCTCATCGCTGAGCTCACCGTCGACCGTCACTTCAACCTTGGCGGTCGCGTCATCACCGCTGATCTGGTAGTCGTAGACGCGCTTCACCTTGAACTCGGAGCCGATACCCTCGAAGAAGGACTTGGTGAAGTCCGCCTGCTCGATGAACTCATCCTTCGTGCAGTTCGCCTTGGACTCGGCGTCCATCAGGTCGTAGGCCTTGTCAGCGTTGCCCTTGCCCTGCACCGTGAAGGCAAAGAAATCGCGGACCACCGCTTCGATCTGCTTCTCGTCGCTGCCACCACCTGAGTCACCACCACAGGCAGCAACCAGCAAGACTGCGATGCCCATGAGGAACCCGGTCGCCCCGCGCCATCTGTACGTCGTCCCGCTCTTCGTCACAATTGCTCCTCTATTTGACCCAGGAATGGCTCATTGTGCAGGAGCAGCGCCGTACGGGGAATTGTGGCGGCTCGATGAGCCTCCACCATCCAAAGCGTCGTCATTGCAGCGGCGCTCAACACGAAACCGCAGCCGCCAAGAGGATCGCAGTTACCTCAGGAGCAGCTGTCCACGACGAGCCACTTGCCGCCCTCTTTGTTCGTGTCCACATCGATAGGCCCGGCTGACATAGGCTTGCCGTCGATCGTGAACTCGGCCAGGGACACGGCCGTATCGCCGGAGACTTTCACGTCGTAGACGCGCTGGAGCTTCGTGTCCTGGCCGAACATCCCGAAGATGGCGAGCAGTCCGTCAACGTTTTCGCCGAACTTGGCTTTCGTGCACTTTGACTTCGAGGCGCTGTCGAGGAGGTCGTAGGCCTTGTCCTTGTCGCGCTTGAGGATCGCCTCGAAGTACGTCCGCACCACGCTCTGAACGCTGCCCTGCTCGCCGCTCAGCTTTTCCTCTTTGACGAGGCTCGAGTTGCTGCTGCCGCCGTCATTGCTGCTGGCACCGGAGCTGCCGGACGAGCCGTTGCCGCTCGCTGCGCCGGAGGTGTCTTCCGAATCGCCGCCACAGCCCGAAAGGACCAGCGCGCCGAGGAGAAAGAAGACGATGAGACCTTTGCTAAATGCCGCCATGAGACTCCCAATCTTGAGGTAATTCCGTTACGCGAATTTTGGGTTATCGGACTGTGTCGTGGAAGCAGGAGATCGGGATCTGTAATGTCCCCATTCACTGAGAAGATTCCGTGCTTGACCGCCCAACGAAAATTTCGTTAAGCTCTGCAGCGTGAGTTCCGAGCAGGACTTCCCCAACCCGGCAGAGCGGATCATCCGGCGCTTCGGTGGCCAGAGCGCCCTCGCCAACCTCCTCGGACGACGGCAGAGCACCGTACAACACTGGGCGAACACCGGTCGTATCCCGGCACAGTGGCACCAGCCGCTGATCTCTCTCGCCCGCCAGCGAGGCATCGTCCTCGAAGGGAAAGATTTCGTGGAAATGCAGCGACAAGAGATCGCGCCCGCTGAGGGCCGCGTTGGAATCCTCCTCGTCGGCCTCGGCGCCGTCGCCTCAACCGTCCTCGCCGGCATCGAGCACATTCGCCGCAATGGCGCCAAGCCGGTCGGCTCCGTCACCCAGATGGGCACGATCCGCCTCGGCAAGCGCAGCGAGAACCGCATGCCCCTGATCAAGGACTTCGTGCCCCTCGCCGACCTCGATAACCTCGTCTTCGGCGCCTGGGACCCGTTCCCGGACAACGCCTACGAAGCAGCAATCCGCTGCGGCGTCCTCGACCGCTACGAGCACATCGAGCCGATCGCTGACTTCCTCAAGTCGATCGAGCCGATGCCCGCCGTATTCGACCAGTACTACGTGAAGCGCCTCAACCCTGACAACGTGAAGCACGGCGCCACGAAGATGGAACTGGCAGAGAAGATCCGCGAGGACATCCGCGACTTCAAGGCGAAGAACAACTGCGACCGCCTCGTCGTCGTCTGGTGCGCCTCCACTGAGATCTTCATGGAGGAAGGGCCCGCCCACCTTAACCTCGAAGCCTTCGAACAGGCGCTGGAGTCGAACGACCAGTCGATCGCGCCGTCGATGCTGTACGCCTACGCCGCGATCATGGAGGACGTCCCGTTCGCGAACGGTGCGCCCAACCTGACCGTCGACATCCCGGCGATCGTGAAGCTGGCGCAGGACCGCGGCGTGCCAATCTGCGGCAAGGACTTCAAGACAGGCCAGACGCTGCTCAAGACCGTCCTCGCGCCGATGTTCAAGGCTCGCATGCTCGGCCTCAACGGCTGGTACTCGACGAACATCCTCGGCAACCGCGACGGCGAGGTCCTCGACGACCCGGAGTCGTTCAAGACGAAGGAAGAGTCGAAGCTCGGCGTTCTCGAGTACGTCCTCCAGCCCGACCTCTACCCGGAGCTCTACGGCGACGTCTATCACAAGGTGCGGATCAACTACTACCCGCCCCGCGGTGACAACAAAGAGGGCTGGGACAACATCGACATTTTCGGCTGGCTCGGCTACCCGATGCAGATCAAGGTCGACTTCCTTTGCCGCGACTCGATCCTGGCAGCGCCGCTGGTCCTCGACCTCGCCCTGTTCATGGACCTGGCAAAGCGGGCGGGCATGAACGGGATCCAGGAGTGGCTGTCGTTCTACTTCAAGAGCCCCCAGCACGCCGCGACGGTCTACCCGGAGCACGACCTGTTCATCCAGCAGACCAAACTGAAGAACACCCTGCGCTGGCTCATGGGCGAGGAGCAGATCACTCACCTCGGCCAGGAGTACTACCAGGACGACTACGTCAACGAGTCTTAGGGGCCGAGCCGGCCCGCGCACCTGAGCAGAGCCTGCTTCGTTCGTCGGCGAACTCGACGACAAAGCAGGCAACCAGGGTGTCCGTTCCTTTGGGGAGAGACGAAGAGGCCATCCTTCACAGGACGGCCTCTTCGTTATGTATTTCATGCGAGAGGAAGCGAATCGGGCCATAGCCCGAAGATGCAGCAAACACGAAAAGAGGGACCGCACCCATGCGGTCTCTCTTTCTTATTCCCTGGGTCATACCGTTATAGCGAGCGCGTGACCACCCACGTCATAGAGCAGGCTCTGCTCATTTGCGCCGGCCTGCTAGGCCGCCCCGCCGGCGACTGCTGGGAGGATGCTGATTTCGCGCCATCCTCCATAGTCGTCCCAGGGGCAACGTCCTCGGTCTTCACCTGTTTGCCTATCTGATCCGCCAGCGGGTCTCCAGGCGGTAATTGGCACCATATCCAAGCAGCGGAAGCGTACGCGTCGGTGATGTCTGTGGCGCCGGTGGGTGATCGGGGTCGACAGGGAACTCCAGCACCTCAAACTGCATGGTGAACATCTCATCGTCTCGCCACATCCTCGCGACCTGCGTGACGATTGCGGCGACTGCTGCGACGATGATGACGATCCCAACCGGTGGTGATACCAAGGTCATCACGCCCCCGACCAGTGCCACCATTACCTCGCCCCCGATCAAGGTTTTGAGAATCGCGCGGGCACCGGTTTGGTCGTGGATGAAACGAATCGTCCCATCCTCAAGTAACTCCTGGTAAATCGTCGGCATGAGCTCGAGGTATTCACCGTTGTCGACCTCCGCGCAGCACACCGCCGTCAAGAACGTTTGGAACCCCTCTGTCGCCTCGATCGGCAGGGGTGCTGTTGCTAGCGGCGGCGAGAAAGTGACGCGGTCGCCGTCCCGGAAGTCGCCCAGCTTTCGAGGGCCCAACATGACAGGGTCCCCAACCGGGCCTCCAGCAAACGCCGTCATATATATCTCGTCTGCCCCGAGTTCCTTCGTTGACTTCTGACAAGTGATGCTGGTGAATTCGAAGCTGACACGCCGTGATATGGGCGAAAGAAGCTCTCCGACTACCAGCGAATCGAGCAAGTCCGCTGGCGGACGTTCAATGTTCACGTTTGACAGGGCACGGAGCCGATCGACAAGTGGAGTAGCGGTCGTACGAACGGACGTGAATCGTTCTTCAACACGACGCCGTTCGGCTACCGGTAATCTCTTCAGCTGACGATCGAGCAACGCCGAAAGCCCAGTCAGCTGCCGCCGTCCGCGCTGCGGACGGAGCACTTCGGCGAAGCGCTCTTCCAACCAGGAGGCAAGCTCCCGCTTCAACGGCGCGAACTCACTGCTCTCCATGATCGTTGCCAGCGACACAACAGTCCGTCGGGGCTCTGCCACGTTTGTCTCCTTGGAATTAGCCGGATCGTGCGAACATCATCGCGCAAGCATACCAATGGCCGCTTTGTACCGAGCTTCGCGCGCTGCTGGGGTGCCCTGACGACTGTGACATGTGCACAGGTGAGTCCACCGACAGCGACGGTTTCTTCTGTCGAAGCTTTGACCGCAGTTAGCAGCGGAGGAAGTTCACCAGTTGTGGCACGCATTCGGATACGCAAGGCCCGTCGAGACGCCACGTCAGGGCATGTACCGCGGCAAACGGGCAAGGATGGCGCTGAGGAACAGCTCACGTTGAGACGCCGGGCAGTAGAGATGAATCGAGGGACCGTGCTTCCACGATCCCTCGTCTGTTCTCTGACGCAGCAGCGGCGTGCTGCTGAACGCTCCCGCCTACCCCACAGAGCAGGCTCAGCTCATATGCGTGCGCCTGCTAGGCGCCGCCTCCCGCTACTGCCGGGACGATGCTGATCTCATCGCCGGCCTTGAGCTCGGACGCCAGGCCATCGAGGAAGCGGACGTCTTCGCCGTTGATGTAGACGTTGACGAAGCGGCGAATCTCGCCGGTGTCATCGCAGATACGGTCCTTGATCCCCGGGTAGCTCGACTCGAGGCCATCGATAACGACTCCGAGCGTGCCGCCTTCACCCGCCACGACGTCGACGTCGTTGGTGAGCGGCCGCAGCGGGGTCGGGATTCGGACTTTGACGGACATTCTTGTTTCCTTTTCTCCTGTTGAAACTCAGTCCTTCCCGGGAAGGACGTTAATCGATGCTCTATCCCTCGATGATGCTGTCCTCGACGGGGTCAACGCGCACACCGAGCTCATTCACCCAGCGGACGCCGCGCTCGATATCGGCCTGCTCGCCCTCAAGCTCGAGGACGGCCCAGGCGATATCGGACGTAACGTCGGCGCGGCGAATGTTGGTCACGAGGTCGAAGCGGCGGCCCACCTCCCAGATGACGGGTTCGGTGATGCGCTCCGGCGGGAAGGTGAATTTCACGCGTAGCTTTGCCATTGCTGAGCTACCTCCTGGCAGGGCCAGCGGGTTCTTTCAAGATACACGAGGCCGTTACTGACCGCACCATAGGACGCGGTCATCTTGATGAATCGAAGAGCTGCCTTCCGCTACGAAGCCGCGACAGCCTTCTGCGCCGACCAGGCCGCTTCGAACGCCTCGACGTTCGGGGCGATGTGCATCGGCGTCGGCAGCGCGTCCTGCACTGCTTCCTGCGTCTTCAGACCGCCGCCGGTGATGTAGGCGACCACGACCTCGTCCGGCTTGACGTTGCCGGAGCGGGCGAGCTGCTTCAGAGCAGAGATCGTCACGCCGCCAGCGGTCTCGGCGAAGATGCCTTCGGACTGCGCGAG
>JBFWZE010000201.1:0-1818 GCA_050185685.1 Dehalococcoidia bacterium
ACAGGTGCAAACCTGTTGCTTCGATATGTGGATAAGTAAACTGACGATCAGCACTGAAAACCTGTTGAAGCAGGCGGCCACCTCATCGATGATGCGACCGCTGACCCCCACTGCTCGCCCCGTCGCGCGATTTAGGCCGAAGTCGCGCCGGGCAGTGGGGGCCGCACTTTTGAAGGAGACAACCTCATGCGCGTAGTTTTCCTCGACGACGTCGACGGCGCCGGGCGAGCCGGAGAGATCAAGAACGTAGCGGACGGGTACGCCCGCAACTTCCTCCTCCCCCGCAAGCTCGCCGCCCCGGCGACGACCTCGACGATGCAGCAGGCGGACGCCCGCGCGAAGGCGATTGCCAAGGAAGAAGAGAAGCGCGACGGCGCTGCCCAGGCGATCGTCGCCAAGATCGGCGACAGCCCCCTCGTCATCAAGGCGAAGGTCGGCGAAGAAGGCCGCCTCTTCGGCTCCGTCACTGCCTCGGACATCGCTGAGGCGATCAACGCGCGCGCCGGCGGCTCGATCGAGCACCGCCAGGTCCTCCTGGATGCGCCCATCAAGCAGGTCGGCAGCCACGAGGTCGGCGTGAACCTCACCCGCAACGTCAAGGCGACCGTCACCGTCGAGGTAGAAGCAGAGGAGTAGCCGTGGCGACGGACGAAGAGTACGAGGTCGCAATCAAGGACGCCGAGCGGGAGCTGGCAGAAGCCCAGACCGCGGAGGACATCCGCAACGCCTGGAAGAAGCACTCCAGCACGCTCGGCCACCGTACTCTCGGACGTCTGCTCACGGGCATGAGCTCAGAGCGCATCCTGACGAGGCGCGAAGAGCGCGGCGGCCGGGATACGTAAATGATCGTCCCGCAGCCCGTTACTCTCGCCGGCCGCCTGGTCGAGCTTCAGCCTTTCGTTCCCGAGCACGCAGCCGGGCTCTTCGAGGCGGCGCAGGATGACGAGGTCTGGACCTACATCCCGTGGTCCAAACCGCAGTCTGTCGCGGAAATGGAGGCGTTCGTCGAAGAGTCGCGGGCGCGAATGGCCGCCGGCACCGAGATCCCGTTTGCGATCGTCGAGCTGGAGAGCGGCAAGCCGGTCGGTCAGATCGGCTACATCGACATCGCGCCGGCGGACGGCCACATCGAGATCGGCACCTGGCTGGCCCGCGAGGTCTGGCGGTCCGGCATCAACACGGAGTGCAAGTACCTGCTGCTACGTCACGCCTTCGAGACGCTGGGGGCGATGCGCGTGCAGATGAAGACCGACGTGCGCAACGAACGCTCGCAGCGGGCCATCGAACGCCTCGGTGCAGTGAGAGAAGCGCTCTTTCGCAAATCGCAAATCATCAAGGATGGCCACGTGCGTTCGTCGATCGTCTACTCGATCGTCGACGACGAATGGCCGGCAGTGAAAGCAAACCTCGAGTCGAAACTCGGTCTGGTAGAGACAGCATGAACACGCAGGCAAGCGCCGTCAGCAGCATGGACGTCCGCCCCGTCACTCTGACGGGGCAGTTCGTCGAGCTGCGTCCGCTAGCCCTCGCAGACGCGGCAGCCCTGTTTGCGGCGCTCGATGACGAGGACGTGTGGACCTACCTACCTTCGCATAAGCCCGCGGCGGTGGCGGAGGTCGAGGCGTCGATCGCTGCGGCGTTGCGCGCCCAGGAGCAGGGCGTCGAGCTGCCGTTCGTGACTATCCACCGCGAGAGCGGCAAGGTTGCCGGCATGACGCGGCTCCTCGACATCTCGGTGCCTGACCGCCATGCCGAGATCGGCTGGACGGCGATCGGCCCCGAATTTCAGCGCACGGCGGTGAACACCGAGGCGAAGTA
>JBFWZE010000201.1:1918-5602 GCA_050185685.1 Dehalococcoidia bacterium
CACGAGCTCGACCGCCGCGGCCGTCTCGAAGACGTCGGCGGGCTGACCTACCTCAGCGAGCTCGTCCTCAACCTGCCGACGCCGGTGGGCGCCGAGCACTTCGCCCAGCTCGTCAAGCGCGACGCTGTCTACCGCGGCATGATCGGCGCGGCTACGACGATCATGCAGATCGCCTACCAGGGCGGCGCAGACCTCGATGCGGCGGTGTCGCGCGCTGAGAGCATGATCTACAACCTGCGCGCCGGCGACACGAGCCGCGACTTCGTCCACATCAAGGACTTCCTCGACCCGTTCCTCGACCCGGCGGACGCCAACACCTCGCTGCCGTTCAACGGCCACGTGCGCACCGGCTTCCAGGACCTCGACATGAACCTGGGCGGCCTCAACCCGAGCGACCTGATCATCATCGCCGCCCGTACCGGTGTCGGGAAGACGGCGCTGATGCTGAACATCGCCCGCAACGCCGCCGTTGGCCAGAACGCGAAGGTCGCAGTCTTTTCCCTGGAGATGGGCGGTGAGCAGCTCGCTCAGCGCCTTCTCGCCGGCGAGGCACGCGTGAACTCTGCTCATCTTCGCCTCGGCATGCACAACGAGGTCGAAGAAGGGCGGATCATGCACGCCCACGGCATCCTGTCCGAGGCAGAGATCTATATCGACGACAGCGCTGGCGCGACGATCCCGGGCTTGCGCTCGAAGCTGATGCGTCTCAAGCGCGAGAAGGGCCGCCTCGACCTCGTCCTCGTCGACTACCTGCAGCTGATCCAGGGCAACCGCAGCGACAACCGCGTGCAGGAGATCAGCTACATCACGCGAAACCTCAAGGAGATGGCGCGCGAGCTCGAAGTGCCGATCATCGCCGGCTCCCAGCTCTCGCGTGCCACGGAGCAGCGCAACACCCACATCCCGATGCTGAGCGACCTGCGTGAGTCGGGCTCGATCGAGCAGGATGCCGACGTGGTGCTCTTCATCTACCGCGAGTCGATGTACTACACGCGCCAGGACTGGGAAGCGCTCCACCCTGACCGCATCCGCGAGCCCTACCCGGAGCACCTCGCCCAGTTGATCGTCGCGAAGCACCGCAACGGCCCAACCGGCATGGTCGAGGTGAAGTTCACCGCCGACTACTCGAAGTTCGAAGACTTCGACACCCACGGGGAGCGCGACCTGTGACCCTCTCTTCGAAGACGGATCCGCAGCAGGCATCGAAGCGATTCGAGGGCTATCCCGCTGGCGCGCGCGCGACGGTGGTGCCCAGCGCCTTCTTCTCGGAGCTGATGCCCCTGATCGAGGACGCGAGCGAGCTGCGGGTGACCCTGTACCTCTTCTATGCCCTCGGCCGGCGCCACGGCTACCCGCGCTTCGTCACGGAGCGCGAGCTTCGCGCCGAGGGGCCGCTGCTCGCTTCTCTGGGCGATGGCGGCGACGTCCTGCCGCTGCAGGAGTTGGCGAAGGGCGTTGCTCTCGCAGTCGAACGCGGCAGCATCCTGCGGCTCGAAGTCGAGCAGAACGGCACGGCCGAAGCGCTGCTGACGACGAACACGCCGGCCAACCGCCGCGCCTTCCAGCAGATCCGCCTCGAGAACATGCCCGTCGGCCGTACGCTGCCGCCCGAAGCAGGGGCGCCGGCGTCGCAGCGGGAGAACGTGTTCAAGCTGTACGAGGCGAACATCGGGCCTCTGACACCGCTGGTGGCGGAGGAGCTCAAGGAGGCAGAGCAGCTCTATCCCTACGAATGGCTGGAGGAGGCGCTCAAAGAAGCGGCGCTCCAGAACAAGCGCTCATGGCGCTATGCCGCAGCGATCCTGCAGCGCTGGGCAACGGAAGGACGAACGCGTGAAACGGCTGGACGAGCTGCTGAAGGGGCAACCACTGCCCGATCCCAGATCCTCGACCGCTACCGGCGACAGCTCAGCGGCGACTGACCTCGACGCCCTGGAGCCCGGCGTTTGCCCGAAGTGCCACGGCGGCGGGTTCATTCGCCGCGCCGTGCCGATGGAGCATCCCGACTTCGGCAAGGCGGTGCCTTGCGACTGCAACGAGACCGAATCGCCGGGGGAGCGCCTCAACCGCCTTCAGCGCTACAGCTCGCTGGGGCCGCTGACCCGCCTGACCTTCGCCAACCTGATGCCCCAGGGCCGCAGCAGCAACCCGCGCGACCGCGAGCTCTTCCGAAGCCTCTGCCAGGACGCGCGCGCGTTCGCCGAGGAGCCCGAGGGCTGGATGCTGATTCACGGGTCTTCCGGCGCCGGCAAGACCCACGTTGCCGCTGCGATCGCCAACCGCTGCATCGAGCGTGGTGAGCCCGCCCTCTTCGTCGTGGTGCCGGACCTGCTCGACCACCTGCGCTCTGCCTACAACCCGAACAGCGAGATGGGCTACGACGTCCTTCTCGAGCAGGTGCGCAACGCCCCGGTCCTGATTCTCGACGACCTCGGCACGCAGCACACGACGCCGTGGGCGCAGGAGAAGCTCTTCCAGATCCTCAACCACCGCTACAACTCACAGCTGCCGACGATCGTGACGACGAACCTCAGCGTCGACCGCCTCGATGAGCGCCTGCGCATGCGTCTCACCGACCCGGCAATCGCCCGCGTCTACTACGTGGAAGCCGCGGCCCGTGCCATCGATGTGAACCTGCCCGACGCCGTCGACCTCGACCGCATCCGGGAGATGACCTTCGAGACCTTCGACATCAACGTGCCGCACCTCAAGCCGGAGGAGCGCTGGGGCCTCGAGAACGCCTATCGGACGGCGATGGAATTTGCCGAGGCGCCGGAGAACTGGCTGCTGATTTTCGGGCCCAACGGCTGCGGCAAGACCCACCTCGCGGCGGCGATCGCCAACCGCTGCCGCCAGCGCGGTGAACGCCCCGTCTTCTTCATGGTCGCCGACCTGCTCGACTACTTGCGGCATCTCATGGACAACGGCAGCAGCTTCCTGGACGGCTTTAACCAGCTGCGCAACGCCCCGCTGCTGATCCTCGACGACCTCGGCGCGCAGTCGGATGTTGGCTGGGTGCGTGACCGTCTCTTCCAACTGATCAACCACCGCTATGCCGCCCGGCTGCCCACGGTGTTTACGGCGAGCATGGACTCCTTCGAACGCCTCGAGGAGCGCATCGCGGCCCGTCTCAACGACCCGGCGATCTGCACGGAGGCGCCGATCACGGCTCCGGCCTACCGCGTCGACCTGAAAGCACGGCCGGCCTCGATGGGTAAGCCGCGCCCGGTGCCTCAGACCGGGCGAAACCGTGAACGAAACTTCCGTCAACGATAAGCACAGCCGATATCACCTATTGGTTTTTATCTTGACACTGCTTGAGAAGTTCACCTAAACTCCGGCAGATTTGCGCCCCGCCCGCGCGAAGCGACGCTTCGGCATTTCGTTCAAAGCCCTTCGCCCGAGGGGTTCTGATCAGATCTGGGAGGGGACCATGGACTTCACGGACAAGACTCTCGTATGTCGGGACTGCGGTAATAACTTCATCTTTACCGCGGGCGAGCAGGGCTTCTACCTCGAAAAGGGGTTGATGAACGAGCCCCAGCGCTGCCCCGACTGCCGCGCCAACCGCCGCCGCGATAGGACCACGGGCGGCAGCAGCACCACCGCACGCGAGAGCAGCACGATCACCTGCGCCTCGTGCGGCCGGGAAGCCACAGTACCCTTCGTGCCGAGGCTCGACCG
>JBFWZE010000202.1:0-5554 GCA_050185685.1 Dehalococcoidia bacterium
TGATCATCCCGGAGCGCTTCCGGGAGTCGCACTGGACCGCCTTCGACGCCGCCATCGCCGCCGGGAAGACGCGTCTCAACGGCAAAGCACTGCCGACGCGCTCGATGCGCAAGGACGGTACGACGATCTACGTCGAGCTCAGCTTCGGCGTCGTCCTCGATAGCGAAGGCACTGCTATCGGCGCGCTTGCGATCGCCCGCGACATCACGGAGAAGTTCCTGACCGAGCGGGCAAAGCGGGAAAACGCGTCGTAGCGGTTAACACTTTCGACGTTTCTCCGAGACGGCGACTTCGATACCATCGATCTGATGTTTCGCCGCCTCGCTCTCGTCGCTGCCCTCGGACTGACCGCGCTTGCTCTTGTCGCCTGCGGTGATGGGTCGGGAACGCCAGCGTCGAAACAAGCGGCGACGAGCCCGGACGACACGCAGCCCGGCACCGCCACCGTGATACGAGCCGGACCACTCGACAGCTACTACTTCGAAGCCTCGGTGAAGACGAAGAGCCAGTCGCAGAGCACGGATTATCTCGTGATCAAGGGGTGGTTCGACGCTCCCGACCGCACGCGCTGGGAGCTGCTCTCCTCCGCCGACGACACCTACAAGCGCATCCTCCTGATCGACGGCGAGGAGCAGTGGTTCTACGAGCCGGGGACAAACACCTATACCCACGGCAAGAACGCCGACTCGGTGAAGGCGCTCAACGGCAAGCCGTATCCGCTGCCCTCGAACTATCAGCTCGGTCTGCTGCCGCTGCCCCAGGACGCCAAGCCCGTCCGCACCGACACCTACCTCGGCCGCGCCGTCGACATCTACGAAACCTCGACCGCCACGACAAAGACGACGACGTGGGTAGACCACGAGTACGGCGTCACGCTGCGGCAGCAGGTTGAAAGCAGCGACCCGCTCCTGGTCTCGTACGAGGCGAAGGTCGAGAAGATCCAGTACAACCCCCGCCTCTCCTCCCAGGCCTTCGTCTTCGACCCGCCGCCCGGCGCAAAGGAAGGCAGCACCGGCGTCCAGGCGAACGGCGGCACGATTACACCCAGCCGAGGCGCCCTCAACGTGCCGCCCGGCCTGCTCTCGCCGTCCTACATCCCGGCAGGCTACAAGCTCGACAGCTCCTCGCAGTCGGCGACCGCGGGCGTCACCTCGTACATCGAACGCAGGCTCAAGAACGAGGCCGGCGACACCCTGACAGTGAAGGAGCAGTACCGCCCCGGCGGCCTGCCCGACTACCTCAAGGGCGGCACGGAGATCACGGTCGGCCCCGGCAAGGGATACGTGACGCGCGGCGGCGGCGAGATCACGCTGATCTACTACACGAAGGACGTCATCGTCAGCGTCGGCGCCTCCGCCCTCCCGATTAACGAGATCCGCTCGATGATGGAGTCGATGGACTAGGGGCGAAGACGGACTGAGGGTCGCCTGAACGACGCCCCGGCCTGAACGCCGGGGCTAACGCTCACATTAGCCACGTCTCCGTCCCGGCGAGATCTGGGCGTGACATCGCGGGCTCGCCCCGCCCCCGTAGCCGGGACGTCCCCGTCTCGGCGTCATCCCCGAGACGACGGCTCATGACGCGACCAGGGTAGCACCTACCGTAGCCGGGGGTTTCCAACCTCGGCGTCATCGATGTGAATGCGTCTCAAGATGCAGCATGCTCCCGCCGCCCGTAGCCGGGACGTCCCCGTCCCGGCGGTCATGCTCGA
The DNA here is from genome assembly GCA_050185685.1 of Dehalococcoidia bacterium. GTDB lineage: Bacteria > Chloroflexota > Dehalococcoidia > DSTF01 > WHTK01 > WHTK01. The sequence continues at coordinate 1,712 of JBFWZE010000202.1, forward strand.
GATCGGCGCCTCATGACGCTGCCGGGTGCGCCGATGAGTCATCCACGCCTGCCTTTGGACGTGACATTGGATCCTTCGCTGGGGCTCAGGATGACAAGTCGAGACGTCTTCGCCCACAACGGCCGCCGGGACGGGGACGTCCCGGCTACGGGTGCTTCCCCGCTCGCGTCATGAGCCGTCGTCTCGTTGATAACGCCGAGGCTGGAAAGCCTCGGCTACGGGGGCGGGAGCGGCTTTCGCGACACACGGTACGGGGCGCGGGGGCGTTGAACTTAGCTGCTGCCTTTGGGTTGCCTGAACTGCTTGCTGAGGCCAAGACCCTGGTCCTGGTAGTTGGAGCCGACGCCCTCGACGCCGTAGAGCTTGGTGGGCTCTTCGAGGAGGCGCTGGTAGCTGAGGCGGCCGATGCGCTGGCCGTCCTGCATGAGGTAGGGGACCTCATATGAGCGGACCTCAAGGACGGCGCGGGTGCCCTTTCGCTCGCCGTGGCCGTAGCCGAAGCCGGGGTCGAAGAAGCCGGCGTAGTGGACGCGGAACTCGCCCATCGCCGGGTCGTAGGGGATCATCTCCGCCGCGAAGGTGGGAGGGACGCTCACCCGCTCCTTTGAGCCGAGGATGTAAAAGTCGCCCGGCATGAGGATGAGGCGGGAATCACCGCGAGGGTGCACGGGCTCCCAGAACTCCTCCGGGTCGTAGTGGTTGATTAGCTCGAGGTCGATGACCGGCGCGTGCTCGACCGCCTTCCAGCCGAGGATGCCTTCGGACCGCTCTTGCAGGTCGACGGAGAACCAGACGCCGTTATCGGCCTTGGTGCGCCGCGGCTCGCCGTCGCTTCCATATATAAGGTTCTCGCCGTCAAGCCGTGCCTTGCTGCGCAGCGCCTCGCGGCTCATGTCGAGCTGGGCGGAGATGCCGCGGAAGAAGCGGAGCTGGTTGAGCTTGCTGCCGGTCCGGACGCGGACGTTGAAGGTCTTCGGTGAGACCTCGACGTAGAGCGGGCCGGTGTAGCCCTTCTTCACCTGGTCGAAGTTGTCGGCGCGGTCGGTAATCAGGCGCGTGAACAGGTCGAGGCGCCCCGTTGTGCTCTTCGGGTTCGCACGGCCGAGGAGGGAGGTCCGCACGCAGGACTCCTGCAGCGTCAGGATGTAGACGGAGCCGCGCCGCAGGATCGCACCGCGGTCGAGGTCGATCTCATCGACGACGAGGCTATCGACCATCTCTTTGACGGTGGTCTTGGGACCCGGCAGGAAGCTCGCGCGGACCTCGTACCCGACGCTGCCGAGGCGGAGGTCGATGCTCGCCGGCTGCAGCTGGGCCTCTTCGATCTCGTTCTCGGCGCGCAGCTGACCGCGGTCGATGAGGCCTCTGATCGCCTGGTAGGGCAGGACGCCGCTGCCGGTCGGCAGCTTTGGCAGCGTCTGGTCCTGGAACAGCGAAGTGGGCGTCATGTCTTTCGCAGTCTAGCGGAACGACCGACGCCGGACATCCACGCCCTCGAACCTAAGCGCTGCCGGGTGCTAGGCTGGTCTCGTGACTGAAGAACGCGAACGCGAATTCTGGGAGATCGAGGACGAAGAGGACGAAGCGCCGCTGCCGGCGCCGCCTCGAGCGCCCGCGTGGCTGGCGGTGATGCGTATCGTCTGTGTACTGGGCATGTCCTTTGGCATCTCCTTCGGCCTCTTCCTTCTGCTCCTCCCCTCAATCTGGGGCGTCGTCTCGCTGCTGTCGGCGATCCCCTTCTTTGTCGTCATGCGGTACATGGAGCGCTTCGCCCTGACGCATGCTCCCGAGGACCTGCCGCCGGAATAAGCGTCGTCCTTCTATATATAGGAGAGCGTTTACGTCGTCTCGGGGCCGTGGAGTGCCCCGCGATTGCTTCGGCTCTCCCTGAGGTCGATGCCTGGAGAGACGCCATCGCGCGTGGCCGCCGAGGCGAGGACGCCTCGGCTACGTTGGGGAACTTCCCGAACACATGAACCACCGCAGACGCGAAGAGAGCGTGGCCCCGCGCCACGCTCTCCTGCTACGTAACCGGTTGCGTCTCTAGGCCGAGGCCGCCGCCATCTGGGCGAGCATCGCCTCGATCATCGCCTGGTCCGGCACCGGCGCCGGGCCCTGTGAGGTCAGCTCCGCCGTCGCCCGAAGCAGCTCCTCGGTCTTGCCGTACGCGGTGGGCAGGTGGCCCGCCGTAATCGCCGCCGGATGGAAGCTGCGCACGGTGTCGAGCGAGCGGGCGAACTTCGCCTCGTCGACGTCCAGAACCCAGGGCGTGTTCGCGCGGTTGAAGAGGCTGAAGCCCGTGTAGAAGGGCTCTTCCGGCACGTCGGTCAGCTGGTTCGAAGGCGCAGGGATGATCGCGCCGAAGGTGTCGGCGCCGTAGAGGACGCCGGACTTCGTGTCGTAGAAACCGAGGGAGCCACCCGCGTCGTAGAGCGGCGGCTGGAAGACCTGCAGCACGCGGTCGGCGGTCTCGAAGGTCTGCCCCGGGTTAATCGCGAACAGGCGTGAGAAAGGGATCTCGAACTCGCCGCCGAGCTTGGCGCGGGTGGTGAAGTTCGTGACGACCTTCGCGTTCGGGTAGAGCTCGAGAATGCGGCGGAGGTTGCCGGCGTGGTCGTCATCGGCGTGGCTGATGAAGACCCACTTCAGCTCATCCGGGCCGACGAGACCGGCCAGCGCCTCGAGGACCTCGGCTTCGGCCGTCGGGATGCCGGTGTCGACGAGGATCGACTCGTTGCCGCGAAACAGGTGGGCATTGATCGGCAGGACGCCGAAGCCGGGTACAGGCTCAAAGGTAGAAATGACGGTGACGTCGTCTGCTACCTGGAAGGTGGTTGCCATTGTCGTTGTCTCCTCACTTGCGAGTGGTTTCGAGTGGTTGTGCATTGATGGTCGCACCGGGAACGGGCACGCTCATCGGTCATTAGTCGTAGTTCCTTGTGAGCCGATGGCCTAGCCGCTAAGCTCCGTCCTGCGCAGCACGCGTCGATCCATTGCTCGCGCCACACGGCAGTGGGATGGATGCGGGCGCTGAGACTTCAACGTTTGACGATTCTTCAGGGGGGTCTGGGGCTCTGCCCCAGTTACATCTATGAAAGCGGAAATTATGGCGGTCGGCACCGAGATCCTCCTCGGTGAGATCGTCGATACGAACAGCGCCTACATCGCGTCCCGCCTGCCGACGCTCGGCATCGACGTGTACTTCAAGCACACCGTCGGCGACAACCTGCAGCGGATCACCGACGTCATGGCCCGCGCGCTCGAGCACAACGACCTCGTGATCACCACCGGCGGGCTCGGTCCCACGGAAGACGACCTCACGCGCGAGGCGATCTGCGCCGTCATGGGGGAGGTGCCGCGCGTCGACCCCGACCTCGAAGCATGGCTACGCAACGTGTTCTCCAGCCGCGGCAACCCGATGCCGGAACGCAACCTGAAGCAGGCCTGGCTGATCCCGTCAGCACGCGCGATTCCCAACCCGCGCGGCACCGCGCCGGGCTGGTGGGTCGAGAAGGACGGCAAGATCATCATCTCGATGCCGGGGCCGCCAGGAGAGATGGTGCGGATGTGGGACGACGAGGTCGCGCCGGAGCTGATGCACCGCGCCGGCGGCTCGATCATCGTCTCGCGCACCGTGAAGACGATCGGTATCGGCGAGGGCAGCGTCGACGAGATGATCAGCGACCTCCTCAAGTCGACGAACCCCTCGATCGGCGTCTACGCGCGGCCGGACGGGATCCACGTCCGTATCGGCGCGAAGGCAGCAACGAAAGCAGAAGCCGAGACCATGATCGAGCCGGTCGAACGCCGGGTACGCGAGATCCTCGGCGATGCGGTCTGGGG
>JBFWZE010000203.1:0-2654 GCA_050185685.1 Dehalococcoidia bacterium
GGCATCAGTCTCGCGTACATCCGCGCGCTGCAGCTCCTGCCGGCGAGACAGCGGGCGGTGCTGGTCCTGCGCGATGCCCTCGACTGGTCCGCGCAAGAGGTGGCAGCGACGCTCGATACCTCCGTGGCGGCGGTGAACAGCGCGCTGCAGCGGGCCCGCGCTACGACGTCGGCGGCGGGCGGGTCGGTGCTCGACACGGCGCTCGACCGGCAGAAGGCAGACGTCGCCGCGCGCTTTGTGCGGGCGTGGGAGGACGGCGACATCGAGCTGCTGCTCTCGCTGTTGACGGACGACGCGGTGGTGATGATGCCGCCGATGTTCGCCTGGTTCCAGGGCATCGAGACGCTGCGCCCGGCGTTCAGCCATTCGTGGGAGATGGACCCGCGGCCCGGCGTCTTCCGCATGCAGCCGCTGCCGATGAACGGGCAGCTCGGCTTCGCGTTCTGGTACCGGCCGCGCGGTACCGGCAACTTTGTCGCGCTTGCCCTCGACGTCCTGACCCTCGACGACGACGGCCGTATTAAGGAGATGGTCAGCTTCGTGAAGCCGGAGCTGTTCGACGCGGTGGGCCTGCCGCAAGAGCTAGAGCCGGAAGCCGAGACCGATGCCCCGGGATCGAGAAAACCCTCGTAGGGACAGCGTCTTCAGCCCAGTCCCTACGAGGGCCTCGGACGGACGGGAGTATATGGTGGCTGGTGTAAGGCAATTCCATCGAATGGCCGTACACCAGGTCGTCACGTACTCCCGGTTAGATGCTCGGGTGCATCGTGTGCCACTCCGTCGCCTGCTCGTAGGCCTGCGCGACCTGGAGCACGCCCGCCTCGTCGAAGGCGCGGCCCATGACCTGCAGACCGAGGGGCAGACCCGCCGCCGTAAAGCCGCTGGGCACCGAGATCGCCGGGAAGCCGGTGGTGTTCGCCGCATTGGCGAAGGCGGGGCGGCTGTAGCGCGAGGCCCAGTCCTGCGAATCGAAGGTCTGCGGCGGGGTCGGCTGGCTCGGCGAGATCACGAAGTCGACGTCCTCGAAAATCTTGTTGGTCGCCGCCCGGATCGCTACCCGCCCGCGCTGCGCCTGCAGGTAGTCGGCGGCGGTGACGAAGGCGCCCTCGAGCACGCGGTGGCGGACGTTGGTGCTCAGGTGCTCCGGGTGCGTCTTCAGCAGCTCCTCGTGGAAGGCGTAGGCGTCGGCGATGCTGATGACCGAGTTCGTCGCGCGGGCGTCGATGAACGGCTCGCTATCGACGTCGACGATCGTCGCGCCGAGGGCTTTGAGGACCTCGACCGCCGCCTCGAAGTTGCTGATCACCTCAGGGTCGCAGCCCTGACCCTCGACGAGCCACGCCTGCGGTATCCCCAGCGTCATGCCGCGGATGCCGTCGTGCAGCTTCGAGAGGTAATCGCCCACCGGCACCGCCGACGATGCGTCGTCACGCGGGTCGAAACCGGCAATTGCCTGCATCAGCATCGCGGTGTCCTCGACGGTGCGCGCCATCGGGCCGGCGTGGTCGAGGGACCAGCTCAGGGGCACGACGCCGCGGCGGCTGACACGCCCGAAGGTGGGCTTGAGGCCGACGATGCTGCAGATCGCGCCGGGGTTGCGGATCGAGCCGCCGGTGTCGGAGCCGAGGGCGCCGAAGCAGAAGCCGGCTGCCAGCGCCGCGCCGGAGCCGGTGCTGGAGCCGCCGGTGACGTAGTCGAGGTTCCAGGGGTTGCGCGCCTGGGGGAACTCCTGCACCGGGTCGTGCACACCGAATGCGAACTCATGCATCGACAGCTTGCCGAGGAGCACGGTACCGGCATCGCGCAGCATCTCGGTGCAGGCAGAGTCTTCCTCCGGCACCCAGTCGATGAGGGCACGCGAGTGGGCCGTCGTTCGGACGCCTCTCGTCGCGTAGAGGTCCTTCAGCGCGATCGGGATGCCGTGCAGCGGTCCTCGGTCATTGCCGGCAGCGAGCTCGGCGTCGGCCTCGCGCGCCTGCTGCAGGGCAAGCTCCGGCGTCGGCGTGATGAAGGCGTGGACCTGGCCGTCGAGCTTTGCGATCAGGTCGAGGCACGACTGCGTCAACGCTTCGGAGGTGAGCTGGCCGCTGCGCAGGAGGGCGCCGATCTCGCGAATCGTCAGGTAGCGGGTGTCGATGCTCGTGGTCATCGGGCGGCTCCTTCCGACAGGGCGCCGACCTGGGGCTCGGTCGTGCGGTGGGCCCATTTGCGCGCGACGGCCGCGTAGCCGATGTTGCGCTTCACGCCGGGCAGGACGGCCGTCAGCTGCTCGTCCGTGAGCTGGAGTCCTGCTCGTTCTGCGAGGGGGCGCAGTTTCTCGATAGTTAGCTCTTCGCCTTGAGTCACATCAATTCTCCTTGTGTGAGCTACGAAGCCGAGTCGCTCCCTGTTCGACCGCGGTTTCTGCCGGGACAGCGTAGGACGGCGACATTTCGCTGCTGTTTCGAAGCGGCGCCATCCGTAGCAGATCTTCGCACTCCCTCCGGTACACTGGTAGTAGTGACCACGACGGACACCTCCCCTCCAGAGCAGCCAACCCTCAACGAAGGCAAATCGCCGCGGCGCATCCGGGTTTCCCGCCTCACGCGCTCGGCCGTGCTGCTCGCCGCCGGTGGACGAGGCGCCTTCCGGGCCCTGATCGCTTCTGCCATCCC
>JBFWZE010000203.1:2754-5550 GCA_050185685.1 Dehalococcoidia bacterium
CGCGCGAGCTGCCCCAGGAGCAGCGCAACCGCATCGCCGAGATTATCTTTCGCTTCACCTTCGGCTCGATGCACCGCTACGGGCTCTTCCAGGCCGACCCCCACGCCGGCAACTACCTGCTGCTCGAGGATGGCCGCGTTGCTTTTCTCGACTTCGGCTGCATCGCCGAGTTCGAGGACGACGTGATGGACGGCATCAACCGCCTGATCACCGGCGTGCTCACCGGCGACAAAGAGGCGTGGCGGGCGGCGATGGAAGACATCGGGTACGTCCCGCCCACCGCCAACCTGACGACCGAGGAGATGTGGGACCAGCTCAAGGTCTACTACACCTTCATCCTCGAAGACGGCGTCACCTTCACGCCGGAGCTCGCGGCATCGCTGATCAAGCAGAACCTGATGCTCACCGGCGAGGCGGGCCGGATCAACCGCCAGCTCAACATCCCGAAGGGCGTCGTCTTCACGCAGCGCATCACCTTCGGCTTCTCGGGTTTGATGGCGAGCATCCAGGCCACCGGCCCCTGGCGCTCGATTACCGGCGAGTACGTCCTTCACACCGAACCGGCAACGCCCCTTGGTGAGGCATCACGCCGGGCGATGGGCGAGAAGTGGGTCTAGGCGACTGATCCCTCCAGTATTCGCGAGTCGGCTAGACTAACCCCCAGCGTTCTGGGGGCACGGTGGCCATTTCCGAAGACGGTACAGAGGCGGCGGCGCGGCCAAAGCGCGAATTCGACCAGCGGGCCGTCTACCTCGTGGCGGTTTCTGTTGGGCTGACGACGATGTCGTTCAACGTCTGGTACCCCTTCCTGCCGCTGTACGCGATCAAGATCGGAGCGACCAGCGACGCCAACGCGTTGTTCTGGATCGCGATCGCGACGACGGCGCAGGGCATCGGCCGTCTCACCACCGGCCCGATCTGGGGCGTCCTCTCGGACAAATACGGCCGCAAGTCGATGCTCCTGCGCGCCCTCTTCCTCTCGACGACGACCGGCGCCATCGCGGCGTTTGTGCAGGCACCCTGGCAGCTCACGATTGCGCTGGGCCTCAACGGCATCTTCTCCGGCCTGATCCCGCCCGCCGTCGCGCTGATCAGCGTCAGCGTCCCGGAGCATCGCCTCAACCAGAGCCTGAGCATCATCACCGGCGCCCAGTACATGGGGACGACGATCGGCCCGGCACTGGGCGCGATCCTCGCGATTGCCTTCGGCTACCGCGGCTCAATCTTCGTCGCGTCGCTGATCCCGTTCATCGCCGCGTTCACGGTGCTGTTCTGGGTGCCTGGCGACAGAGTGGAGGCGCGCCGCAACGTCGACAGCAAGGGCGAGAAGGTCGAGATCGAGCCATTCCGTGCGACACGGCAGTTCGTCCTGCTTGTCTTCGTTTACTTCGTCGTCTTCGCCCTCAACCAGCTCGTCCGGCTGGCCACGCCGATTGCCCTGCGCGCCATCGAGGCGAAGGACGACGTGGCGGGCGAGGCGGGCCTCGTCTTCTCACTGGGCGGCGCCGTCAGCGCGTTCAGCGTGCTTTTCCTCGGGCCGCGCTTCTTCAAGCCGGGCAGCCGCAAAGTAACGATGGCGCTTGCCTGCCTCGTCGCGGCGGGAGGCTTCATCGCGCTAGCTCTGGCGCCGGGCGCGGCGATCTACGTGGTTGGGTTCCTCTTCATCGCCGCCGTCCTCTCCGCGATGGTGCCGACGACGAACACGCTAATTGCCGCGACGACGACGCGAGCGCGGCGAGGCACTGCCTTTGGTATCGCGGGCAGCGCTCAGGCGGTCTCGTTCATGGTCGGGCCGTCCGGCGCTGCCCTGTTCGCGGCGATTTCGCTCGATGCAGGCTTCCTGCTGCTAAGCGGGCTTCTCGTCGTCGTGGCCGCCCTGCTGTTCATTGCCCTCAGGGAGCCGGCGGCGGACCAGGCCTAGCTGCGTCCGTGGTGATAAGGCTCCTAGACAATCTCGTAGTCGATCGGCTTGAAGCTCCAGTTGTTCGACAGCTCTGCGGAGCACGCCGTGAGCCCGACGATCAGGTCCATTTCCGCCGTCAGCTCGATGACGTCACCGGCCTTGTTCAGCGGCGGTATGACCTTGATCCGGCCGTCGGGCAAAAGCTCGGCATTCATGAAGACGTTGAAGGTCGTCGGGATCTGGTCGTCGCGGATGCCGAGCGGCGCCAGGTTGTCGGCGAGGTTGCGGAAGCAGCTGGGATGGTCCGGCCCGAAGTCGTACAGCTTCTGGAACATCTCGGGGCTGCAGGGCGCGAAGAGCACGTCATGGCGGCCGCAGTCGTCGCGGCCGATCGTCAGCATCGGGTTGCTGCGGTTGGAGTAGAGGATGTTGCCGGTCGTCAGGTAGATCGTCTCGTTGTAGTCGATGCTGCGGCCCGTGCTCAGCCACTCCGTCCGGTCGAGGCCGAAGGCGATGAGGTCGCAGACTTGCTCCGCCTCCGGTGAGGTGATTCGCAGCGTCTGGCCTTTGCTGAGCTGGAAGCCGGCGCCGGACTGGGGCGGGATACGCACTCTCTGAATCTCCACGGGTACTCCTTGCTATTCGAAGTGGACGGGACAGCGCCACTTCTCGGAAACACGGCGGCCGGCGTACTGGCGCGCCTCGCTGTGGACATCGCCGTAGTCGCTGAGCATCGCGTTCTCCGAGCCGTGAACTGCGGTGTCGCGGTCGCGGATCACCTCGCGGATGCGGTCGAAGCGGTGCTCTTCGCGCAGCTTCTCGAATTGATTGTGGTCGTTGAAGACCAGCGTCGGCCAGGGGAACCGCCGGGCCCAGCGCTGGCTCGCCGGTGA
>JBFWZE010000204.1:0-5524 GCA_050185685.1 Dehalococcoidia bacterium
ATCGACCACTTCAAGCTCTTCAACGACCGCCATGGACACGACTTCGGCGACGAGGTCTTGCGGGCAACCGCAGACCGAATCAAGGCGCTGATCCGGGAGGACGATAAGGTCTACCGCTTTGGCGGCGAGGAGTTCATCGTCGTCTTTGACGAGGCCGACGCGGAGGCGGGCCGCGCCCTTGCGGAGCGAATCCGTGCCGGGGTCTCAGAGACGCAGCTCCACCACGATACGACCGACGTCGTCACCGTGTCCGTCGGCGTCTGCAGTGTGCCCCAGGACTGCGGCGACTTCCTGACAGCTGTCCGCCTCGCCGACCGGGCGATGTACTACTCGAAGCGCAGCGGCCGTGACCGCGTCACCCTCTGGTCCGAGATTGCTGCGATGGCGGCTGCCTGAGCCTGCAGGCCACTGACCGCGTGTTTCGCCGTACACTGGCGCCATGAAGATCACCGTCCTCGGTGCGGGAGCGATGGGCTCAATCGTCGGCGCGCTCCTGCAAGCTTCCGGAGAAGACGTCACGCTGGTAGCGCGGGGCGCTCGAGCACAGCTGCTTCGAGAGCAGGGCGTAAAGGTCACCGGCCTGACACATGTAACAGCGAAGGTCCGTGTCGTCGACGATCCGGCGTCGTTGACCGAGACCGATGCCCTGATCGTCTGCGTGAAGACCTACGACACCACCGCCGCGCTGGCGGGCCTCCGGAACCTCCGGCCTGCGATGGCGCTCTCGATGCAGAACGGGGTGCTCAAGAACGACCAGCTCACCGCGGCGTTCGGACCTGATGCGACCGTGGGCTGCACCGCCGACTTCAGCGGCGAGATTCTCCCAGACGGCACCGCGCTGTTCACTCGCAACGAGATGATCTACGTCGGCGAGCTGAGCGGCGGCCGCTCTGACCGGGTCGACGCCCTCGTCACGGCCCTGCTTAGGGCGGGTATCAAGGCGACGGCGTCAGAGCGGATTCGCACCGCCGAGTGGTCGAAGTTCGCGACCTGGCTCGGCCTGATGCCGGTCAGCGTGCTCAGCCGTCTGACGACCCATCGCTACACCCAGGACCCCGACCTCGCGCGCCTGCTCGTCACGCTTACGAAAGAAGCAGCCTCAATTGCCGCGGCTCTCGACATCGAGCTGATGGACGGAGGCGGTCTCGTCATTCCGAAGACGCTTGCATCTGCGCCTCTCGACGAGGGCGTGGCGATGCTGCAGGCGGTCGGCCGGGCGATGGAAGCGAACGGCATCACCGCGCACAAGATGTCGGCGCTGCAGGACGCCGAGCGAGGCCGCCGCCTCGAAGTCGATGAGACGCTTGGTGACGCTCTCCAGCGCGCAGCTGCGCTCGGACTGCCGGTACCGACGCTGGACGCCTGCTACCGCGTCCTGGCGGGTTTCAACCGTAACCTCTGACACATCGGGTGTCCGCGAACCCGACGGTCCGTTCCTGTCATTCTGAGGGACGAAGAATCCAGCCTCGCATGAGGACGGAGCCGACTCGCTAAGCGCACGTATGTCGTGCCACCTGGAACCTCGTTGCAGAAGGACCAGATTCTTCCTTCGTCAGAATGACGAGAACCTGGGACGCCGCCTCGCGGGCAAGGCTTCTAGTGGATGTGCCCGTCCTCATCGTGGAGGCCGGAAGCGTACTCCTCGTGGCGCGCGGCGAGGTCTTCGGCGCTGATCAGCCCCTTCTTCAAGAGCAGGCTCTCGAGGGCCTCCAGCCAGCGCTGGTAGTAGGTCGTCGTCTCGCCGTGGGAGTCGGCGTGGGCGATCTCTTCGACGAGCTCGTCGCGGAAGTCGCGCCAGGGGTAGGCGCCCTGTGCTTCGAGCGCGACGGCGATGCCGAAGGCGCGGCTCTCCCAGGGCTCCTCGAAGACCAGCTCGCCGTTCTTCAGCGGCGGGGCGGCCTCGCCCTCCATCTGACGGATGTCGCCGGCGGGTTCCGCGGTCATACGCCTGCCTCCGCCGGCGCTTCAACGACGGCGACCCCGATCATCGAGTCGCGGCTGACGAGGTACACAAGCTCTTCCTCGTTCATCGCTTCGGTGCCGGTCGGGCGCTCGGGCAGGACCATGTAGCGGATCTCGGCGGTGCTGTCCCAGACCTTCACCGCCTTGTCGTCGTCGAGGGTAACGCCGAACTCCTGCAGCACCGCGCGCGGCTCGATGACGGCGCGGGAGCGGTACTCGGCAGACTTGTACCAGGTCGGCGGCAGGCCGAGGACGGCCCACGGGTAGCAGGAGCAGAGCGTGCAGACCACCATGTTGTGCGTGTCGGGCGTATTCTCGAGGACGACGATGTCGGCGCCCTGGGCGATCTCGTAGCCCATCTCAGCGATCGCCTCGGTGCCGTTCGCTAGCAGGCGCTGCTTGTAGGCAGGGTCGCTCCAGGCGCGGGCGACAACGCGGGCGCCGTTGAGCGGACCGATGTCCTGCTCATAGGCGCGGACGACGGCGTCGATCGCGTCGGTCGAGACGATGCCCTTTTCAACGAGCAGCGACTCCAGCGCCTTCGCCCGGATCGACGCGTAGGACTCGTCATGCGTGTGGCCGTCTTCGCCGTGTGCGTGAGTCATGCGGATGCTCCTTGTGACGGTGGTTCGAGGTAGTGCTCCCAGAGGTCGGCGACGATTCGTCCCGGCTCCGACTGCGGACCCCAGATGTCGTGGCGGTCGAAGCTCACGGCGTAGAGGGGGCGCGGCGGCGGCAGCGGGTCTTCGTACCGCTCGTGGTCGTGGATGTCGTAGTAGCCCTGGTAGCGTTCGACGACGCCGGACTTGCCCTTGAGGTAGTGCGGCAGCCGGATGTGACCTTTCGGGTGGAGGTCGAGCACCGTCACTGCATCGCCGGGCTGGAAGAGCGGGGTCTCGTGTTCGACGTTGAGCCGGACGATGCTCTTGCGGAAGATACGAGCCTTCGTCCGCTGCGTGAACTCGGGGTCGATGTGCTCGGTAGGCGGCGCGTCGGGCGTTGCTTCGAACTTCGCCACTTCGGCGGCGAGCTCGTCCTCCGTGATCATGCCCTTGTCTTCGAGACAGGCGATGAAGGCGCGCAGCCACTTGTCGTAGTACCTGCTGCTCAGGTAGACCTCAGGCGGAAGCTTCTCGATGTTGTAGCGGTGGCTGCCGAGGCGGTAGACGGGGCCGACAGTCTGGCGCATGCCGTAGACGCGGCCCTCCCAGGGCGCGTGGAAAACGGGCTCGTTCTCCTCGCGCTGAATCGGCCCGAAGCGCTCTTTGACGCCGCCCATGTCGTGTACGCCATCCATGCGCTCGATTGTCGTGCCCAAAGCGCGGCGATTCAAGTGACGAAAGTCGCGAGGACGCGGAGCAACTACCACGTAGCCGAGGCGTCCCCGCCTCGGCGGCCATCGCGAGAGGGCGCCTCATGACAAGACCTGGGACGCACCACCGTAGCCGAGGCTTTCCAGCCTCGGCGTCGTATGGGCGGTGCCGGTTCGTTATCGCGGCTCGGCCGCGTCTTGAGACCTCGTCACGGGTACGGCCGCCGGGACGGGGACGTCCCGGCTACGGTAGTGGCCGGTCGTCCGCGTCATGAGGTGTAGTGCACATGCCTGGAGCCGAAGCTGGAAAGCCTCGGCTACGGTGGCGGAGCTGGCGGACGCTAGTCCCGGCCGTAGCTCGAGATCTGCGTTTCCTTCTGGGTGATGAACTCGAGCAGCGCCGGCGTACCGTTCTGAGTCTGCTCCACGCCCCGTTTTATCGCGGGGATGATCTGGTCCGGCGTCGTGATGCGCTCGCCGTAGCCGCCGAGAGCGCGGGCGAACTCGGCGTAGTTGCCGCTGATGTCGGTGGAGCGGTACTTCTCGGTCGAGATCTTCATCGCCTGCAGCTCGATCGCCATCGAGAAGTTGTTGAACAGGATCGAGAGGATCGGGATGCGCTCCCGGACGGCGGTCTCGAAGTCCATGCCCGTCATGCCGATTGCCGCGTCGCCCCAGACGTTGAAGCAGAGCTTGTCCGGCGCTGCCAGCTTCGCACCCATCGCGAGACCGAGGCCGTAGCCGAGCTGCGTCGTCTTGCCCCAGCCGAGGTAGCTGAGCGGCGTCGTGGACGGCCAGAAGGGCGTGAACTGGTCGCGCGGGCTGCCGGCGTCGTGGGTCGCGATTGTGTTCGCCACGTCGACGGTGTGGATCAGGTCCCAGATCACGCGGTAGGGCGAGAGCGGCGTGTCGTTTGAGGTCAGCTTCGGCATCCAGCGCTCCAGCCACGGCGCGCGCTGCTCCTGGATCTTTGCCGCGACCGCCGCCGCGTTTCCGCGGGGCTTACCGCCCGGCAGGCGCGCCTTCACCGCCTCGATCAGCATTTGCAGCGTTAGCTGGGCGTCCCCGACGAGGGCGTAGGCGGCGTTGACGTCCTTGTTGATGTCCTTCGCGTCGTTGGTCGCGTGGACGTACTGCGGGCCCTGCTGCGGGAACTGGATGCCGTAGCTGGTGCGCCCAAAGCTGCAGCCGATGCCGAAGATGACGTCCGCGTCCATCACGTGCTTGTAGACCGGCTCCGGCATCGCGCGGCCGCCGCTGCCGAGGCTGAGCGGGTGGTCCTCAGGGAAGGCGCTCTTGCCCTCGAGACTGGTGGTCGTCGGCGCCTCGAGCAGCTCGACCAGCTCCTTCAGCTCTGCCCACGCCTTCGCGTAGTGGACACCCTGGCCGGCGTAGATCACGAGGCGCTGGGCGTTGATCAGCACCTCGGCGACCTCTTCGACGTCCTTCGGGTCCGGCGCGCTGCGCTTCTTCGTCGTCGGGATGTAGACGAAGTCGTCCGGGATCTCCTCGCGGAAGACGTCAGCAGGGAACTCGACGAGCGTCGGGCCGGGGCGGCCGTTTTTCGCCTGCGTGAAGGCGCGGCGCATTGCCTCGGGGACATACTGGGAGAGGGTGACCTGCTCCGCCCACTTCGTGATGTTGCCGTAGTTCACCATCGAGTTGAAGTTCGGGAAGACGTTGGTGAGGTGACGCGCGTAACCACCCGGCAGCACGACCATCGGCACCGACTCTGAGTAGGCCTGGGCGACGGCGCCGAACGCGTTCTCTGAGCCCGGGCCGGCCTGCATCGTGAAGACGCCGATCTTGTCACCCGAGCTGACGCGGCTGTAGGCGTCCGCCATGTGAATGCCGATGCGCTCCTGGCGGACGACGATCGGCCGGATGTCCTTCTCTGCGACGGCGTCGAAGATCGGGTTCACCGGGTAGCCGAAGACGATGTCGACGCCTTCACGCTTGAGGATCTCGGCGATGGCGGCAGGTACGCGCATAAGGTCTCTCCCTGGGTGTCACTTGATGCTGTGGGCGGTGAGTCACGCCTCGCCAGATTCTACAGGAGTTCGCCTGCCTCGACCTTGAGCGACCTTCGAGAACATCTATGAATGCCTTTGTGGGTACTCGGAAATTTTTGTGCCTGAACAGGCGCGTAATGAAGCATTTTGCGCAGGAGCCGATTACTATTCTGGACACACTGGTGGAGTCGCCTGCGATGTTAGTCGTTACGTATAGAGGTTAGAAGGCGAGATGTTT
>JBFWZE010000205.1:0-5503 GCA_050185685.1 Dehalococcoidia bacterium
GGCGCCTCTACCCCTGACTTCATCATCGACGAGGTCGTCGACCGCCTCCGCGAGCTCAGCAACAACTAGACGCAGCGGCCTCGTCTGAGCGCGAAGCGCGCGAACCTTCTTCTCCCTCTGGGAGAGGACCGACGGGAGGGCGTACCCTTTGTCGAGGCCCGGCATGTCCGAGACACTCCCGCTTCATGCTTCAATCCCCTGAGGCCACAGGTTCGCCCTTCGAGTGCCTCAGGGCGAACGGCCGGGTAGCATCGGCCGGACGCAACGCTGTGATGGCCACATGGACCTCAGGTCGTTACCGTGCCTATCTTTCACCTACCAGATGCCTCAACAGGGACTTTTCGTAACGAGACGGACACAGGCACCGTGATACAGTGGTGGCCAGAACGACCGAGGAGGTGTCCCGGAGCAGTCGAGTCCGGAGCTGTCACAACCAGATAAAGCGCCAGGTCCTTCATGGCTTGAAGGATGACGAGGTAGAGGCACATTCGAAATACTCGGCGGGTAGCCTCTCGGCAGCACAGTCGTAACGGAGCGGCCAAACTGGGCAGCGCAAGCGCCCAACAACATCGCCTCCGGTGTGCAGGCGGAACCACTGTGGTTCACCGCATTCCCTGACAGCACCCAGACCTCGCAATACTCCGCCGCACCCTCCCGCTCGTTCGGGCTGAGCTTCGCATGGGCGAACTTCCGGCCCGTATATCGTCGTATGACGAAGTGGAGGGACCCCCGCATATGTGTGGAATCGTTGGTTACGTCGGTACGGAAGAAGCCGGTCCGCTGATCCTCGAGGGCCTCGCGCGCCTCGAGTACCGCGGCTATGACAGCGCGGGCATTGCCGTCTTGAGCCCGGAGGGTGAGCTGCAGCTGCACAAGGACGTCGGCAAGCTCGAAGGGCTGCGCAGCCGGCTCAACGGCTCCATGCCGGTGGGTAGCTTCGGCATCGGCCACACGCGCTGGGCGACCCACGGCGGCGCCACCGTGCTCAACGCACATCCCCACACCGACACCAGCGGCGACGTCGTCGTCATCCACAACGGCATCGTCGAGAACTACAGAGACCTCAAGGCGGAGCTCGTCGCCCGCGGCCACATGTACCGCTCTGAGACCGACACCGAGGTTATTCCTCACCTGATCGCTGAAGGCGTCGACGCCGGGCTCGACCTCGAGCACGCCACCCGCGCTGCGATGAGCCGCGTGAAGGGCGCCGCAGCGGTGCTGGCGATTCGAAAGCAGGAACCCGGCGTCATGATCGCGGCCCGCATCGCCAACGCCGGCGGTGTCGTCATCGGCTACGGCAACGGCGCCATGCATGTGGCCAGCGACCTCCCGGCGATCCTCGGCCACGCTTCCCGCGTCGTCTTCCTCGAGGACGGCGACGTTGCCCGCATCACGTCCGAAGGCGCTACCTACAGCCGCGTCTCGGGCGAGGCGATCGAGAAGGAGCTGCACGACGTGCCGCTCGAGGCCTTCGACGTGAGCAAGGGCCTCTTTGAGCACTACCTCGAGAAGGAGATCTACGAGCAGCCGGATGCGATCCTCGACACGATCCGCGAGGCGGCGGAGCTCGACCCGCCCGCGCTCAACCTGCGCGACCTCAAGCTGACCGACGCGCAGCTCCAGAAGATCAACCGGGTCATCCTTGTCGGCATGGGTACCAGCTACCACGCATGCATGATCGGCCGCACCTACATCGAGCAGCTCGGTGGTGTCCCGGCGGAGGTCGACAACGCCTCGGAGTTCCGCTATCGCAAGCCGATCATCGACGAGAGGACGATGATTGTCGCCGTCGGTCAGTCGGGCGAAAGCGTCGACACGCTGGCGGCGATGGACCTTGCTCGCAAGCGCGGCGCCCTGCTGGTGACGGTCTGCAACACCCCTGGCTCGCAGGCAACCCGGATGGCCGATGGCACCGTCTTCATGCGCTGCGGCCCGGAGATCGCCGTCGCTTCGACGAAGACGCTGGTTGGCTCGATTGTCGCCCTCTACCTCCTCGGCGCCCGGATCGGCGAGGCGCGCGGGTTCCTCGACGAGGCGGCGCTGGCCCAGGCGATTGCCGACATCTTCCAGGCGCCCCAGATCCTCGGCGAGGCGCTAAAGAGCGAAGACGAGGCGCGGGCAGTCGCCGAGGAGTTCTACGCCTTCGAGCACTTCCTGTTTCTCGGGCGCGGCCTCCAGTACGCGATCGCGATGGAGGGGGCGCTCAAGCTCAAAGAAGTCAGCTATATCCACGCCGAGGGCTACGCGGCCGCCGAGATGAAGCACGGGCCAATCTCGCTGATCGACAACCGCATGCCGGTCGTGGCGATTGCGCCGAAGGACGAACATTACGAGAAGATGCTCAGCAACGTCGCCGAGGTCCGCGCCCGGGAGGGCATCATCATCGCCCTCGCCAACCACGACGACCACGAGATCGAGGAGAAGGCGCAGTTCGTGATCCGCATCCCGGAGGCGCCGGCGCTGCTCTGGCCGCTCGCGACGGTCGTCCCGCTGCAGTTCCTCGCCTACCACATCGCCCGTCTGCGCGGGTGTGACATCGACCAGCCCCGCAACCTCGCGAAGACGGTGACGGTCGAATAGGACGAGCTGGGCTCGACAGACGTAAAACGGCCCCGCGAAAGCGGGGCCGTTTCACTGGAGCAATATCTCATCAAATAGCAGAGCCCGGTCTCGGCTCCGGGCTCTGCAAGTTCGTGGTCGATTGCCCACGATGCTCAAGAAAACAGCCGCGGCTGCGCTCCGTAGAAAGCAACCGCGGCCAGGTTGGTGCCAGCCGGTTGGCCTCCGGCTATTGGCATTACTCAAAAAATATGGCCGGGGTTGAAGACGCCACTATCAGTCTGTCGATGAGGGTCGGCGGGGCAATCTTGACTCCCATCAACGACCGGACAGAGGTTTTGTATCCCAACCCGCAGCCACAGGGAATATAGCACAGAAGGGTACAACTGCTTACCCGTTTTATCCGGAATTTTTCCAAATGTAACGCAGTTCTGCGAGAGGCCAGGGAAGCCAGGATGCCTCATGCTGACGAGCCATCGAGGCCCGGGACTAGATCCCTCGCCCAGGCCCAGGATGACAGCGCGAGAGGCGCGCCCTAGTGGCAGAAGGCCGGACCTCCCAGTCTTGTCCTTCTGACGAAGGAAGAATCTAGCAGTGGGCGTAGCCAGCACAAAGCATGAGGCACCCGGGCCCTAGTCGTCATGTCAGAAGCGTTGTTCGGACCGTCAGATCCTTCCTCCCTCAGGATGACAGAACGGGAGGCCGCTGATGGTGACGAGCATCAGACAGCCCCCAGGCCGCAGCCCCGCTATACTGGCGAGCGATGCGCATTCTCACCGTGACCCAGGCCGCCTCCTATCTGCGAGAGCTGATCGAGACCGACATCATCCTCGGCGACGTCTGGATCTCGGGTGAGGTGTCCGGCCCGCGCACGCAGCCTTCCGGCCACACGTATTTCACGCTGAAAGACGCCGGCGCCCAGCTGCGCGCTGTCATGTTTCGCTCTGCCCTGATGCGTCAGCGCAAAATGGCGGAGCACCTGGCGCAGGGCTCTCAGGTCATCGCCCACGGCCGCCTCTCGGTCTACGAGGCGCGCGGCGAGCTGCAGGTCGTCGTCGACTTCGTTCAGCCGGACGGCGTCGGGCTTCGCCATGCGCAGTTCGAACGCCTGCGCGCCCAGCTCGAGGAGGAAGGCCTGTTCGACGAGAGCCGTAAGCGTCAGTTGCCACGCGTGCCGCGCCGCATCGGCGTTGTCACGTCCCCCTCCGGCGCCGTCTTCCACGACATCTGCAACGTCCTCACACGCCGCTGGCCGCTCGCCGAGGTCGTCCTCGCGCCAACGCCGGTCCAGGGGCCGGACGCGGTCCATGGCGTCGTCGCCGGGATCGAGCAGCTCAACCTCCAGGGCGACATCGACGTGATCATCGTTGCCCGCGGCGGTGGCTCGATCGACGAGCTTTGGGCGTTCAACGAGGAGCCGGTGGCGCGCGCGGTGTTCGGCTCGCTCGTCCCGGTTGTTTCTGCCATTGGTCACGAGACCGACTTCACGATCTGCGACTACGTGGCAGACCTGCGCGCACCGACGCCGTCCGCTGCGGCCGAGCTGGTCGCGCCGGATGGCATGGCGGTGCGTAGCTGGATCGCCAACCGCCTCGAAGCCGTCGGCAACACGATGGTGCGCCGCATGACCCGCGAGCGCGACCTCGTCTCGGCGCTGATGAACCGCGCTGAGCGTGGCAGCATCGACCTCAACCGCCAGCGCCAGCGCATCGATGACTTCGAGCGGCGCGCCCTGCATGCCGTGCGCAGCGGCTATCGAGACCGCGTCGCTGCCGTCCACCGCTGCAATGGCCAGCTCGACGCTCTAAACCCCAACGCGACGCTGAGCCGCGGCTACGCCGTCGTCCACAAGGCTGGCAGCGTGATCAGCAGCATCACGGACGTCTCAACCGGCGACGCGCTGGTGATCAAGGTCGCAGACGGTGGCTTCGCAGCCCGTGCTGAGGGCGGGGCCACGCGGCGCCGCGCACGGCAGCAGCAGCTGGCGGTGCCGAACGGCCGTAACGGCAACAAGGCGGCGAAGAACGGCAACGGTGAGCACGCGATCCAGCCCGTCCTCTTCCCGAACTAATCCGGTTTCCGCTCCAGCGCCACGAATTCTCGTTGCGAGCCATTGCCCTCAGGCAAGGCGAAGCAACCTTTGGCGGCCTCAAGGCTGAGACCACGGCTCCAAAATTCGACGCCTTCGAACTCGCATTCCGCCAGACCTTAGCGCGGTGACCTGATGGCATCCCGGGTGAAGACGTAGCAGGGCGTAGGGGCGCCAGCCCATGCGCAGGGGCGTCGGGGGTGTCCCCCGGGCATACAACAAACCTCGCGCAGCTCCGCGAAGCGTGCGAGCGAGTGTCTACGGGAAGTGGTGGCCCCGACGAGCTTCCCTCACCCTAACCCTCTCCCAGCGGGGCGAGGGGATTCTGTCATGCTCCTATTGGAAGGCGTGCGCCAGAAGCAGCCCGGCCGTCTCAGGCCGCCGACGTCTCCTCGATCGAGGCGTTCTGCTCGATATCGGCGAGGAGCTCTTCGAGCCAGGCGCGGAGGTCGTGCTTGCGGATGATCTGACGGAGGCGGAGGTTCATCTCGCGGCGCTCCGCCGGCGGCATCGTCAACGCCCAGTACAACGCCGCGGCCGTGTTCTCGGGGCTGGTCGGCTCAATGCCGATGCAGCCACTGGCGAGCTCCGCGTACGCCCCGGCTTCGCGTGAGAGCACGAGGACGCCGCCGTGGTCGTTGAGCATTGGCCCTTCCTTGGCGACCAGGTTCATGCCGTCCGCCAGCGGGTTCACCAGCAGCACGTCATACATGCTCATCGCCGCCAGGGCCTGGGTGCGGTTGTTCTCGTAGAAGACCTGAATCGGCTTCCAGTGGAGGTTTCCGAAGCGCTTATTGATCTGCCCGGCGTAGGCAATCGCCTCGTCCTGGTACTGCTTGTAGGAATCGATCGATG
>JBFWZE010000206.1:0-5471 GCA_050185685.1 Dehalococcoidia bacterium
GGGAAGTTCACCTCATCGCTCACCCAGGGATGGAAGACCGACTTCAGCAAGGCTGTAGTCAGTCAGAGTGAGCTCACCCAGGGCCAGATCAAGAACGGCATCCCCGCACTCTCCAGTCCGAAGTTCCTTGGAGTCTCCGAAGTGGGATTTCTTGCCGACAACGAACCGGTTATCGCCTTCGTCTCTGGGGAAGAAGCGCGGGCGTATCCTCTGCAGATCCTCATCTGGCACGAAATTGTGAATGACGTTGTCGACGGCAAGCCCGTGACCATCACGTTCTGCCCCCTCTGCAACACCGCGGTCGCCTTTGACCGTGTGGTGGCGGGTGAAGAACTTGAGTTCCGTGTTTCGGGGCTGCTGCGCAATAGCGATCTCATCATGTATGACGTGCAAACCGAGTCATGGTGGCAGCAGGCGACCGGCGAGGGTATCGTCGGACGCTACACAGGCTTCGAGCTTGAGTCCCTGCCGGTGACGATCATCGCCTGGGAAGACTTCAAAGCGGCCTTTCCGGACGGAGTGGTCCTCTCTCGCGACACCGGGTATCAGCGAGATTACGGGTCGAACCCGTACGTCGGCTATGACGACATCGATTCATCTCCATTCCTGTTCAAAGGAACCCCAGACGGTCGCCTCGCAGCAATGGAGCGGGTCGCAACGGTTCGGGCCGGCAACGAGGTCGTCGCCTATCCCTACAGCCGACTTGAGACAGCTCGCGTCGTGCATGACCGTATTGGCGGCGAGCCCGTTGTGGTCCTCTTCAAGCCTGGCACCCTTTCCGTACTGGACTCGGCCGCGATCAGTCAGTCCGAAGAAGTAGGTTCTGCGGCGGTGTTTTCGGCGATCGTCGACGGACGCGAGCTGAGCTTTCGCGCCGACGGCGATACCTTCGCCGACTCACAGACTGGGACGCGGTGGGACATTCTCGGACGTGGCGTCTCCGGCGCGATGAAGGGCCGCGTGCTCACGCCAGTCGTCAGCGGCACGCACTTCTGGTTTGCCTGGGCGGCGTTCCAGCCCGAGACCAGGATTTGGAGTCCCTGACCGCCGGCAGTGCTTCCGGCCGGCCGTCTGGCAGGACTCACTCAGGCATCTGAGCCATGAGATAGAAGTAGCTCACCTTTCGGCCCACTTCGAAGCGATCTGTGGATTCACCGATGTCGTCCTCGAGTTCTTCAGCCGCGAAAAAGTGGGGACACCCCGTCGACCACCATGTCGAGGTGCGTCGCTTGAAGGAAACATCGCTCGCACCGATGACGGGTACAAGGTCCACGCCCGTGCCGTCGTCGGCCAGCAAGACGGGAGCACGAAGGCGGACACGTGAAAGACCGCGCACGTCTGGCCGACCCTTGAGGTCGTCATCGAAGAGTCGCCGACGCACCTGAAGCGCACGATCGACAAGGAGACGGGGCTCGCGCTGATCGCGGTCTAGGCCGCCTTCTTCCGCTTCGCCAGCTGCTGCTGGATGACGAAGGCGACCGGAAGAGAGACCACCGGCAAAGCCCGGCCGATCCAGCCGGGCTTTGTCGTGATCTGCAGCATGGGACTGGTGTCGATCGCGCGATCGTCGAATCGCCCGTGAGCACCGTGGTTGCCGGGCAGCGGTGCGTTGAGGTTGTCGGGGCGTCCAGGCTCTTCCGGCTCTTCGACCTGCTGCGAGGAGTAGCCCGTGCGGGCGAGATGCCAATCGACCAGGCTCGGGACCAGGCGGTTCAGCCAGACCGTCGCAACGGTGGGCCAGCCGACGAGGAGGGTATCGCGGTCGTGATCTGCCATCCACGCCACGCCTCGAGCACCAACCTCCGGTTCGTAGATCGGTGGCACCGGCTGGGCTTTGTGTGATAAGCGGCTACGGACCCAGTCGAATTGCGGCGTATTCATCGCCGGCATGTGCACTATTCGCACCTTTACGTTCGACTTGTCATGCTGCAGCTCCGCCCTGAGCGAATCGGTAAAGCCCTCGACCGCATGCTTTGAAGCGCAGTAAGCCGACTGCAGCGGAATACCGCGAAAGGCGAGAGCAGAGCCGACCTGGATGATCGTCCCGCGATCGCGTGGCAGCATCTTGCGAAGCGCCGTCTGGGTACCGTACACGTAGCCGAGGTACGTAACCTCAGTCACACGCCGGTACTCCTCAGCCTGCATCTCCTTCACGGGCGAGAAGACCGATACCATCGCGTTGTTCACCCAGATGTCGATCGGCCCGAGCTCTCGCTCGATCTCGTCAGCTGCCCGCTCGATCTCGTCGGGATGCGCAACGTCGGCACTCACGACAGTAGCGCGCGAGCCGCTCGCTTCGACCTCCGCCTTGGCTGCCATGAGGCCATCCATCCCGCGGCTGATAAGGCCGATATCGTCTCCCTGCGCGGCGAACTCGCGAACGATGGCACGGCCGAGACCCGCAGACGCTCCAGTGACGACGACAACTCGAGACATGGCGATACCCCAATCTAAAAGGACGTTGGTCAGGGAAGGATGCGCGGTTCTTGCTCAAATACTAGTTAGACAGCCTGTTCAAATGCATTTCGGGCCTTCCGCTGACGTTAAGCGCGGCTGAACATCCGGAGGTAACGATCTCTCGCCAGCAGCCCGGCTCAAGAAGTGCTGAACGTCTGTGGCGACGACGACGAGGTGATCGCGGCCCACCCTACACTGGGCCGGTGAAGGATCGATGACACTTCGGCTACGTCCTCGCGGCCATGTCTGCTTGCGTGGTAAACGGCGTAATTTGTCCTGGTAAATCAGGCGACGTCCATCTCCAACGTGTCGATGCTGTACCTCGTCGCGGTGATTCCCTCGCCGTCTTCTTTGCGCCAGGGCCTGGCGGGTAGCGCTGGGATTGGTGACACCTGCGAAATCGTTGTCTGAACCGTCAGCGTTCCCGGGCGGAGCCAACCGACTTACTTCTGCGTTTGAGGAGACCTCCGACCCTCAAGACGAACAGCGGGTTCTTGCACAGATCGAGTATTTGAGTGGTGGTTCAGATGCCCCTCTAGATAGATTGAAACGGGCATCGGATCCCTGGGTGAGCTACCTCGTTCTTCCACTTTTTAATCGGGCGAATGCAGGACTGGAAGTCACAGGAGATGCGTTCCGGATATTGCCACTGAACCCGTCGGGCAGGGCATTGCAATGGGCCTCCCTGTTGGGAAGCCTCTTGGCTGCTTTGGGGCTAGCTGGCTTGCCGTTAAGGTGGGTCTGAGTGATATGCCGTACCGGTGTGAGGTGGCTTGAGATGGCATGAATTGGCTTACTAGCCGGAATTGGCTTTACCGCGTCACTCTTGGTGAGCGGTCTGGCATCATCTGGTATTAACTGATGAAGTCTTGGCGACGCAGGCGCGCCTCGCAGTACTCGGCGCTTCCGTTCTTGCAGCAGTAGCTTCTACGAGTTGCCAGCGGAAACACCGGTGCTGCTGATAGAGCCGAGCTCTGTGCTGGGTTTGCACCCTCCCTTCGTATAGGGTGAGGATTGAAACGCAGCAGCTTACGGAAGAACGTCGATCGCAACAAAGTGCGGCACGACGCCGGAGGCTCTGCGCAAGTGGGTGAGACGGGCTGAGGTCGACGTCGGTGCCCGGCCGGGCCTGACGACGGACGAGCGTCAGCGGCTCAAGGAGTTGGAGCGACGCGCTCGCTCCTGCCGAACCGTCGAGGTGGCGCGCATCCCCAAGGGGATCGCAATCAGGAAAGGCGCGGCCTGATCAAGATGGTCGTCCACCCGGAGAACAGCAAAGTACTCGGCGTGCATATCGTCGCGCCCTGCGCCGCCGACCTGATCCACCGGGCCACCCTCGCCGTGAAGTTCGGTCAACGGTGGACGACATCATCGAGATAGTGCAGGTCTTCCCAACGCTCAGCGAGGGCATCAAGCTCGCCGCGCAGGCCTTCACGGGGGATATCAACGTAATGAGCTGCTGCATTGCCTAGTAACTTTCCCCTTAGTAACAGGCAGGGCCGAGAATTGACGAACCAAATGACGAAGATTCGGAACGACGTCGCGGAGTACACCCAACACCTAGTCTTGGCATGTGGAATGAGCACACTGTTTGCCCTTCGAAAGGGGGAGGCCTTACATCTTATGATTCTCTTCTCCTCCATATACGACATTTGGCATGATTCTGCCCTTGCTGAGGAGGTAAACACGATGAACAAAGCCCTTGATCACGTCGCGCTCGGTGCCGCCGCGGGAGCTATCGGGACCACCGTCCTGAATTCGACTACTTACGTGGACATGCTAGTCCGCGGCCGCCCCTCCAGTTCCGTACCCTCAAAGGTCGCCGGAAAGCTAGCGGAAAAAGCAGGCGTCCAAGCGATATCGAAGACGGAGGATGAGAAGGCAGAGAACCGGCGCAGCGCCGCCGGCGCCCTCATGGGCTACGCAACTGGCCTCAGTGTCGGCCTCGCCTACGGTGGACTGCGATCGCTCACCGGGCCTCTACCGAAATTCCTCGCCGCCGTCGGCCTGGGATTCGCCGCCATGGCTGCCAGCGATCTTGCGGCAACGAAGACCAACGTCACTGATCCCCAGGAGTGGACTCCATCGGCTTGGCTTTCGGACATCATTCCCCACCTCGCCTACGGCCTGGCTACCGTCGGCGCCTTCGAGGCCCTCGCGCGCGACCGCTAGGAAGGCTGCCAAGACCGAAAAGGTAAGCTCAAAGTTCAGCACTGCGCTGCGTCCTCCGGAGAGCGTGCCGCCGCGATCAGTCAGTCCGAAGAAGTAGGTTTCTGCCGCGATGTTTTTGCCGATCGTCGACGTACGCGAGCTGCGCTTTCGCGCCGACGGCGATACCTTCGTCGACTCACAGACTGGGACGCGGTGAGACATTCTCGGACGTGGCGTCTCCGGCGCGATGAAGGGCCGCGTGCTCACACCGGTCGTCAGCGGCACGCACTTCTGGTTTGCCTGGGCGGCGTTCCACCCGAGACCAGAATTTGGAGTCCGTGACCGCCGGCAGTGCTTCCTGCCGGCCGTCTGGCGGGGCTTACTCAGGCTTCTGGGCCAGCAAATAGAAGTAGCTCACCTGGCCCGACTGGACGAGCGCGACTGCCTGCTTCAGTAGGGCCCGCGCCTCGCGAAGGTCGATGCCACCGGTGTCGACCCTGCCGACTGCCTGGCCGACCCGCAGCAGGAGCAGCTTTGAGTCGATGCCTTTGAGAAAGTCCAGGGCAGCGTGATCGCAGTCGCGGACCACGTCGACGCGAAACCCCGCCTGTTCGACGTACCGCACGTATCCCTCGAGGGGCATTGCGTCGGCCAGACAGGCGACGCGGCCCCATGCGCCGCTGAGCTGCTCGGGCAGCGCACCCTCAGCGACGACGACGTCGGCGAGCGCGAACCAGCCGCCGGGACGGGTCACGCGGTACAGCTCGGCGAGTGACGCAGCCTTGTCGGGAAATGTGCAGAAGGAGCATTCGCAGAACACGGCGTCGAACGCCCCGTTCTTCAACGGGAGCAGCTCTGCGTCT
>JBFWZE010000207.1:0-1434 GCA_050185685.1 Dehalococcoidia bacterium
ATCGCGCTGCCGCAGATCATGAAGGACTTCGACGTGCCGGTGACGACGGCGGCGTGGGTGGGCATGGCCTACTTCGTGGCGCTGGCGGGCGGGACGCTGGCGTTGAGCGGTCTGACGAAGATCTACGACAGCCGTAAGCTGGTCATTTTTGGGCTCGTCGCCGACGTGGTCGTGATGGTCGTGACGTTCTTTACGCAGGACATGTACGTCTTCATCATCTGCCGGTTCCTGTCACCGCTGGCGCGTGTGTTCCCGTGGCTCGTGCTGCAGGTTCAGGGCATCGGCGGCTTCCCGCCGGAGGAGCGCGGCAAGGCGGTCGGGTACAACATGGTTGCGCAGGGCCTGGGGCTGATGCTGGCGCTGCCGCTGACCGGCCTCGTGGTCGACACGATTGGCTGGCGCTGGATGTTCATGGGGACCTCGGTGCTGTTCCTTGCGATGGTGCCGATCGTCCTGGCGACGATCCCGCCGCTGCCGCCGCAGAAGGACGAGAAGTCGAAGCTGTCCGACTTCGACTTCCTCGGCAGCGGTCTGATGATGTTCGGGACGATCTCGCTGATCACGTCGCTGCAGCTGTTCGCGCGCGGGCTGGCGGGCGGCGTGCTGATACCGGCGCTGGCGCTGCTGGGCATCGGGGCGCTCGCCGGGTTCGTCTGGGTGGAGCTGCATTCGAAGGCGCCGGTGCTGCAGTTCTCGCTGTTCCGCGACCCCGGCGTGCTGATGGCGTCGTCCCAGGCGGTGTTGATGGGTTCGATTACGGGCATCTTCCTGCTGATGCTGCCGTTCCTGTTCATCGACGGGTTCGGGTGGTCGGCGGCCTATGCGAGCAACATCCTGCTGTTCCAGAACCTGACGCGGCCGCTTGCCGGGCCGGTGGGCGGCAGACTGGCGGACAAATACGGGACAGGGGCGGTGATCTTGCCGGCCGCAGCGGTAAGCGTCGTTGGGCAGGTGGCACTGGCGATGCTGAACGCGTCGCCGGCGGCAATCCTGGTCGCGGGCGTTGTGCTGCTGTGGGGTACGGGCCTCGCCCTGATGCAGACGGCGAACCTCTCGCAGATCTACTCGGCGCTGCCACAGCATCAGCTGCACCTGGCGCCTTCGATGAACCTGGTGGTGACGACGTTCGGGACGACGGTGGGACAGGCGACGGGCTCGCTGCTGGTCGAGCGCATTGCCAACGCGAGCGATACGGCGGTCGAGTTCCAGGACGGCGTGAGCGTTGCGGTGCTGGTGATTGCGGTGCTGTTCAGCGTGGGGATTGTGTTGACGCAGGTGCTGCCGCGGCTGGTGCTGAGCCGGCGCAAGGAGCCGGTGGTGGAGATGGCGGCGGACTAGGCTTTTTGCCAGTCACTGGGCCTAGAGGGTCCTTCGAGATGACGGGCCTGCGGCCTCAAGGTTCGCCCTACGAGTACCTCAGGGCGAACCGCCGAA
>JBFWZE010000207.1:1534-5447 GCA_050185685.1 Dehalococcoidia bacterium
TTGACCTTCTGACGACTGCGGCGGTTCGTGATGATCGTCGTGTAGCTGCCTTCCCAGCCGACTTCGAAGGGGAGGGTGCGCCAGAGGAAGAGCGAGGTGTCGTTGTCGTAGGAGTGCTCAGGGACGCTGAGCCCGCTCTGCTTGTCACCCTGCTTGATGGAGGCGCCGGTCTCGCTGTAGGTGGTCTCGATGACGACGTCGTCATCCTTTGCGATGATCTCGCGGCGGGCGCTGATCGGCTTCAGGGTCTTGCTGTCGACGGTGACGGCAGACTCATCGGAGGTCTCGCCGGTGAACTTCTGGGAGAGGACGGTCTGGGCGCCCTGAACGTCGATGCTGAGCACGCTGCGGCCGACCTCTTTGCCGTCGTTTTTGACGGTGTAGGTGTGGCTCTCATCACCCTGCCACGGGATGGTGCCAACGACGTCCGAGGTCGGCGGGCCGCTCTCCTTCGAGCAAGCAGCGGCGAGGACGACGGCGAAGGGTGCGACGAGGAAGTGGCGGCGGCTTAACCCAGCGATTTGGCGACCTCGCGTAGCTGCTCGACGGCGTGCTCGATGTCTTCGCGCTCGATGCCGTAGTGGGTGACCATTCGCCAGCGCACGGGACCGCCGCTGAAGAGGACGCCACGTTCCTTTGCGCGCTCACGGAAGGCGGCGGCGTCGATGCCGTCGGCGAGGGTGAAGAAGAGGATGTTGGTCTGGACGAGGTCAGGCGTCGCCGTGATGCCGTCGATCGAGGCGAGGCCTTCGGCGAGGAGCCGGGCGTTCGCGTGGTCATCGGCGAGGCGGTCGACCATCTCGTCGAGGGCGACGATGCCGGCAGCAGCGACGATGCCGATCTGGCGCATCCCACCGCCGACGAGGCGGCGGGTGCGGCGGGCCTGGTCGATGAACTGCTGCGAGCCGACGATCATCGAGCCGATCGGGCAGGCGAGGCCCTTCGAGAGGCAGAACGAGACGGAGTCGGCGTCGCGGGTCAGGTTGGCGGCGGTGGTCTCGAGGGCGATTGCGGCGTTGAAGATCCGCGCGCCGTCGACGTGGAGGGCTGCACCGGCTTCGTGGGCGACCTTCGCGATTTCGGAAACGTAGACGGCGGGCAGCGCGGAGCCATTCATCGCGTTGTGGGTGTTCTCGAGGGCGACCATGGCGGTGCGGGGCTGGTACATGCCGGGCGGACGAATCGACGCCTTGAGCTCGGCCATGTCAATGTGGCCCTTTTCGTCGTTCTTGACGGAGCGGAGCTGGATGCTGCCGAGAGCGGCGGCGCCGGCCTGCTCGATCTGGAGGATGTGCGACATGCTGCCGACGATGGCTTCGTCGCCGCGGCCGCAGTGGACGAGGAGGGAGACGAGGTTCGCCATCGTGCCGGACGCGACGAAGATCGCGGCTTCCTTCTCGAGGCGGGCGGCTGCCTTCGCTTCGAGGGCTTTGACGGTGGGGTCGTCGCCGAGGACGTCGTCGCCGAGCGGTGCGTCGAAGATCGCCTGGCGCATCGACGGGCTGGGGTGGGTGACGGTGTCGCTTCGAAGGTCGATAGTGCGGACCGGTGCTGTGGTCATGAGATGCCTGTTCCTCGCATCGTCTGGTAGGGCTCCTCGCCCTTCACCGCGCGAATCTCTTCTTTTCGTTCTTCCTGACGCAGCTCGGCGAGGACGGCGAGGCAGGTGCTCTCTGCCGCTCCCAGGGAGATCATGCGCTGCTGAATCGCGTCCCAGACACCGCATTCGACGAAGGTGCGAATGCTGCGGGGCCAGGGGAACGCGACGATGCGGTCGGGCGCCGGGAAGCGCGGGCGCATGCGCTGCAGCTCTCGAAAGCGCTCGTCTGAGTTGCGGACGCGGTCGACGACTCGAATGAGGGGGCCCTCGGAGCCGGTGCGGGCGTCCACGAGGAGTCGCCGTTCGAACATCGCGAACATGACGACGAAGACCTCCGCGGAGTTGACCACGGACAGGACCTCTGAGAGCTCTACGCCGAGATCGTCTTCCACGTTTAGGAATTGTAAGGAGAAGGGGTAGGGATGAACAACGGCGGGCATTTGCGGAGCGCCCTCACCCCACTCGTCTTGCTTTGCGAGGCACTGTGTAGCTCTGCTACCTGGCAAGCGGCCCGAGTAGGGAGAGGGCGGGTGGTAAACGGGACGTCAGGAATCGCAGTGTTATAGATGGGTGGCCAGACGGCCGCGTCGCACCTGCGGTGCTGGCGGTTTTGTAAATAAGGCTTGCGGGGGACACCCCCGGCGCCCCCGCGCATGGGCTGCGCCCCTACGAACCCTGCTCTGCCTCGCAGACAGAGCCGCCCTCACCCCACTTGCTGCGCTCGTCTCGCTTGCGAGGCCCTCTGTCGCTCCGCTACCCGGCACGCGGCCCGAGCGGGGAGAGGGCGGCTCTGTCTACGGGTGACTGAAGAGTGCTATTCGTCTTCTTCGTCGCCGGGGTCTTCTTCGGATTCGATGCCGAGGAGGGCGAGGCGGGCGCGGTCGTAGTTGCGCTTGGCACGTGATTCGCGGTTGAGGAGGCCTTTGATCTGGATGGGCGGGATGCGTTCGCCGTCGAGGAGGAGCTTGTGGAGCTCGGCGAGCTTGGTTTGCCAGTCTTCGTAGGCCTGTCGGTAGGCGGTTTTGGTGTCTTCGTCCGGCATGGGGGGATTATAGGGCTTTCGCTCTCACGCGAGTCGCTGCGCTCCCGCTTTGCAGGATCTCTGCCAAGCGGAGTGAGAGAGCGATGCCGGCGGCCTCATCCGCAGACGGGGTTGGACGGGGCGCAGCCCCTCCG
Source organism: Dehalococcoidia bacterium (assembly GCA_050185685.1). Taxonomy (GTDB): domain Bacteria; phylum Chloroflexota; class Dehalococcoidia; order DSTF01; family WHTK01; genus WHTK01. The sequence continues at coordinate 4,311 of JBFWZE010000207.1, forward strand.
GGGGTCTGGGGTCTCCTCAGTTCACTTTGCACCTGTTGCGAGCGCCGAAGGCTTGCGCGGCGGCGGCGGGGACGCTCGTCTGTGACGTCCGTAGCACTCTCATGCGGGGACGAGGTGGCGGGGCCGCAGGGGCGCCCTCTCCCCGAATCGCTTCGCTCTCTCCCGCATTGCGGGCCCTCTGACGCTTCGCTACCCGGCAGGCGGCCCGGGCCAGGAGAGGGTACCCCGGCGGCGTCATGCCATGAGTGCGCCATTCGGGGTTGGAAGGGGCGGAGCCCATAGGGGGGTCTGGGGTCTCCCCAGTTCTTCTTTGCACCTGTCGCGAGCGCCGAAGGCTCGCGCAGCGGCGGGGGTGGCGCCCGTTTGTGACGGCAGCAGCACTCTCACGGTGGGGACGAGGCCGCGGGGCCGCAGAGGCGCACTCACCCGGAGTTGCTGCACGAGAGTCCGAATTCGGGGTTGGAAGGGGCGGAGCCCCTCCGGGGTCTGGGTCTCCCAGTTCCCCTTTGCTCCTGATGCGAGCGCCGAAGGCATGCGTAGCGCCGGCGGAGGCGCCCGTCTATGACGTCGGCAGCACTCTCACGCTTGGGACGAGCTGGCGTGGCCGCAGACGGCGCCCTCACCCCGAGTCGCTGCGCTCTCTCGCGCTTTGCGGGCCCCTCTCACGCTTCGCTACCCGCCAGGCGGCCCGGGCCAGGAAGGGGAAGTGCTGGAGCTGACGTGAAGAGCCCCGGTCGAGGGGAGGATCTCGACCGGGGCGGTGGGGTGCGGCTGGAGGAGGAGATGGCCGCTCCTCCTCCGTGGGGCCGGGACGCTTCGTTATGCCTGCATTGCGGCGAGGATTGCTTCGAGGGTCTCCTGGCCCGGGAGCTGCGCCGCGGGGGCTGACGGAAGCTCGTAGAGGTAGTCGATGGCGCTTTCGACGTAGCAGCCGGTGATCGGGGCGGTGTGGGCGCTGGAGATCACCTTGATCGGCAGGTGGTTGAGGCGGTCGACCTGGGCGGCGAACTTCTTCTCGTCGGCCATCGCGATCCAGGGGGAGACGGCCATGCCGAAGAGCTGCATGCCCTGGCGCCACTCTTCCGGGTGGAGCTCCTTGACGTTCTCAATCGGCGCCGGGACGGGGCTGGCGAAGCA
>JBFWZE010000208.1:0-5420 GCA_050185685.1 Dehalococcoidia bacterium
GCAACGGCCATCGCTATGAGGCGAGGCTGCATGCGCGTCAGGTGACGCCTTCGGCTCCTGTAAAGCGTTCGAACGTGTGCTGGATCTGAAGGCCCAGGCGCGCTTTAGCGAGGAGGTGTACGAGGAGCTTCTTCTCGGACGCTGAGAGGCACGACCAGTTCCGTTCGACCTGGGACGCCACCTCTGGGAGGAGCTCGCGCACGAATTCATCACCAGACGAGGTCAGCTGGGCCCAGGTCTTCCGCTTGTCGACCGTGTCGTCGATGCGCTCGACAAAACCGGCGCCGACGAGGCTGTCGATCAGCTTCGAGATGTAGGCGAGAGCGACGGCGAGACGCTGGCCCAGCTCGGTCATCGAGAGACGATTGCCCTCAGCCCGGTAGAGGTCGCGAAGGATGTTGAACCGGGCGAAACTCATCACCGGGTCCCGCGGACGGCCAGCTTCGAGGACCGCGTTTCCGACCCGAATTGCCAACCAGTTGACCTCAATCGCGAGGGGGTCTTTGGCGTGGCCGTGGGCGGCGTACCACGTCGACAGCTCATGAGCCCGCTTATCCGTAAGCAGACCGTCTTCGAGGACGACGAACTGGCTCCAGGCTCCTTCGCTCACGCCGCACTCCCTGGCCGTTAATCGCCCCAACTATAGGGCTCATGGCTGCGCAACAACAGCACTTTTTGACGGCAGTGGCTGGACGCCCGGGAGAGGATACAACGCGATGGAGCGAGCTAGTACACCTCGAACGAGGCCGACGCGAAGCTCCCGTTGGCACCCGAGGCATCCATTCGGTAAGTACCGGGGAACTCCCTGATGTCGGCAGGCAGCGGATCTCCAGGCTCCGAGAAGTAGCCGTTGGCGTCCACGTCGACGTTGCCGCAGTCCTGGAACCCGGCATCCGGCACGACGAAACACACGGTCACGGTGCTGGACGGCGGGAAGTTACTCAGCGTCATCGTCATCACTGTGCCCTCGGTGACGCGCGACGGGCTGACCGCGATGCTGGGAGGCGGCCCCGGCGTCGGCGTGCTCGTGGGAGCAGCCACGGTACTGGTCGCGGCGGGCTGGTTCGTCGAAGCAGCAGGCGTGTTTGTCGGCGCCCCGGGTGGCGTCGTTGCGTTAGGAACCGGAGTGCTGGTGCTGCCCGCTGCTGAGGTGGAGCCGGGAGGATTAGCGGTGCTGTTCGGCCTCGGGGTCGATGAAGTGCTTCCCGGGGTGCCCTGGGCCTGGGCACTGCTGCCCGGACCTCCCGGCTGTGTGGTAGATCCGGCGGCAGCAGTAGTACTCCCGCCGGGCAACTTGAGCACCTGGCCGGCCTCAAGGCGGTCCGGGTCGATGTTGTTCAGGCTAGCGAGCTCTTTGAGCCAGGCCGCCAGGTCCTGGTCGGGGACGCCGAGCCCCTTCGCCACCAGACTGGCGGAGTCGCCGGCCTTTACGGTGTACGTCGCGGGCGCCGCCGTTGGCACCGGGCTCGCGCCTGCCGCGGTCGCCTGCGGCGAGACAGAGGGCGTTCTTCCTGCTGCAGCCGTCGTCGTTGGACGCGGTGTTCCGGATGCGCTGGCAACGTCTGGCGCCTTCGAGCCCGGGCTGTCGTCCGAAGACAGCAACGAAAAGCCGCCGATGATGGCGGCAGCAAGAACGCCTCCGAAGAGGAACACCTGGATTGCTCTCGGGGTAACGATGCCCCGAAGGTTGTCGAGCATTTCGCCCAGTGTACAGGCTCGTGCGCGTTGGCTCGACCGGTATGATCAACCTGATCGACGGTTCAATGCATGACAGCCTCATAGCGTTCGTAGCGCTCGATGATTGACATCGCAACCACTATGGGTTTACATCGCCGGAAAGAAGTAGCGTGACCGGCTCATGGCAGTACGAAGCAGCCCCGGACTCGCGGAAGACTGAGAGGGAATGAACATGGCTGAAGTCACTCAGCTCGGCTACATCGGAATCGGCGTCAAGGACATCGACGCGTGGGAGGAGTATGCCCAGAACGTACTGGGCCTCCAGGTCAGCGGCAAAGAAGAAGACGGCTCGCTGCTCCTGCGCATGGACGCCTACCACTACCGCTTCATCCTCCACCCGAGCGGTGAGGACGACCTCGTCTTCGCCGGCTGGGAGACCAAGGACGCCACGACGATGGCAGAGATCGCATCGCAGCTGCGGAATGCCGGCGTCGAAGTCGAGGAAGGCAGTGAAGACCTCGTCCGCTCCCGCAGCGTCCTCGGTCTCATCCGCTTCAAGGACCCGAACGGGCTCGAGACCGAGGTCTTCTACGGCCCGTTCTTCGACAACGGCAACCCCTTCAAGTCACCGCGCAACATCACCGGCTTCCAGACCGGCGAGCAGGGCAGCATGGGCCTTGGCCACATCCTGATCGGCGTGAAGAACAGCAAGGAGACCTCTGACTTCTACACCGGCCTCCTCGGCCTGAAGATCAGCGACTACATCGACCTCGGCCCCAGCGGCCGCCCGATGCGAGCCTCCTTTATGCACGCGAACCCGCGCCACCACTCGCTGGCCTTCGTCGAGCTTCCCGGCGCTCAGAAGCTGATCAACCACTTCATGATTGAGGCGAAGGAGATGGACGACGTCGGCCTGACCTTCAACCTCGTGAAGTCGAAGGGCATCTACACGGGCGAGCTCGGCCGTCACACCAACGACCGCATGTTCAGCTTCTACAGCATGTCGCCCTCGAACTTCATGATCGAGTTCGGCTGCAACGGCCGCCTGGTCGACGACACCGACTGGCAGGTGCAGTACTACAAGGCCGCGAGCATCTGGGGCCACGACCGACCCCAGGCGCCGAGCCCGGTTGCCCCCGGCGCCGGCGGCGACCGCAGCTAACACCACTCAGTACAGCGAACGCACCGTCAGGGCCGGGGGCAACTCCCCGGCCCTGATGTTTTTCGGTGACGGCTGTAACCTTGTTCGAGATTCCCGTCTGTATGAGTGACGGCCAAAGCGGCCGTCCAGTACAGACAAGGACTCAGCATGAACACTCACATTCCCACCTCCGCCATCAGAGCGAAAACCCGGTCCATCACCATTCCGCTTACTCAGCTCGAATGCGTCTGCTGCGCGGACGAGCTGGACAGCACTGTTCGGGCCAATCCGGCCGTAATCCACGCTCACGTCGACTTCCAGGCTGAAATCCTGCACATCGACTACAAACCGGACCAGACCGACGAACCGGCGATCCGGCAGCTCGTCGAGGAATCGGGGCGGTGCAGGTGCGCCGATGACGCAGCTGCTACAGACGTACACGCGGACATGGCCCACATGCACCACCGGGCGGACATGGCGCCGGTCACGATGGGCACAAAGGCCGATCGGATGCAGTACGAGTTGCCTGCTTCATCCGCACACGCCGCTCATGACGCAGGCCACAACGCCGCGATGTCTCACCATGGCATGGACCACGACATGTCCGACCCCGGAATGGCACGGGCGATGGAGCTGGACATGCGGAACCGCTTCCTTGTGTCCCTGCTTCTGACGATCCCGACCGTCCTCTACTCCCCGCTGGGAAGCGACTTCTTTGGCCTCAACCTGCCCACGGGGCCATTCACCCACAACTGGCTCATGTTCCTGCTGGCGACGCCTGTCGTCCTCTGGGGCGGTTGGATCTTCATCGCCGGCGCTTTCACCTCGCTGCGACACGGCGCCCTGAACATGAGCGTCCTGATAGCAACCGGTGTCCTGGCCGCGTACCTGTTCAGCGTCGTGATCACGGTCGCCGACCTGGGCGAGACCTTCTACGAGGCTGCCGCGATGCTCGTCACCTTCGTGCTGTTCGGGCACTGGATGGAGATGAAGGCGCGGCGTGGCACCACGGACTCGCTGCGGGCGCTCTTCGACCTCGTCCCACCCACCGCCACCGTCATACGTGGCGACGAAGAAGTCGAGGTCCCGACCTCCGAGATTGCCGTGGGCGACCTCATTCGCCTCCGCCCGGGCGAGAAAGTCGCGGTCGACGGCGTCATTGAGACCGGCGAGACCTCGATCGACGAATCGCTGGTCACCGGTGAGTCCCTACCGGTCGACAAGGCGCAGGGTGACAGCGTGGTGGGCGGCTCGATCAACCGCTCGGGGACCGTCACCTACCGCGCGACGAAGGTCGGCGCCGACACTGCTCTCGCTCAGATTGTGCGCCTCGTCGAAGAGGCACAGAGCTCAAAGGCGCCCGGCCAGCGGCTCGCCGACACCGCGGCGAAGTACCTCGTCATCCTCGCAGTCGGCTCAGGCCTGCTGACCTACCTCGTCTGGCAGTTCGCGGTGGGCGAAGCGACCCTGGTGGCGCTGACCTTCGCCATCTCCGCCGTCGTCATCGCATGCCCCGACGCGTTGGGACTCGCAACGCCGACGGCCGTGGCGGTCGGCACAGGCCTCGGCGCCCGACACAACATCCTGATCAAGGACGCCGCGACCCTCGAGGGTGTCTCACGCACTACTGCTATCGTCCTCGACAAGACGGGCACACTGACCGAGGGCCGGCCTCAGCTGGCCAACGTCGTGGCGCTCGACCGAAGCGAGAACGACTTTCTCAGGCTGGTTGCCAGCGCCGAGTCCGGCAGCGAGCACCCACTGGCACAGGCGATCGTCGAGGCGGCGCGAGAACGTGAGCTCACGCTGGGTGATGCCGAATCGTTCAAGGCTGTCACCGGCAAGGGCGTCGTGGCACGCGTCAATGGCACCGACCTCCTCATCGGCAACCGCAGGCTCCTCGACGAGCAGGGCATCGACACGGGATTACTCTCAATACGAGCCCAGGAGCTCGCCGAGCTGGGTCAGACGCCAATGTATGTCGCAATCGACGGCAGAGCAGCCGGGCTGGTAGCCGTGGCCGACACGATCAAGGCCGGCGCAGCTGCCGCGGTCGCCCGCCTCCAGGCACAGGGACTCGAGGTCGTCATGATGACGGGCGACAACGAGCGCACCGCTCAGTCAGTCGCCGCTCTGCTTGGCATACAGAGGGTCTTCGCCGACGTCCTGCCCCAGGACAAGGCGAACTACGTTGCAAGGCTGCAGAGCGAGGGCAAGGTCGTCGCCATGGTCGGCGACGGCGTGAACGACGCACCGGCGCTGGCGCGAGCGGACATCGGTATCGCCATCGGTGCGGGCACCGACGTCGCGATTGAGACGGCGCGCGTCGTGCTGATGAAGAGCGACCCTCTGGACGTCGTCAAGGCGCTACGCCTGAGCAAGGCGACCGTACGGAAGATGAAGCAGAACCTCTTCTGGGCGAGCATCTACAACGTGCTGGCGATTCCCGTCGCGGCCGGCGCCCTCTACCCGTCGCTCGGCATCGAGCTGCGGCCGGAGTGGTCCGCGCTCCTGATGTCACTCAGCTCGATCGTCGTCGCGACGAACGCCGTTCTCCTCAAGCGCACAGACGCAGAGCTGCGCAGCATTACGGCCGAGGCGC
>JBFWZE010000209.1:0-5385 GCA_050185685.1 Dehalococcoidia bacterium
GCCGCCGCGGAGTTGAGGGCTCGCAGGGCAATCTCCTGCTGCTTCGGCTCATCCATGATGCTGACGAAGATGCGCGACGTGTAGAGGTCCGGCGACGTGTCGACCCTCGTGATCGAAATCAGGCCGCCGAGACGCGGGTCGCGCACTTCGCGCAGGATCAGGTCGCTGAGGTCGGCGCGGATCAGCTCGTTAAGGCGCTCCATGCGACGCGTCATCAGCGGCCTCCGGCTGAACGAGCCGGTAGCAGGTACCAGGAGCAGGGAGCAGAACCCGCCTGCTCCCTGTCACCCGTGTCCTGTTGCCAGTCACGTCGCATTAGTTAATTCGCTCTTTGTGGTAGAACTCAAAGATATCGCCGACGAGGATCTTGTCGAACTCGAGCTCGATACCGCACTCGTAACCGGTGGCGACTTCCCGGACGTCGTCCGTGAAGCGCTTGAGGCTCTCGCACTTCGTCTCGGCGATCATCTGACCGCCGCGCATGACGCGTACGAGGTCGTTGCGGTGGATCGTGCCGTCGAGCACCTGGCAACCGGCGATGTTGCCAAGGCGGCTGATCTTGAAGATCTGGCGCACTTCTGCGTGACCGTCGGTGACATCACCGTAGACCGGCTCCAGCATGCCCTTCAGCGCCTTCTCGATGTCCTCGATCAGGTTGTAGATGATGCTGTACTGGCGGATCTCGACGTGCTCCTGCTCAGCCTGCTTCTTGGCGCCGGCGTCCGGCTTCGAGTTGAAACCGATGACGATGCCCTTCGAAGCAACCGCCAGCATGACGTCCGACTCAGAGATGTTGCCCGTCGCCGAGTGAATGATCTTCACGCGGACGGTGTCCTGGCTCAGGCGCTCGAGCGAGTGGCGGATCGGGTCAATCGAGCCCTGCACGTCCGTCTTCAGGATCAGGTTGAGCTCTTTGACCTTGCCGGCGCTGATCGAGCCGAACAGCGAGTCGAGGTTGACCGGGTGCGCCTCCCGGAGCAGCGCTTCGTCGCGGGCCCGGCGGCGCTCCTCGATTTCTGCGCGCGCAGCCTTCTCGTCCTTGACAACGTAGACCGTGTCGCCCGCGAGCGGCACCTCATGCAGGCCGAGAACGCGCACCGGCGTTGACGGGCCGGCTTCCTTCATCGGCTTCCCGCGCTCGTCGAACATCGCCTTGATCTTGCCGGTAGCATCGCCGGCAATGACGGAGTCGGTCGCGCGCAGAGTGCCCTTCTGGATCAACAGCGTCGCGACAGGACCACGGTTGGTGGTCAGCTCCGCCTCGACGACCGTGCCGATGGCAGTGCGGTTCGGGTTTGCCTTCAGGTCGAGCACTTCGGCGACCAGCAGGATGTTCTCGAGCAGGAGGTCGATGCCCTCTTTGGTGCGGGCTGAGACCTTCACCGACGGAACGTCACCACCGTACTCCTCAACGAGGACATCGTACTGGGTGAGCTGCTGCATCACCTTGTCGGGGTCAGCGCCGTTTGCGTCGATCTTGTTGATTGCGATGATCAGCGGTACTCCCGCCGCCTTCGCGTGGTTGATCGCTTCGATCGACTGCGGCATGACACCGTCGTCCGCCGCGATCACAATGATCGCGATGTCGGTGACCTGGGCGCCGCGGGCGCGCATGGCGGTGAACGCCTCGTGACCAGGAGTGTCCAGGAAGGTGATCTTCTTGCCGGTGACTTCGACCTGGTAGGCGCCGATGTGCTGGGTGATACCACCCGCCTCACCAGCGGTCACATTGGTCTGCCGGATCACGTCGAGAAGACTCGTCTTGCCGTGGTCGACGTGGCCGAGGATCGTCACGACCGGCGGCCGGGTCACGAGCGTAGAGGGGTCCTCTTCTTCCTCTTCGACGACGGCCTGCGAGCTGACGGTCTGGACCTCGGCAGCGCCGGCCTCACCGGTGTCGCCCTCGACCGGGTCCCAGCCGAAGTCGGTCGCCACGATCGCGGCGGTGTCGTAGTCGATGACCTGGTTGATCGAGGCCATGACGCCGTTCTTCATCAGCTCCTTGATGATCTCGACGGGCGAGACCTTGAGCTGGTCGGCGAGTTCTTTGACAGTCAGTGCTGCCGGTAGTTCTATCTGCTTGCTTTCAGTAACCAAGGTGTCTCCAATTCACTCCAACACGTCTCAGATAGCCGTGAAGCATTAGACGGCCGTGGCCTGACTCAGCCCGACCCTGAACTCTGTCAGGCGCAGGCGGTCATCCGGCGTGAGTTTCGTTTTAAGGGCCTGCTCAATGCGGCCCTTCTTCAACGCCGTCTCCCAGCAATCGGGATTGGGACAGAGGTAGGCTCCTCGCCCCTGCTTCTTGCCCGTGAGGTCTACTTCGACGCCGTCGGCCAGGCGTACCAGGCGCACGAACTCCCGCTTACCGCTCGTAGAGCGGCAGGAGATGCAGGTGCGCTGTGGCAGCCGGCCGGGTGTCGCGGGCAAGAGGCCCTCCTATTCACGGTTGAAGAAGTCGAAGTCCTCGCCCTCCAGGACGGCCTCCAACTCCTCTTCAATTTCTTCGTCGAGCGAGCGCCGGTCCTGGCGGCCGCCTCGACCGCCTCGGCCACGGCGGCCGTCGTCCTCGCGCCGCGGACCACCGCGGGCGCCGGGGCGTGCACCGGGCCGGGCGCCACCGCTGCTGCTCGCGCGTCGCGGCGCGTTGTCCTCGGTCGCGGGCCGGGCTGCGGCAGGAAGGATCTCCTCGCCGAAGCGAAGGCCTCCGGGTCGCGGCTGAGCCGTGGGAGTCGGCGGCGGGGGCGGCGTCTCGACACGCGCTGCGGCCTGCTCGGTTTCGAGCGATGCAGCAACGGGCTCGACTTCGCGGACCGGCGCCACCGGCGGCGGAGCAACCGGCGTGGCGATTGCCGCGGCCGCTGCTTCCTCCTGCTCGCGCAGCTCGTCCCAGATCGGCGTCTCGCGCTTGACGTCGGGCTCAGCCGACATCGCCAGGGTCGCATCGGCGCCTTCGACTTCGCCGGCGCTGCTCTTGATGTCGATGCGCAGACCGGTCATCTTGGCGGCGAGTCGGGCGTTCTGGCCCTCCTTGCCGATCGCCAGCGACAGCTGGCGGTCGCCGACGATGACCTCGGCGGTCGTGCCGTCCGGCAGGATGCGTACGTCGAGCACCTGGGCCGGGCTCAGGGCGTTGGCGACGAACTTCGCCGGGTCGGGGTTCCACTGGACCACGTCGATGCGCTCACCGTTGAGCTCATTGACGATGTTCTGGATGCGGATGCCGCGCAGGCCGACGCAGGCGCCGACCGGGTCGACACCCTCCTGGCGCGAGAAGACGGCGACCTTGCTGCGGAAGCCGGGCTCGCGCGCAATCGCCTTGATCTCGACCGTGCCGCGGAAGATCTCCGGCACTTCGAGCTCGAAGAGGCGGCGCAGGAGGTTCTTGTGGGTGCGGCTGACCGTGACCTGGGGACCGCGGTTTGCCTTGTGCACTTCGAGCAGGTAGACCTTGAGGCGCTGGCCGGGGCGGTAGTGCTCGGTGCGGACCTGCTCCGGCGGCGGCAGTACGGCCTCAGTCTTGCCAAGATCGACGTATACGTGGCGCGCCTCGAGGCGGTGGACGACAGCAGAAATGATGTCGCCTTCCTTGCCGGAGTACTCCTCGAAGACGACCTCACGCTCGGCTTCACGCAGACGCTGCAGGACGACCTGCTTGGCGGTCTGCGCGGCGATGCGGCCGGCGTTCTCCGGCGTCACTTCGATGCTCAGCACGTCGCCGATGTAGGTGTTCGGCTGGATCTCCTTCGCGCGGTCGAGGTCGATCTCAATCGCTTCGTCCGAGATGTCTTCCTCGACTTCGACAACCGTCTTCTGCTGGAATACGCGGATGCCGCCGTTACCGCCATCGATTTTCACGACGAGGTTGGCGCCGGCGAGGGCGTCTTTCTTGTACGCAGACGCGAGCGCCGCCTCTACAGCTTCGAAGACCACTTCCTTGGGAAGGTTCTTCTCAGCCGCGAGCTGTGTGATCGCGGTCAGAAAGTCGTTTTTCAGGTTCTGGGTCGTGCCGCGGACTGCGGTTGCCACACGTTACTCCTTGGGTTCCAGCTAACAAAAAAGTGGGCCAAGGCCCACTCCCTACATTGAAACCATTGACGCCATTAACTATAGCACTGCGTATCTGGCTCGGCAAAGGGGGAGTATCGTAGAAGGGATGGACGAGGAGGAGTCTCAGTCAGTCGCTCCTGCCTTTCTCACCGCGCTGCTGGCGGCCGCCGCGTTTGTGCTCATCGCCGGGCTGCTGGGCTACAGCCTCGTGAACGCGGTCGAGAAAAGCGATACCGATAACCGCGTCGTGACTGCTCCCCGCGCCACGGCCACGAATACGCGCGTGCCCTTTGTCTATGTCCCAAGCGGCACACCTGAGCCGCGCGCTCCGACCAATTTCTACATATTCATCCTCTGTGACGGAGAGACGGTCCAGGGTGAGATTTACTCGGGAAACATCGACAGCGATTACGTTGTTCTTATGCCCTCAGGTGACCGGGACGTCATCGTCGACGTTCTTGCCAACAAGCCGACGATTTTCCCGCCGCAGTCGAAGTATTTCACCTCTGCGTGTGCCCGCCGGACCTTCAACACCGACGTCATGCGCAGCGACTTGACGCCTGTTCCTCAGACGCGCTGACCCTCCGCGCCGCGGTCTTCACGCCCGATTGGCGCCGAACGGGTGCTCGCCATCCCCAGCCCTCAGTAACCTCCTGAAACCTCTCGAAAACATCCAGCGACGGGAGTATTCTGGCGCCCATGGATGGGCAAAGCCGCTCCCCAGGTCTCCTGGCGGTGGCGGGCGCCCTCAGCAGCGCCGCTGCCCTCGCCCTCGTAATCGGGCTCTTCGTCTACAGCTTCGCTCGCGCGCTCGATGGGCCGCCGGCGCAAGACCGGCCGGCAGTCGCGAGCCGGGCGCGGCCTGAAACAACCGTCAGCGCCAGGCCAGCTCCGTGGACCACCGTCCGGCCCAACTTCCAGTTCTTCATCTTCATGCTCTGCGAAGGTGAGACGGTACGCGCGACGATCTACGACGGCGTCGTCTACGGCGAATCGGTCACGCTCCGCGACACGGTAGACCACGAACTGATCGTCGCGCTGCTGGCGGGCAACGAGACGGCGTTTCCGCCCACCGCGCGCCTCCTCGGCTCCGAGTGCATGAGGCTTCGCTTCCCCAGCCCGAAATGGAGCTGAGCCCTACTCCGCTGGCGCGTTGATCTCAATCTGGGGCAGCGAATCGACGTCGATCTCCCGCAGTCGCCTCTCCCCCACCTCGAGCACGCGGCGCTCGATGACACGCGACGCCTTCGCCAGCGCTGCGAGGTCGACGCCGAGCGTCACCGGCGGATACGCCTCGATCTTGCGCAGCCCCTCGTGCAGCAGCTTCACGGTACC
>JBFWZE010000210.1:0-5360 GCA_050185685.1 Dehalococcoidia bacterium
GAGCCGAAGCAGTTCTGGGGTGTAAGCGACGTCGATGCCGTCCGCGAGTCGACGCGCGAGCTGAACCGGGCGCTGTCGCAGCTCTCGATGATCCTGGAGCTATCCGGCAACCCGGTTGCGGTCCTCGAGAACGTCACGGACTCGCAGGACATCGCCGTGCAGCCGGGTGCGGTCTGGGGAGCTGCCCGAGAGCGCCCGCGCCTACCTCCTCGACCTCCTGCAGGGAGGTGGCGTCAGCCTCCACGTCGACTATGTGAACCTGATCTACCGCACGCTGCACGACCTCGGCGAGGCGCCGCGCACGTCCTTCGGCGATTCCGGCCGGGGGCTTTCCGGCGTCGCCCTGAACATTGAGCTCGACCCGCTGCTCAAGAAGGTGCAGCGGAAGCGTCTACTACGGGAGGCCGCCTTCCGGCGCCGCAACGAGATGATCCTGCGGCTGCTGGAGCAGTACACCGGCGTCAGCTACGCGCCATACCGCTCACGCGTCGTCTGGGGCCCTCTGCTGCCGGTAGACCGCAGCCGCCTCGTCACAGATGAGACGCGCCTCGTTGCCGCGGGCATTCATTCGCGCCGCCGCGCCGCCGATGAGATGGGCGTCGCCGATCCGGAGGCAGAATTCGAGCGCTGGCGGGACGAACAGAGCGCAGTGCCTTGACGCCTCCGCTCTTGCTTCCGTACATTGACGGGAGTGGGGAGTAGCCTGCTGGCGTTCACTACCGCATAAGCGAAACGACCAGCCTTCCAGACCGACAGTACGGCGTCCAAGCCCGGTCCGGCGGCAAGCAACAGCTAAGGCGAGACCACTGCGACTTTTCTGCCGCGGTGGTCTCGTTTTTTGTTGCTCCGCGGATTGTCCTGAAAGGGGAACTAGCTTGGACAACGGCGTTGATGCCGGCATCCTGGTATGGGTTGGCTTCAACCTCGTCGTACTGGGACTGCTGGCGCTGGACCTGGGGGTGTTTCATAGACACGCCCACGCGGTAACCGTACGTGAAGCGGCGACCTGGAGCGTCGTCTGGGTAGCGCTCTCGCTGGCCTTCGCGGCCGGCATCTTCATTACGTCGGGCTCCGAGCCCGGCCTCGCCTTCCTCACCGGCTACGTCATCGAGAAGTCGCTCAGCGTCGACAACATCTTCGTCTTCGTGCTGCTCTTCTCGTTCTTCGCCGTGCCGGCGGAGCTGCAGCACCGAGTGCTGTTCTGGGGCGTCCTCGGCGCGCTCATCATGCGCGGCATCCTCATCGGTGTCGGCTCGGTCCTGCTGCACGAGTTCCACTGGATCATCTACGTCTTCGGCGCTGTCCTGATTTTCAGCGGCATCCGCATGGCGACCGCCGGCGAGAAGAAGACCGTCGACATCGAAGGCAACCTCGCGGTGCGGCTGCTTCGCAGGCTCACGCCGATCAGCAACGAATACGACGGTCCGAAGTTCTTCACGGTCAAGAACGGCGTCCGGATGGCGACGCCGCTGTTCCTCGTCCTCGTTGTCGTTGAGACGACGGACCTGATCTTCGCCGTCGACTCGATCCCGGCGATCTTCGCGGTGACCGACGACCCGTTCCTGGTCTACACCTCGAACGTGTGCGCCATCCTCGGTCTGCGGGCGATGTACTTCCTGCTCGCCGGCGTGGTGAACAAGTTCCACTACCTCAGCATCGGCCTCTCGGTGATCCTCGTCTGGGTCGGCACGAAGATGCTGCTCACGGACATCTACAAGGTGCCAATCCCGCTTTCTCTCGCTGTAATCGCGGCGATTCTCACGGTTGCGATCGGTGCATCCCTGCTTCGGCCCAAGCACGAGGCCGAGGCCGCTCATACACCTACAGCTCACTAAAGGAGGAACCTTCATGAACTGCCCCAAATGTCAGACCGTAATGCGCGAGCGCGAGAAGGGCGACATCATCATCGATATCTGCCCGAGTTGCCGCGGCGTCTATCTCGATGCGGGCGAGCTCGAAAAGCTGGTTGCCGCCGAAGAGCGCGTCTTTGAGCGCCGCGGCTGGGACTACGACGACGATGATGACGACGACCGCAGGCGTGGCGGTTACCGCGACGATCGCGGCTACCGCGAGGACAACCGCGGCCGCGTCCAGACCTATGACGCCCGCAGCCCGCAGTACCCGCCGAAGAAGAAGAAAAGCTTCCTCAGCAGCATGTTCGAAAACTTCGGCGAGGGCGGCGCGGACGACTAGCGATTGAGCGGCGACTAGAGCCGAGGCTTTGCGGCCTCGACGTGACGCAGCGACAAAGCGCCTCAGCATCGACGCTGGGGCGCTTTACTCTGTCCGGGGCCGCCATGGGTTGTCCGGCTTTGCCTGCAGGCAAGACCAGGCAACGAGTGAAGGCTGGTTAGCCGGCCGCCGCTTCCTTCGCTGCGCCGGCTTCGACGCGCTCCTTGAGCTTCGCGAGGCCCTTCGTCGCCATCTTTCTGCCGACGAACGGGAACGTGAGCGGCTGCATCACCTTGAACCAGCCCGGCACCTTGAGGCCTTCACCACGGTGAGCGAGGCGCGTACCACCGGCCTCCGGCGTCAGCGTCATCGTCCACCGCCAGGTACCGCTCGTGGTCGTGGCGACCTCGTAGACGAAGCGCCGCGGCGAGTCCATCTCGATGACCTTGCCCTGACCGGTCTCCTTTCCAAAGGCATTCACCACCGAGGTGAATGTCGTACCGACGGCGACGGGTTCGCCGTGGACGGTCATCTCCATCGGATTGCTGCACCACTCGGGGTGTCGTTTGATGTCGGTCACGTACCGGAAGACTTCCTCCGGTGGGGCGTCGATATGGATGGTCTCTTCATTCGTGAACACAGCTCACCTCGTTCTCACTCCACGCACAGCGGAGCGAATCTTCGCCCGCCGCTGCGCCGATAAGCGTAAGGCAACGGTTACAGATTTGCACGCGGAAGATCGGCAACTCAGGCGCGACGAGCGCGGGTATACTCGGCGCAATGCCTGAAGAACACCACCCGCTAACGCTTCCCGCCGCACTCGCCCGCGCCGCTCAGCGCTTCATCGGCCGCACCGCGTACGTCGAGGGCCGCCGCATGCTCACCTGGCCGGACATGGCGCAGCAGTCCCGCGAGATCGCTGCCGGTCTCATCGGTCTGGGCCTGCAACGTGGCGACCGTGTGGCGATCTGCGCCGAAAATAGCATCGACTGGGTGCTCGCTTGCCAGGCCGTGTCCCAGGCCGGTGGTATCGCCGTACTCGTCTACTTCGAGCTGAAGGCGGAGGAGATCTCTCGCCAGGTGCAGTGGCCGCAATGCCGTTATCTCATTGCATCGCCGTCGGTCCTCGAGCGGATCGACGAGGCGAAGACCGGAGTCGAGCAGGTCATCGGCATCGGCGCTGAGCCTGCGGACGCGATCCTGCCGTTTGCAGCCATCGTCCAGAGGGCAACAGACGAGGCGAGGGCGGCTCTGCATGCACGCTCGCCGGAGCCGGACGACGTTGCGGTGATCGTCTACACCTCAGGCACGACCAGCGGCGCCAAGGGAGTCATGTTGACGCACCGCAACCTCCTCTCGAACGCCAACGCTGCGCAGGAGGCGATGTCGTTCAGCCCCGACGAAGTAACCATGCTCGTCCTGCCGCTGCATCACGCGCTGCCGTTTCTCGCAGCGGTGGTGCTGGTCTCCGTCGTCGGCGCGAAAACGGTGCTGGAGAATGACCTGAGGCGGATCCGCGATCGCCTGCAGGAGCACAGCCCGACGATCTTCTTTGGCGTCCCGGCGCTCTACGAGCTGATGTACCGCAACGTCATGGCACGAGCCGAGGCCGAGGGCCGTCTCGCGAAGCTTCGAAGGGCACAGAAGGTCGTCGGCGCGATCAAGCGCACCACCGGCATAAGCCTCGCGCCCGTCGTCTTCAAGCAGGTGCATAAGGCGCTCGGCGGCAAGCTGAAGTACCTCGTCTCCGGCGGCGCCGCCCTCAACCCGCAGACTGCGCGTGATTTCATGAGCCTCGGGCTGCCGCTGCTCCAGGGTTGGGGCATGACCGAGGCGTCGCCTGCGATCGCGATCCAGCGCTACTCGCACCGCAAATTCATGACGACGAACTACTACGAGGACCACGTCGGCAGCGTCGGCACTGCCCTCCCCGGCGTCGAAGTGCGCCTGATCGACGTGCCGGAAAAGGACATCCGCGTCGCGGTGCACGGCGAGGGCGAGGTGATCGTCCGCGGCCCCAACGTCTTCGTTGGCTACTGGGGCGCGGAAGAGCTCACGCGCGAGGCGATGCTCGACGGATGGCTGCGCACGGGCGACCTCGGGCGCATCGACAAGGACGGAAACATCTATCTCACCGGCCGCAGCAAATACGTCATCGTCCTGGAGTCGGGCGAGAAGGTGCACCCGGACGAGGTCGAGACAAAGCTGCAGGAGAGCGAGCTCCTACACGACTGCGTGATCCTCGCGAGAGCGGTGCGCGACGGGAAGACCGGTGTCGGCCTCGTCGTCTATCCCGACCCCGAAGCGGCGCAGAAGCGTGTTGCGGAGAGCGGTGAGGCACTAACCGAAGCCTCAATTCGCGCCATGGTTCAGGCCGACATCGACCGTCTCTGCCGCGAAATCGCCGCCTACAAGCGCGTCACGAAGGTAGAGCTGAGCGACGAGCCGCTTCCGAAGACCCCGCTGCGAAAAGTAGCGCGCGGTCTCATCCGCGATGGATATGAGTTCAACTTTGAGAAGTGGCTGGCGTCAGTGGCTGAGGTCGCGGACTAGGCGAGAGCCGCCCTTAGCCGAGCACTCCGGACCATAGACGAAACCGTAGCCGAGGCGTCCCCGCCTTGGCGGTCATATCGACGATGACGTCTCAAGACGATTGCTCTGCGAAAAACGCGTCAATATCGACGTGCGACTCTGGATGAGCCGATGAGAACAGGTAGGCGTTCGAGGTGGCACTGAGCCCGGCTTCAACGGGATTCCGATGAATGTAGTCAATCGTTGCGAAGAGCTGGGTTTCGGTTCTAATCACCCGATCGAAGTAGCTCTGCTGCCAGACCGGACCGAGCAAACCTGCTCTCTTGTTAATCCGACGTGCGCTGAAGTTCTTTATCGCCTTCATCAAATCAGGCAGCGAATTGCCATCACGCGGCGCGATGAGCAAATGCATATGGTCGGGAAGAACTGCGTATGCAAGGACGTAGGCCCGACCTTCCGCTTGAACAAATCTGAGGGCCTCGATCACGTCCTCTGCATTTCCGGGTTCCGCAAGCGTTGGAAGACGCTTTCGAGTCGCCGAAATGGTGTGGTAGACGTAGTTCTCAGCGATGAAACGCGGTAGATGTGGCATGAGACGGGATCAGTAAGAATGGCCGCCGAGGCGGGGACGCCTCGGCTACGTTGTTCGGATGGTT
>JBFWZE010000211.1:0-5321 GCA_050185685.1 Dehalococcoidia bacterium
TAGATCAGACGCTTCAGCCAGGCAACTACCTGTTGTACGTCCAACGATGAGCCCTCCTTTTATCGGGACACGCCGCGTCCCGGACGCGGATGGAATTCTAGCACGCACAATTTCAGCGAATTGGCCGCTTCGTTGCCATCCCGGGACGGCGAGGATAACGCTGCGGAGTTGGCGCAACTTTCGCGATGAGAATGACCGACTGTTGCATGCCCTCAGGCGGTGAAAAGAGCAGCGTCTTGAGATGCTCACCGCCGAGTTCTGCAAGCGCAGCAGCTGACTCATCGAGCTCCCGAAGCGTCGCCGAACCCTTCGTCGCCGCCAGTCTGCCACCCACCCGCAGGAAGGGCAGGGCGTATTCGATCAGCACCGGCATCGGTGCGACCGCTCGCGCCACGACAAGGTCGAACTGCTCACGGTAACGCTCGTCGCGGCCAAACTCCTCGGCGCGTCCGTCGGCCACTGTGGTCTGCTTGAGCTTCAGTGCGTCGACGACGTCCTGGAGAAAGAGGCAGCGCTTCGTCAGCGACTCCAGCAGCGTCATTCGGACTCCGGGGTAGGCAATCTGAATTGGCAGCCCGGGAAAGCCTGCGCCGGAGCCGATGTCGAGGACGGAAGTACCCGCTTCGAGCAGCCCTTCAGCTTCGAGCAGCCGGCCGAACGCGATCGACTCGAGGAAGTGGCGGACCTCGATCGCCTGGGGGTCGCGGACGGTCGTCAAATTGAACTGCTGAGCGGCGCTAACAAGGCGATCGCGGTACTGCGCGAAGCGGTGAACGGCAGTGTCATCGAGGTCGATGCCCAGCTCGTGAACGGAAGAAGTAAATTGTAAGGACACATCCCATCTTAGCCTGAGCATGACGTTTGACCGCTGCTGCGGCTCTTTCTAGAATCGAATCATGGTGCAAAACAATCCTTCGATGAACGAAGCGGCACGGGCATTTGCCCAGGCCCTCCCTCCCGAGAAACATCAGGACAGCCAGGAGGCGCTCCGCTTCGCACGCTGGTACGGCGAAGACAAACCGGCGATCGATCTCCGGCCCGTCGACATCGAACTCTATGTCGAAACCTTCGGCGCAAACTCACCTCTCGCGAGCGCCCGCGCTGAGTCACTGAAGACCTTTCTCGCGTACGCCCACAAGCAGAACATCACCAGCAGCCGCCTCGTCAGCCATGTGCGTGTGCGACGGCCGGCCGGCGCCAAGCGCATCGGCGCTGCAGCCGGTTCTGCCAACCGCGACCCGCAGGAAATTCGCCTCACCTCCGAAGGCAAAGCCGTCCTCGAGACCGAGCTCGACCAGCTGATCTCTGAGCGCCCGCGGATTGCGGAAGAGCTGCGTCACGCTCGCTCCGATGGTGATGTGCGCGAGAATGCACCTCTGGATGCCGCCCGGGAAGCGCAGGGCAAACTCGAGGCCCGGATCCGTGAGCTCGAAGCGATGCTCCGGCTGGCCGTGATCGTGGAGAACGATGAGGAGCGCATCGCTGCCGACGTCGCCCACATCGGCTCGAACGTGGTCATTTCGAACCTCGCCACCGGCGCCAAGCTGGAATACCAGATCGTCAACGCGGCAGAAGCGCGTGGCGGGACCGGACGCCTCTCGTTCGAGTCTCCCGTCGGCCAGGCCGTCGTCGGTCACAAGAAGGGCGACGTCGTCGAGGTTGTAGCGCCGAGCGGCATTATCCGCTTCCGCATCGAGAGCGTCTCGAGCCGCTAGACTGCCTCGACCCTCCGAGACCTCAGAGGGTCTTCCAGACCAGTTCTGCGCCCGAGTGGCCGGCGATAATCACGTACGCTGTGGCCGCGATCGCAAACGGTAGCGTTATCAGATATGCGGCCGTCCCGTCGCTCACGGGTAGTCGCATCCGGTCCTCGAGACCAAGGCGCCGCCGAATCTCGGGACCCATGCTCAGGACGGCGTAGCTGCCAACTGCACAGAGGCCAAACAGGATGGTAATGATGAAGGCGACGTCACCCTGCTCTGGATGCTCGCCCAGCCGCTTCCCTGTTTCCTTCACGGCCTCTTCGAGCGACTCTCCCGTCTCTTTCGCAATGAAGGCAGCGATTGCGCTGGCGGCTGCCATCAGGCTGATCGGCAGCAGGTAGAGCTCGCGCCACTCACGCCGCCACGCCGTAAGTATGAAGGCCAGCGCAGACAGGGGAACAAGAACGACGACGGCGTGGACGACCAGCGGATGTGCTGGCAACCCGAATACTGTGAAGTCGAATCCTTCGAGAATGACCGGCGTGATGCCCAATACCTGCCTCCTGGATGTACCGTTTCTCTGAAGGTACGGGCGCGACATTGGAAACTGATTGGAGACGATCCCATCTGGTTCCAATCTCATAGCGCGATGATTGAGGCGTGAGACAGGTGGCCGGATGCACATTCTGATCGTTGAGGACGACGAACGGCTGGCGCAGGCGGTTAGCCGCGTCCTCAAGGAAGAGGGTCACGTCCCTGAGGTTGCTCATGACGGTTCGACCGGCCTCGACCTCGCTGCGAGCGGGACCTTCGACCTTGTGATCCTCGACCTGATGCTGCCCCGGCTGAGCGGGCTCGAAGTCTGTCGCAGACTGCGGGCGGCTGGAGTCGCTACGCCGGTCCTGATGCTCACCGCCCGCGAACACGTTGACGACCGGGTCAAAGGCCTCGACGCCGGCGCGGACGACTACCTGACGAAGCCGTTCGCGCTGACCGAGCTGCTGGCCCGCATACGCGCTCTTGGACGCCGGCGCATTCTGCCGCTGACCGAAGACGTCCTAACCGTAGACGACCTCGAAATCGACCGCGGCCGCCGGGTTGTGCGCCGCGGCAGGTCCGCCATCGAGCTCACCGCCAAAGAGTTCGCCCTTCTCGAGTACCTCGCCGAGCATCCGGGACAGGTGCTGACGCGCGGGCAGATCCTCGACCACGTCTGGGGATACGCCTACGCTACCGAGACCAATGTCGTCGACATCTACATCCACTACCTCCGCCGCAAGATTGACGAGGGGCACCGCAAGAAGCTCATCGCCACGGTCAGAGGTGTCGGTTATCGCCTGGGCAGCGGCTCGTGAACCTGAGACGCGTCCGGCTGACCCTGACGCTGTGGTATTCATCTGTTCTCGTTGCAGTCGTCCTGTTGATTACCGTGCCTGCCTATTTCTTCCTCACGGACAAGTTGAGCGAGGAGTCTGACGAGACGCTCTACAGCAGCGCCCGCGGCATTGCGGCCCAGGTCGATGACAGCCTGCCCGGTCAGCTCGTCCCGATCCCGGCATCGAACGATGACGATCCGTTTGACTACCTGAGTGGCCGCGGCGACTTCTTCTACGCCGTCGTGTCTCCGGAAGGGCGGCCTCTGCTGAATCCTCTCGGTGTCGACCTCGGGGTCTTCGCGTCGAGTGCCACTATCGACCAGGCCACGGATAAGGGATTGGCGTGGCGCACGGTTTCGACGGCGGCCGGGAGCTACCGTGTTCTCCTGCTCTCTGTCGACGGGCCGGGCGACACAGAGCTCCTGGTCGCCGTAGGCAGGTCAGACGCCGAGCATCAGCGTGAGCTCGACCTGGTGCTGCTCTTCATCGCCGGTAGCGGCGTCATCGGCGTCGTCCTCGCGCTCGGTGGCGGCTGGTACCTCGGCGGCCGGGCCCTTGAGCCCGCAAAGCTCGCCTTCGAGCGCCAGAAGGACTTCGTCGCTGATGCCTCGCATGAGCTCCGGACGCCGCTCACCGTGATCCGGACCAATGCCGAGGCGATCGAGCGCTACGGTGGCAAGTCCCTGGCAGCACAGGACCGCGAGGCTTTGCGCGACATCATCTCCGAGTCGGCGCGGATGACCGATCTTGTCGAGGACCTCTTGACGCTGGCACGCCTCGATGCACAGGAGGTGAAGGTCGAGCCGTCAGAATTCGACCTCGTCGAGCTTGCAGATCTGAGCCTGCGCTACGTTCGGCCGCTGGCAGCAGAAAAGTCGCTGACCCTCAATCTCGCTGCGCCTTCGAGCATCCGGGTCCGCTCGAACGAGATCGCCGTATCGCGGGTACTGCGCATCCTGCTCGAAAACGCGGTGCAGTTCTCACCTGAGAACGGCAGAGTCGACGTCCGCTGCAGCGAGGACGGGAAGCGGGCGGTCGTCCAGGTCAGCGATACAGGACCAGGCATCGCAACCCACCTCCTCGATCAGGTCTTTGATCGTTTCTACCGCGGCGACCCGGCGCGAAGCGGTCGTGCCGGCACCGGCCTCGGCCTCTCGATTGCCCGGTCACTGATTGAAAGCCTTGGCGGCGAGATCAAAGCCACAGGCACTGCCGGTAGGGGAGCGACGCTGTCGTTCTCGCTACCCCTGCTTCCGACTTCGCCATAGCTTCCAATGTCCATCACATCTTCTCTGCGTAGCCTCTGGAGGAGAAACGGCGGAGGAGGAGTGGATGCGGAAGAAGTCGCGATGGGTGGCCCGAGGAGCAATTGCCGGCGCGTCGGCGCTGAGCCTTGTGGGGTTGAACGGTCTGCTTGGGCAGATTGACGCCCGCGAGACACAGGCTTCAGAGTGGCCAGAGGAAGGTCCGCCTCCAATTATCGAGGCGTTCACGCCCACGCCGATTCCTCCGACGCCCACGGAAACGGCGACGAGCACGCCGGTCGTGACAGCGACGGTACCGCAAGCAGCGACCTCGACGCCACGGCCGGCCCAGCCCTCTCAGGGCGTGGCGACGGCGCCCACTGCGACCGAGCCGGCGTCGCAGGAAGTACCGGCGGCTGCGACCCCCGTGCCGGCCCAGCCCACCGCCGCCGTACCGACGCCGACCGTCGCTCTGCCGCCTACCTCGACGCCGGTGCCGCCAACCCCTATCCCCACGGCGACGACGGTCATCAGGCCGACACCCGCGCCAACCCACGCCCGCACACGCGCCTCATGAGCGACATGGAACTCTGGCACTTCATTCGTGGTGCCGGACTTGTCGCCTACGGTCTGCTCTGGCTCTCGGTGGTGCTCGGCATCTCAGTCCGTGCGCGCACCCTCGATGGCGTCATTCATCGTGCGTGGGTGTTCGAGCTGCATCAGACGGTCGGGATCATGGGTGTGATTGCGACGGCCCTGCACGTTGTTCTCGTCACTCAGAATGTGCACGTACCGCTTGGCTGGCGGCAGGCGTTCGTGCCGATGAGCGCGGAGTGGCGTCCATGGGCGGTCACGTTCGGCGTCCTCGCGTTATACCTCATGGCAATTGTGGGGCTATCGTCGTTGCTTCGCCGCGGCCTGCCGTTCTCTGTCTGGCGACTGCTCCACTACGCAGCCTTCCCGGCGTGGGTGCTGGCACTGGCCCATGGGATCCTCGC
>JBFWZE010000212.1:0-2138 GCA_050185685.1 Dehalococcoidia bacterium
CATCCTTGCTCGTGCCTCGCGCCTCCCGATATAGTGGTCAGGCCCCGGCGAGCAGTCAGGGTCTCCCGCTGGAGTAGCTCAGAGGCCTAGAGCGACCGGCTCATAATCGGTAGGTCGTGGGTTCGACTCCCACCTCCAGCACCACCTCAACACACAGCCCCGGGTTCGTCCGAACTCGGGGTTTTTGTTCGCCCTGATGACAACGTCCCGGCACCGTGCAGCTCCCCGGTCGCCGCGGTTTCTCAGAGCATCGCCGCTGTTATCAGGACTTTCACATACGGCCGTTGTCACACTCCCAACCGCACTGCATACTCTGGGCGCTGACCAGACGCAGCGCAGAAGGAGACAACCTATGGCCTGGCGCGAGAGCATCGAGATCCCACCCTTGAGCCACGGCAACACGCCGATCCCGATGGCATCGAAGGTCGGCAACATGCTGTTTACCTCCGGCATCTTCGGCCGGGATCCCGACACGAACGAGCTGCCGGAGTCGGCGGCGGAGCAATGCGCGAACTGCCTGAAGAACCTCGGCCGCGTGCTCGAGAAGGCTGGCGCGACGCCGGGCGACGTCGCCCAGGTGGCGGTCTACCTCAAGGACAACGCGACGCGGCCGCTGTTCAACGAGCCCTGGCTGCAGATGTTCCCGGACGAGCACTCCCGTCCGGCGCGGCATGCTCACATCGTGCCCGGCCTTGCCGCGGCGATTCAGATCCAGGCAATCGCCGTCATCCAGGGCCAGTAGCGATGACCGACGACTGGCGCACCGCCATCGACATCCCTCCCGTCATGCACAGCAACCCGATTCCGATGGCGTCGAGGGTCGGCAACCTGCTGTTCAGCTCCGGCATCTCCGGCCGTGATCAGGCCACCGGCAAACCGGCTGACACAATCGACGAGCAGTGCGCCTGGTGCTTCCGCAACCTCGCGAAGGTGCTCGACCTCGGCGGCGCCACGATGGGGGATGTCGGCCGCGTCCTCGTCTGGATGCGCGACCCGGCAACCCGCCCCGTCTTCAACAAGTACTGGGTAGAAGCCTTCCCGGACGAGCACTCGCGCCCCGCCCGCCACGTCTTTATCGACGACCACGGCCCGGAGGTAACGATGGAGATCATCGCGGTGGTAGAGCCGAAGTAGCTTCTAGCCGCGAGCTTCGAGCTTCGAGCTGCGAGAGCAGCGGCCCAGCCTCTCGCAGCTGACAGCTGATGGCTGTTAGCTGTTACCGCTGGAGCATCTGCTCGTAGTCGCGGCCCATGACCTCGACCACGGAGTCGCCGTTGAGGACGGCTTCCTTCATCTTTGCCTCTCGGGCCGCGATCATCTCTGCGGCCTCGAGGACCTCATCGGCCTCCGCGGCCGCGATGAAGGCGACGCCGCTGCCGTCGGCGAGGACGAGGTCGCCGGGGGTCACGCTGAAGCCGGCGACGGTGATCGGGATGTTGAACGACTCCTCCATGACGCGGCCGCGGGCTGTGCGCGGCACGGCGGCGCGAGCGAAGACGGGGAACTCGAGCTCCCGAGCCTCGTCGATGTCGCGGGCGGCGCCGTCGACGACCACACCGGCGACGCCCTTCACCTTTGCCGCCGCCGAGAGGATGCCGCCCCAGCCCGCCGCATCGAGGCGCGGGTTCTCGATGACGATGACCTCGCCGCCTGCGGCCGCCTCGATGGCGGCGGTGCAGAGGTGGCGCGTCGACTTCTCGCCCGGCGCCTGCTCCTTGAGCTTCACGGTGATGACGCGGCCCGCGATCTTCGAAGGCGGCGAGGTCGGCGCGATGCCGAGGGCGACGCCGGTCTTGCCGAGTCGATCGAGGGCATCAGACACGGCGCAGGTGTCCAGCTTCAGGAGCCGGGCTACAAGTTCATCAGGCATCGCACATGACCTCCAGCTTGATCCGGTCCGGGTCCTCGAAGTAGACCGCGTAGTAGCCGCCGCCGTACTCCGGCATTGGCTTCGGCGACTCGTACATCGGGACAATGCCGCGAGGCGCCAGGAACTCCGCGGTGAAGCGGTCCACGTCGCCACGATCGGCCACGCGGAAGGCGACATGGTTCAGCCCCGGCGCCTTGCGGTGGAAGCCGCGCCCCCGGTACTCCGGCGAGGCGACCATCAGCCAGAAGACGAGGCTGCCGTCGCTGAA
>JBFWZE010000212.1:2238-5302 GCA_050185685.1 Dehalococcoidia bacterium
CCACGTCGCCACGATCGGCCACGCGGAAGGCGACATGGTTCAGCCCCGGCGCCTTGCGGTGGAAGCCGCGCCCCCGGTACTCCGGCGAGGCGACCATCAGCCAGAAGACGAGGCTGCCGTCGCTGAAACCAACCAGGTCATCGCCCGCGTCGATCGCGTCGTACTCGAAATAGGCGAAGAGGTCGCGGTAGAACGCGAGGCCCGCGTCGGCGTCGCCAACATTGATCTGGATGTGCTGGAGCTGCGTCTTCATTCCGGGTTTCCCGCCTTGAGCCAGGCGATGTAGTCGGCCATGGCGCGCTGCGTCGGCCATTCCGGCGAGTATCCCACGTCCTCGCGGATCCGGGTGAGGTCCATGAAGGCGCTATCACGGGCGTTGGGGCCTCGGCCGGCGTTGAGCTGCGCCCTCGTCCCGAACGAGGCCTCGATCGCGTCGACGAACTCCCGGTTCGCCGTCTCCCGCCCGGCGCCAATGTTGTAGACGCGGTGCTTGAGGACCGCAGCGGTCTGCAGAAGCGCGATGCCGTTCGCAGCGTCCTTGATATAGCAGAGGTCATGGGCATCGTCCTCGTACTCACCGCGAAGGACGGGAGGCTCGCCTCGCACCGCCGTCAGGACGAGACGCGACGGGAGGTTGTTCATCGAGTGGTACAGCGGTCCGTAGATCGCGCCGATCCGCAGCAGGACGACATCGAGGCCCGTGCGGTCGGCGTAGAAGGCGCCGAGGGACTCGAACACGCGCTTGAACGCCTCGGTCGCGAGGCCGCCGGTGGTCCTCAGCGGCATATCTTCCCGCCACGGCCCCTGCTGAACGCCGGCGTACATCGCGACAGAGCTGGCGAGGCTGACGCGCTTCACGCCCCACTTCGACGCCGCCTCAAGGATGTTCGTGAGGCCGTCGAGGTTCACGCGCAGTTCGTCTGCCGGGGCAAGGGCGCCGATGCCGGGCACAGCGAGATGGATGATGCCGTCGATCGGGTGACGCCGGCCGATTTCGTCCAGCATGCGCGCATCCGTTACGTCAAGTTTCTCGATGTAGACCCGCTTGCCCACCTCGTCCTTGATGAAATCGGGCTCGCGGGCCACACGGTACTGCGTGAGCACACAGCTTTCGCCGAGGTCGAGCAGGCGGCGCGCGGTATGCAGCCCGATGAAACCCAGCCCGCCGGTGATCAGGATCATTCGCTGCTCCTCACTGCATCGTTAGCTGTGCGGAGGATACAATTTCCCGGACACAACCACGTCAGCCTTTGATTCTCAACTCGGGGGTGTCCTACGAAAAGACAATACTCGTGGCTGGTGATCGGCGTCCTCGTCATCGTCAGCCTGGCGGCAGCGGCGTGCGGAGGGAGCAGCAAGGAGTCAGATTCGGCCGATGCGTCGACCGGCGGCAGCGATGAAACGCAGGTCGAAGCGCTCATCCGCGGCTTCTCCGACCGCACTCAGGCCCTCGACGCCGATGGCAGCTACGCGCTGCTTTGTGACTCCCTCCAGAAGAAGTCGGACCTCAAGCAGATCCGCCAGAACATGGAGGGCTACAAGAACGTCGGCAACGCGGCGCCCAAGATCAGCGACCTGAAGTTCTCCAACGTCACCACGAACGGCAGCAGCGGCGAAGCCCGCTATAGCTACACCCAGGTCTTCCGCGGCGAGACGAAGACGATCAACGAAGGCGTCACCGTCGCCAAAGAGCAGGGCAAATGGTGCATAAAGGACCAGCTAGCGGTCGATAACTAGGCACACCGGACGCACGTTGGCGAATCCTGCAACGTCCGCGCGTAACCCCCGGTTAAAACCGGGGGCATATGGAGCGTCGCCACCCTTCTGACGGCGGATCCCGAGTGGCCGCGGCGGCTCGTAGCCCCCCGGTTTCAACCGGGAGTCCGCAGACGCCGCTTCCTGCCCCTGTATCAAACGCTGGCTGCTGCCTTTGATGTTCCAACCACAACACTTCGCGCGTGAGGTTTCTCTGCGGCTGCGGCATAATGGCGCCGAGGTCAGACAGGAGTACCCCATGGCACAGGTCGTCGGCGTCTTCAACACAGCCCACAGCCCGTTCTGCTACCGCCCGCCGGAAAAGTGGAACGACGTACGCAACTCGCGGTCCCTGCGCGAAGACGTGCCCTGGGATGACCTCGACGAGAACCGCAAGAAGGCAGCGCGAGTCCGCGACGGCTTCGCTACCCTGCGCGCGAAGATGAGCGAGGCGAACCCGGACGTCGTCATCGTTATCGGCGACGACCAGTACGAATGCTTCGACTTCGCGAACTTCCCGTCTTTCGCCGTCTACGTTGGCGACGAGTTCGAGGGCTACAACTCCGGCTACGCGCATGACGGCCTTGAAGAACGGCCCGAGAAGGTGCGCCTCAAGGGGCACCCGGGACTCGGCGTCGGTGTGCTCACCGGCCTGATGCGTCACGGCTTCGATCCGGCGTTCAGCATGGACATGCCTAAGCCCGATCGCGGCGTCGGCCACGCGATCATGCGCCCCGCCGAGTCGGTCATCGGCTACGAGACGCCGGTGCTGCCGGTGCTGCTCAACTGCTACTACGCGCCCCAGCCGACCGCCGCCCGCTGCTACGAATTCGGCAGGGCGCTGCGCCAGGCGATCGAGGAGTACCCGGAAGACCTGCGCGTCGCCGTCGTCGGCTCCGGCGGCCTCTGGCACACGCCCGGCGCGAAGGACGCCTACCTCGACGAGGACTTCGACCGCGAGATGATGCGCCTGCTCGAGGCCGGGGACATTCGCGGCATGGCGGAGCACTTCGACCGCTACGAGGTCCCGTCCGGCGACGCCAGCCAGGACGTAACCGTCCGCGGCCGCAGCGCCACCGGCATGCCGACGTTCGGCGGTCCCCAGGGCGGCACGCGTGAGACCTGCAACTGGATCGCCGCCGCCGCCGTCGCCGACGGCCAGGGCCACGTCATCGTCGACTACATCCCGGTCTACGCCAGTCCGATCGGCGCCGGCTTCTCGTACTGCGTGTAGCCGAGAGCTTCGAGCCCGAGCCGTCAGCTTCGAGCCGTGCGACGAATCGTGGCTTGTCTTCTTGAGGCGGTCGCC
>JBFWZE010000213.1:0-5285 GCA_050185685.1 Dehalococcoidia bacterium
CAGGGCCGTGCGCGCGTCATTCTCGACCTCAAAGAAGCAGACACCTTCGAGCCGGGCGAGGTCCTCGTCACCGTGTCGACCTCACCGCTGTGGACGGCGCTCTTCGGCCTGGCTTCCGCGGTTGTTACGGACAGCGGCGGGATGCTCTCCCACCCTTCGATCGTGGCAAGGGAGCATCATCTACCCGCCGTTGTCGGCGTCCGCGGCGCCACGCAGCGCATTCGTACCGGCGATCAGCTGCTGGTCAACGGCACGGACGGGACGGTCGAGGTGCTTAGCTGAGCCCAACGGTCTGTAAGTAACCGTCGATCGCCGCATTCGCCGCGTCGAGCAGCCGGACAAGCTGCTCCTGGTAGGCAGCGTCTTCGATCGGCACCTGCCCGGCGGCAACGAGGCGCGTGTGTGCCGCCAGCTCCCAGAGCGCA
Organism: Dehalococcoidia bacterium; assembly: GCA_050185685.1. GTDB lineage: Bacteria > Chloroflexota > Dehalococcoidia > DSTF01 > WHTK01 > WHTK01. Next base: position 426 of record JBFWZE010000213.1, read on the forward strand.
ACCTGCAGGCGGTCCTGGGCCGGGGCGAAGCGCGACGGCACCGGCGCAAAGTTCGCCATCTGGTTCGCCCAGCCGCCCGCGAGACCGCCGTAGTCCACGAGCGCAGCCGCGTCTCCCATTACCTGTTCGCGGCTGTAGCGCTGGAAGCTCACCCGATACGACGTGGCGATGCTCTGCGCCTTGACGCGATACGACCGCTCTGCCTCGGTTGCAGCGACGGGCCTCGTCGCCGGCGCTGTCGATGCGGACGCCGCCGAGAGTGTGCGGCAGTCCTCGAGGAAGAAGTTGCGCTCGTCGTCACTGAGGTAGGTGCCGCTGCTGCGGATTTCGTCGCAGCTTCGCAACGGTTCCGGCGGTGGCTCCTCCGGTAACGGCAGCGGTGGCGGCGCTTCGTCCACCGGCAGCGCGGCCTGATCGACCTCATCGAGGGATGCTTCCGGCGTCGGCGTTACCTCCGGCATTTCCCCGTAGAGGCTGCTCCGGACGAATGTTGCGGTGACAAGCAGGGCGGTGCGGTCAACCGGCTCCGCAGTCGTCGATCCCGTCGCGAGGACGACCGCCGAGGTGAAGAGCACGCCAAGGACAAAGGCGGCTACCGCAAGGTGAATCGGCCGCAGGTAGGAGCTCGGTGAATCCACGTAGACCTCGAATCAGCGCGCGACACAGTCCCTTCCCTGCCAGCATCGGCAGTGGCGAAGCGATTCCGTCTACTCAACGCAGATCGAAGGCGTTACGTTCTGGCGGCTCCTCGGTCTAGAGGTGGACGTACACCGCCATGCCAATCTCGGCGTAGTCGAAGATCACGCGAGAGGCGCCGGTGCGGATGCAGCCGTTGCTGACACGTCCGGTCGAGGGGTCCTCCACGGCCCCGGTCGAATCGAGGAGGAAGGAGTGGAAGCCGTTGTCCTTCGCGGGGTCGAAGGCGACCCAGTCGGCGATGTAGGCATCGTAAGGCGCGTCGTACTGCAGGCCTGCGATCTTGTTGTAGACGTGGAACAGGCCGGTCTGGGTCGATTCGTACTCGCCCGTATTCACCTTCGCCCCTACCGCGACCGGCGAAATCGTCTGCACGGTCTGGGTGCCGTTCATCAGCTTCACGACAAAGCGCGTGACATCGACGTCGATCCACCTGCCCGTCGTCGGTGCGCCGCCAGCGCTCGAGGTCGAGGTGGCGGCGGTCTGGGGCGTAGTTGTAGCAGCCGGCGTTGCTGCTTTCGTGGCCGTGCTGGCGGGCGTGCTCACGGAGGCGGTGCTCCCGCCTGTTGCGGTCGTTGGCGGCGTCTCTGCCTTGCCGCCGTTCGGCACGACGACCGGCGTCACAGTGGCGATCGAGATGCTGCCGCCGCTGGGCGCTGGCGGTTCGGCGGCGTCGGAGCCGCCTGAGCAGGCGAGGAGGATGGCTGACAGGACGACCATGATGCCCAGCGGCAACAGCGTCCTGAAAATCGGGAGGGGTCGATGCAAGCGGGGGCTCCTTCGAGGTTTTGCGCTTCCCATGATACGGCCTCCCCGACATTGAAACGTCCGCACAACAAGTACAGCGAGGGAGTCACGTACAATTTGCGAGACTGGACCAACAGACTTTCAGGAGCCAGAGTGCCGCGCGTTTTCCTCCTCGTCCTTGTCGCCGCCCTGATCGGCGGTTTCGCCGCGAGCACGCTCTTCGGGCGCGAAGACCCATCGCCACAGCAGACAGCTCTCTCTGGCGGCGGCGACATCCGTGACGTCGCAATCATCTTGCCAACCCCAACTGCGGTAACCCCATGTCCGGCTTGCGGCCAGGATGAGGCCGCCTGGCGTGCTCAGACCGCGGTACCGCCGCCGGTGCTTCTCGGCAAGTCGGCAGCGCTGATCGAAGCGTCGTGCGGAAGGCAGGTCTTCGGCCAGCAGTCTCACGAGCGCCGAGCGCCAGCGAGCCTGACCAAGATCGCCACAGCCCTCGTCGTTGCCGACCAGAACCGCATGCAGGAGCAGGTCGATATCCAGCTCAACGGCTGGGACCTCTCCGCCGAGGACGACTCCTCGATCATGGGTCTCGAGGCCGGGATGAGGATGCCCGTGTCGGAGCTGGTCTGGGGTCTCCTGCTGCGCTCGGGCAACGATGCCGCGGTCGAGCTTGCCCGCATCTTTGGCGGCCAGGCCCGCTTCGTCGATCTGATGAACGCGAAGGTGAAGTCACTCGGCCTCAAGGACACGCAGTTCAAAAACCCGCACGGGCTCGATGCCGACGGCCTCTACTCGACCACCTTCGACATGGCAGTGCTGGGCAAGACCTTACTCGCGCACCCGACGCTCGCCGAGATGGTGCGCACGAAGGATCACCCCACGACCTGGAGCAGCGAGGCGATGCCCAACGGCAACTGGCTCCTCTACGTGTACCCCGACTCGATCGGCATCAAGACCGGCTACACGGAGAATGCCGGCGCCACGATCGTCAGTGCGGCGACGCGTGACGGCCGCACCTTGGTGGCCAGCGTCTTCGACAGTGCCGACGTTTTCTGGGACTCCATGCGGCTCTTCGACTGGGCCTTCGCGAACACCCGCAGCAGCTGTTAGCAAGCTGTCAGGCGTCAGCTTCCAGCAATCAGCTTCTCGGCTTAAGCAGAGGGCGCCAAGACGAGCCCATGAGGTGCAGGCAGGTCCGTCCACGGCCGCACCACTGACTGCTATTCGCTGAGAGCTGACTGCTAGTTGTCTTCGATCGCCATCTTCGCTACCGCTTCGCCCATGCGGATCGAGTAGTTCTGACCGCGGTCCTCGGGGTAGATCTGCTGCATGTTCGCGAGGTAGAGGCCGGGCACCGGCGTGCGATGGTCGGGCAGGTCGTCGCGGTAGTGGCGGCGGATCACCGGCTGGGCGTTGGGGCCCTTGAACACCCAGCGCTTGAGCACCCAGTCGCGCTTGAAGTCCGGGTTGAACTTCGTCATCTGGGGCAGGAACAGCTCGTCGAGCTCTTCGTCCTTGAGCGAGAACCAGGGGTGGTTCGGCGTCAGGTAGTTCGAGAGGTAGACGATGTTCTGGCCCGCGTAATGCGACTTGTCGATGAAGTTCGTGTGCTCGATCACGGCGATAAACGGGATGCCCTCGTCGCTGATGTTCAGCCAGTACGTCGAAGACAACGGCTCCTTGAGCGCGAGGACGTAACACAGCGCCCACTGCCAGCGCGCCGCCGTCAACCGCCGTGTGTACTCCGCGCCGAGGTCCGGCGCCATCGGTAGGAACCGCTCAGACGGCACGCAGACGATCACCGCATCGGCCTCGACCTGGCGACCGTCGCCGAGGACGAGGCCGCTCGCCCTACCATCGCTGGTCAGAACCTTCTGCACCGGCTGCGACGTCTCGACGTGGACGCCGCCGGCGCGGATCCGGCGCTCGAGCTCCTGGATGTAGACGCCGAAGCTGCCCATGAGGTAGCCGAGCTTCTCCTGCTGCTTCGGGCCTGACTCCCGCGAGGCAAAGCGGAGCCGGATCTTGCTCCAGATCCACGCCATCGCGACCTGGTCCGCCTGGTCCGCGAACTTCCCCTTGAGGAGCGGTCCCCAGATCACGTCGAGGACGTTCTTGCCCGCGTATTTGCGCAGCCACTCCCAGGCCGTGACCTCTTCGTACCCGTGCCAGTTCTTCTGGCGCCGCAGGTACACGGCGACGAGGCCGGCGCGGATGCGGTCGACCAGCGGCAGCGGCTTGAAGTTCAGCAGGTCGCGGGGCGTGACGAAGGGCCAGATCTTCCCGCCGCGGAAGAACCCGACCTTCGAGTCGATCCAGGTCAGCCGGTCGCCGAGGCCGAGCTCCTTGATCAGGTCGACGATCACGGTGTCGGTGGTGAAGATGTGGTGGTAGTAGGCCTCGAGCGGGTCTCCGCCCGTATCGAAGGTACGTACGAGGCCGCCCAGCGCCGGCGCCGCCTCGTAGAGCTCTACCTGGTGACCAGCCTGCATGAGCCGGTAGGCCGCGGTCATTCCCGCGACACCGCCTCCGACGATTGCTACTTTCATTCGGCTCCGGATGTCTGAATTCGCGCGGGTGGTGGCGGTGAAGGCGGCCCGGGTGGCGGCGAAGACGAGACGCCGAGCATCTGGCTCAGCGAGTGGTGGCCGGTCCAGAGCAGGATGAAACCGACGATGATTACCGGCCCCAGCAGCAGGACGTGAAGCACGATCGCGTACGCGAAGGCGTTGGCGTCCGAGACGGCAAACGACAGCAGGATCGCCTGCGTGGCCGCCTCGAAGGGCCCGATGCCGCCGGGTGAGGCAAAGATCGATAGTGCGAGGTTTGCACCCGCCAGGATCAGCAGGTAGACCTCGAAACCGACGTGCAGGTCGAATGCCTGGCCGACCACCCAGTACATGAAGCCCTCGATCAACCATGAACCGACAGACGCCAGCGCAGCGATCGCCAGCGTCCCAGGGCTGCGCAGCGCTGCAAGCCCGACGGAGAATGAGTCGACCAGCGCCTCAATCTTCACGGCGATCGGCTCCGGCGCGATGTTGATGAAGCGCGTGAGCAACGGACGTGAGCGCTGCGGCCAGATCGCCAGGCTCATGAGCACGAGGCTGGCAATGCCGAAGGTGACGGCAGTGAAGATGCCAACGCTCTGCACACCGCCGTTCGAGCCGCTCAGTGCCGCCGCAATGCCCAGCATCATGACCAGCGTGAGCCCATCGAAGGCGCGGTCGACGGCGATCGTGCCGAGGGCGGTCGACTTGCTCATCGACTCGCGCTCACCGACGAGATATGCACGGACGAGCTCACCGACCCGCAGCGGCGCGACGTTGTTCGTCATCAGGCCGATCAGGACCACGGGATAGAGACGCAGCGTACTGACGGCGCGGACGGGACTGAGCAGGAGCCGCCAGCGGA
>JBFWZE010000214.1:0-5275 GCA_050185685.1 Dehalococcoidia bacterium
GCCGCCTCGTATTCGCCGGCGACCACCGCCTTCGTCGCGCCGATGACAGCCCCTGCCGCCCGCACCGCCGCCGCGTAGCTGCGCTTGTTCGCGACCGTGTCGGGGTCGAGCATCACCGGCCCGATCAGCGACGCCTGCTTGATCATCTCGATCTCTTCCGGCGTGTGCACGAGTTGGAGCTGCTCCTCCGTCGCGTCCTCGCAGACGGGGCGCTCGAGCTTCTTGATCAGCCCGGACGACTCCAGCAGCTGCATGCAGGTGCTGACACGTACCGCCTTCTCCGGGTGGTTACCGGTGTCGTGCTCAAGGAAGAGGGGGTCGTAGTACAGGGCAATGCTCATCAGCCGAGCGCCTTTCGTAGCAGCAAGCGTTCTGGTCGGTAGCCGCGCCTCGTCCAGATCTGCCGCGGCCGCTCGTTGCCGGCGACGATCCATCGCTCCACGTCGGTGACGCCGTGTTGCCGCAGCCACGGGAGCGCGCGCGCCTCGAAGCGAGCTGGCAGGCCCCGTCCACGATATGCCTCGTCGACGTACAGCTTGCTGCGAAAGCCCGTGCGCGAGCCGTCGGCGTGTCTTTCACCCAGCTCCGCCGAGGACGTGGCGATCGCCTCGCCGTGGTCTTCCGCCAGCATCACCAGCGCCTCACCGCGTTCGAGCTCCTGGGCGAGCTCCTTCTGCGTGTTTGCCTCGCGATCGGGGCTCAGCACGCGTTCGGCAATCGATGCGTGATGCTGGTTGAGCTTCTCGAGCAGAACCCGCAGCTTCGGCCAGTCCGCATCGAGGTCGGTCACCTCGCGAATGACGATGCCGTCGTCGGGCGCAGCTTGTGGGACCTCCAGCTCCTCGACGTCCAGGGGACGTCGGAACGCCGCCATGAACTCGACGAAGCCTGCCTCCTCCCACCAGGGTAGGAGCGGGTCCGCGGCCGTCGTGAAGCGCGAGAGGTTGTTTACGCCGTCGGCCCGTCCCCGCGTCTCGATTGCCGCCAGCAGCTCACCTCGAGCATCCTCGGTGGCCAGGAACTCGCGGATCGTCGCAACGTAGTCGACGAAGATCCAGGCGCTGCGGTAGTTCTCCACCACCGCCAGCCCGGCCGCCGCGCCGTCGTCCTCGGCGAGGAGACAATAGGGGCTTCCGGCGCTTAGCATCTCGTGGATGCGGACGAGGCGGCCGGCAGCGCCTTCTTCGCCGGCAAGATGCGCCAGTGCAGGCCAGACGTGGTTCAGCTCTTCGCCCTGGATTTCCCGAATTCGCATGGTCACAAGTCTACGAGCGTCCAGCCCTGGCGTCAGCGCCGTCTCCGGGTCGAGGTCGGTGCTGCCGCGGCGTCCTTCCACTTCGCCTCGATGCCGTCGTCGTCCTGTCGCTTTGGCGGCAGCTTCTGCGCCCGGATCACGACGAAGCCCTTCTCCCGGCCGACGACCTCCGAGTTGCCGAAGACGTCATCGACCTCGCGGCGGAGGCTGAGCAGGCGGTTGATCACGAGGTAGAGCTGACCGCGCGGCTTCAGCACCTGGTAGGCGCCTGCCACCATCTCGTCGAGGACCTCGCGTCCGTTGTGCGTCGGCGGGTTGCTCACGACCACGTCGAAGCGGGACTTCGGCGGCAGGTCGTTCGTGCCGTCCCCCAGGATTACCGTGGCGTTGGTCAGCCCGTTCAGCTCGACGTTGCGCTGTGCCAGCCGCGTCGCCCGGATGTCGGTGTCGACGAGCACGACTTCGCCCTTCGTTGCCAGCTTCGCCGCCGTAATGCCGATGCCGCCGTAGCCGCACCCCATGTCCAGGACCTTCGCCGTCGGCGACACGCGCATCGCCTCAATCAGCAGCCGCGTCCCCTGGTCGAGCCCCTTGTGGGCAAAGACGCCGGCCTGCGTCGCTAACCGCAGGTCAAAGCCGCGCACCTTCTCATGAATGATCGAAGTGGTAGTCACACCTGAAGAGTAGCCGGTAATTCGCTAGCAGTAACTACGGACCGCGATCGAACCGCTGCCGTAATGGCGCTAACGGGTCCCCTCTGCCGTCCTTCCCAGAAGGAGGAGAGGGGTAGGGTGAGGGAAGCTCCTCGGCGCCAACCCTTTGTCGGCAGCGCCATCTGTAGGGTCTCAGCATGCTGGGACCCTGCAGATACCCACAACGCAAAGGGGGCGGCTCCGAAGAGCCGCCCCCTTACTGGTCTTGCTTGCGCCGTGCGTCTACACAGCCTCTGCCATCTCGCTGCGGCGTCGGCGGCTGATCAACGGCAGCTCACCGTGCTCCCACGAAATCAGTAGCTGGCTCGCGACGAAGATCGAGCTGTACGTACCGGACACGAGGCCGATCAGCATGATGATCAGGAACTCCCGGATCGTCTCGCCGCCGAGCAGGATCAGCGCCACCAGCGTCAGCACCACCGTGATCGACGTCGTCAGCGACCGGCCGATCGTCTGGTTGAGGCTGGAGTTCACCGCCTGGTCCAGCGTCACGTGCAGGCCCGCCTGCTCCGCCCGGTGCACGTTCTCACGCACGCGGTCGAACACGACGATCGAGTCGTGGACCGAGAAGCCGACGATCGTCAGCATCGCGGTGATGAACAGCGTGTCGATCTCGAAGCCAAAGAGGCGCCCAAGGATCGACATCGCGCCCAGGACCAGGAGCACGTCGTGGAGCAGCGCAATGATCGCGCTCGCGCCGTAGCGGATCGGGTTCGGCACCGACAGGAACGCCCAGGTGATGTACCCCAGGATCGCCAGCGAGGCGATCGCCACCGCAATCGCCGAGTTTCGGCCGATGTCGGATGAGACCGACGGCGAGACCGAAGAGAACTCGAGGAAGCGGTTCGCCACGTTGCCGTTGCCGTCCAGCAGCGGCCCATACTTCTGCGAGAGCGCGGTTTCCAGCTCTTCACGCTCGGACGGGGGCGCGGCGCCGATCGCCGGTGCGTTGGCGGCGCCTTCGATCAGGTCGGTCCGGATCAGCAGCTGGCCTTCGCCGGTGCGCTGGACGCGGGCGTTGTCGTGGCCCAGGTCGGCAAGGGTCGAACGCATGTCGCCCTCGTCGACGTCCTGTGCGAAGCGGACGCTGAAGGTCGTGCCGGAGCTGAACTCGATGCCTGTGGTGAAGCCGCCGGGCAGGACCAGCGAGATCACGCCGGGGATGATCATCACCAGAGAGATCAGATAGAACAGTTTGCGCTTGTTGACGAAGTCAATCACTCTTGCGTGCTCCTTGGCGCCTGACCGGCTGCGGGGGCCAGCGGACCGCTGCTGAGGTGTTCGCGTGCTTCGGCAACGTCGGCGCCGAAGAGCCAGAGGTGGCGCATGACCGGCGTGCCGATCAGCATCTGCAGGAAGGTCTTCGTCACCGTAATCGCCGAGAACATCGACACGACGACACCGAGGGCCAGCGTCAGCGCGAAGCCCTTCACGAGGCTGGCGCCGAACTGGTCGCCGAACCAGAAGAGGATGAGGCAGGTGATCAGCGTCGCCACGTTGGAGTCGCGGATCGAAGTCCACGCACGGCTGAAGCCCGCGTCAATCGCACCCGTCAGGCTGCGGCCGAGGCGGAGCTCCTCCTTCATGCGCTCGAAAATCAGGATGTTCGCGTCCACCGCCATGCCGACCGAGAGCACGAAGGCCGCCATACCCGCGGACGTAATTGTCACCGGCACCATCTTGTAGACCATCAGCGTCACGCTGACGTAGACGAAGAGGGCGAGCGAGGCGATGACGCCGGGCAGGCGGTAGTACAGCGTCATGAACGCCATGACGATGAAGATCGCAATCAGGCCGGCGTCCACGGAGTCGACCACCGCCGACTCGCCGAGCGTCGCGTCGACGTCTTCCTGCTGGACGACGCGCAGTGGCACCGGGAAGGCGCCTGTGCGCAGCAGCGTGTCGAGGTTCTTTGCCGTGTCGGCGCTGAGGCCTGTGATGACGGCCCGGTCGCTCAGCACCGCGTTGACGCTCGGAGCGACGATGAAGCCGTCCTTGTCGCGGATCAGCTCGCCGTCGAGGGCGAAGGCGATCGGCGCCTGCGTGCCCACAAGACGGGTCGTCGCCTTTTCGAGCAGCTTCGAACCCTCGTCGGTCATACCGAAGTTGAGGATCGGCTGGCCGAGCGTGTTGCGGCTGATGAAGATGTCATTCCGGTCGAGGTAACCGCCGTTCAGCTCGCGCTGCACGCCGTCCTCGTCGGTCTCGACGATCGGCACGTAGACAGCCTGCTGCCGCAGTGTGGGCGAGGCGAGCACCTGGTCGAGCAGCGCTGTAGTCTGCGTCCCGTCCGGCTGGTTGATCAGCACACCGGTCTTGTCCGGCGTCAGGCCCAGTTCCATGAACTGCAGCTGCGCCGTCCGGCCGATGCGGTCGACCGCCTCGTCGCTGGAGATGCCGGGTAGCTGCACGGAGATTCGCGTGTCGCCGACGCGCTCGGTGATCGACTCGGCGACACCAAAGGCGTTGACGCGGCGTTCGACGACTTCAACCGCGGTGTCGAGCGCCTCGTCGAGGTTGATGCCCGGGTTGTCCGCGGTGTCGGCTTCGAGGACGAGGCGGGTGCCGCCGCGCAGGTCGAGGCCGAGACGCATCTCGCGGCGGTCGAGGCCGCCGATGTGGATGCCCTTGCCGATGCAGACCGGGCCGACGCACTCCTCTTCCGGCCACGGAATGAAGCCGGGAAGGTAGCGGTTGGGGTCGGACGGGAACGCCACTAACACCGAGAACGTCGTCAGGACGATGACAAACGCCAGCAAGAGCTGGGTAGAACGTTGCCTCATGCGGATGCTTCCTTCTGCTCAGACGGTCTGATTTCGCCCTCCGGAGTTAGCCGCTCCAGGATTGCGCTGCTGACGGCTTCGAAGACGACGCCGTCGGCAAGCTCGAGCGAGATCCGTGTCTGCCCCGTCTCGGGCACTCTAATGTCTCTGACCCGTGCGATAAAGCCCGAAGTCGTCAGAACCTCGTCGCCGACGCGGAGGTCGCGGATGTTCTTCTTATGCTTTTCCTGGTCCTTCTGGACCGGACGCATGAACATCAGGTAGAACCCCGCGATTACGCCGACGAACACGGCGGACATGATCGCCCCGTCACCCATCCTGTTTCTCCTCAGAGGAAGCGCCCAGCAGCGTCCTCGCGTACTCGATTGCGTCTTCCCGCGTCGTGATCTCGCCCGCGCCGATCGCCTCTTCGACGTCGCGCATCAGGCGGCCGACCAGCGGGCCCGGTTCGATCGCCAGGCCCTGCATCAGGTCGCGGCCGCTGACCAGGCGCGGTGTTGTCTCTTCGACCTGCGAGATCTCGT
>JBFWZE010000215.1:0-5188 GCA_050185685.1 Dehalococcoidia bacterium
ACGCCGCGTAGGCGCCGGAGTTCACGTAGTAGTCGACGGTGTGGGCGACGAGGGTGCCGTCCTTCATCACACCCGTCTTCAGCCGCGTCATCGTGTTGTGGCGCGGGTTGCCGGCGAGGAACTCCTCTAGGTAGTCCGAGACCATCATTACTGGCCGGCCGGTTGCCTTCGCGAGGAAGTAGCAGATCGGCGTGTTGCGGGAGTTACCCTTCCCGCCGAAGTCGCCGCCGATGTAGACGTGGTGCATCAGGATCGTGTCCTGGGGGATCGCCGCCGCCGTCGCCAGCGATTCGCGCGTGTTGTAGGGGACCTTCGTGCAGAGCCAGACGTGGACGCGCCCGTCCGACTCGTCGAGGTTCACCAGCACCGCCTGCGGCTCGATGTAGCCCTGGTGCTGGCGCTGCGTCTCGTAGACGTTCTCCACGACGACATCGGCAGCAGCAAAGGCGGCGTCGACGTCGCCCTTCTCCCAGTGCGTCTTGAAGAAGACGTTCGAGGGCTTCTCCTGCTTCTGGCGAAAGCCGAAGTAGCTGTTGAAGTCAGGGTGGAGGATCGGCGCGTCGTCCTTCATCGCTTCGAGCGACTCAAAGACGGCCGGCATCTCTTCGTACTCGACCTCGATCAGGTCGATGGCCTGCTGGGCGATGTCCTCGTCGTCGGCTGCGACAGCGGCAACGCGCTCACCGGCGAAGCGCACGCGCTGGTAGGCGAGCGGGGGCACGTCTTTCACGGCGCGGCCCCAGAGGCCGCCGGTGCGAACGTCCTCACCGGTAATCACCGCGTGGACGCCCGGGAGCGCCTTCGCCGCGGACGTGTCGATGCTGACGATGCGGGCGTGGGAGTAGGGGCTGTGCAGTGACTTGCCAAAGATCGTCCCAGGCAGGTTGATATCGGCGGCGTACTTTGCCGCGCCGGTGACTTTGTCTTCGCCGTCCCAGCGGCGGCTGGGTTTGCCGATGACCTGATATGCGACCATGAATGCCTCCCCGGACTGTGCCCCAGTGTGAGTGATTGACTCAGTAGTTGCGGTTCGCGGCCAGTTTACGTTGTTAGCCGGCCGAAGTTGCCACCTCGTAGAAGATATCGGTGCGCAGTCTAGCGGGGTCATCCGACCAGTCGCCATAGAGCTCCCAGGTAACGCCGGTGAGCTGGTGATGGTGCTCGGCGCACCAGTCTCGGAGCACGGTGTTCGCGGAGAAGAGCCCGTTGTAGGAGCCGTAGTGGGCGACCGTCGCGGCGCGGCCGGCAGGTGTCGCTGTGATGACGAAACCCTCAGGCGCTTCGACCGAGGCGGGCACTTCGACGCCGAAACAGGCTTCACAGCCGTCGTGATCGGAGTCGCGGTAGAGGAAGAGGTTGTGGCCGAGACCGCTGACATTGTTGGATCTCAGGTGCGCCCAGACCCGGTCGAGCGCCGGCATTGCTGCCAGACCGATCTCGCGCCAGCGCACTCTCTGCACGACCGCGAGAATCCGCCGTGTCTCAACCTCGACCACCGCGGGAGCTTCCTCGATCATGATGCCTCCTTTGCGAGTTGCCGCGATATCGTAGCGAGACGCTGCCTGTGCGTACAAGTTCGCTGACTCTCTTTTGTGTACCCTGATGGTTGTCAGTCAGATTCGACTGGCGTAGCATTTTGGCCGCTGCCCGCCCCGACCTGAGGCCGGTCGGCCATACCCTGCGAGAGAGCGTTAAGGGGACTTCATGGAAGCTGTTAGCGAAACTACTCTGGTCAAGATGACCATCAACGGTGAGCCCTACGAGGCGACCGTTCCCAACCGCCGCCTGCTCGTCGACTTCCTGCGCTATGACCTGCACCTGACCGGTACCAAGGAAGCCTGCAGCGTCGGCGTGTGCGGCGCCTGCACCGTGCTGCTCAACGGCAACATGGTCGCTTCCTGCCTCACGCTGGCGGTCCAGGCAGACGGCGCCGACATCACGACGATCGAGGGCATCGCGGACGGTGAAAAGCTTCACCCGGTGCAGGAAGCCTTCATTACCTACGGCGGCTTCCAGTGCGGCGCCTGCACGCCCGGCCAGATCGTCGCGGCGAAGTCACTGCTGGACAACATCCCGTCTCCTTCGGAAGAACAGATCAAGGAATGGATGATGGGCAACCTGTGCCGCTGCACGGGCTACTATCAGATCATCGAAGCGATTCAGAACGCGGCGAAGGCGGGCTAGGCGATGCGAGACTTCTTCTTCCACGCCCCCACCAGCCTCGACGAGGCGCTCCAGCTTCTCGCCGACCACGAAGATGACGGCCGCCCGATCGCCGGCGGCACCGCCGCGGTTGTCCTGATGAAGCAGAACCTGCTCGCGGCCGACCACCTGATCAGCCTCCACAAAGTCCCCGGCCTCGAGGGCATTCGCTCGGAGGCTGACGGCCTGCACATCGGCGCTCTCACCCACCACAGCGCTGTCGTCAACAGCGGCCTCGTCAGGGAAGTCGCGCCGCTGCTCGCCGACGTCTACAGCCGCGTCGCCACTGTGCGCATCCGCAACCAGGCCACGGTCGGCGGCGGCCTCGCTCACGCCGACCCGGCGCAGGACCCGCCGGCGGCCTACATCGTCCTCGGCGCGAAGGTCCGCCTCGTCTCGAAGAACGGCGAGCGCACGGTTCCGATCGAGCACTTCTTCACCGACTACTACGAGACCGTGATCGAACCGGGTGAGCTGCTCACCGAGGTCATCGTCCCGCCGCAGCCGAAGGACGCGAAGGCCGTCTACATCAAGTACCTGCCGCGCACTGAGGACGACTACGCCACCGTCGCGGTTTGCGCGATGGGACAGGTGTCCGGCGGCAACGTGAGCAACGTCAAAGTCGCCCTTATCGCCGCCGCGTCGACACCGGTGCACGCCACCGCCGTCGAAAGCGCCCTCAGCGGTCAGGCTGCAACGGCGGAAAACATCCGCGCCGCCGCCGCCCAGGTCGTCGACCAGGTCGACCCGATCGACGACTTCCGCGGTTCGTCCGACTACAAGCGGGACATGGCGGTCGTCTTCACCCGCCGCGCTCTCGAGCAGGTCCTGGGAGTTACTGCATGAAGTTCGAGCACAGGGTGGTCGTCGAGGGCACCGCGGACAAGGTCCAGGCATTCCTCGACGACATTCAGAAGTCGGCAAAGTGTGTCCCCGGCGTCGAAGAGGTCAATCCCCTCGAGGACGGCTGGTACGAGGGCCGAGTCGGCATCAAGTTCGGGCCGCTGGGAATGAAGTTCTCCGGCAAGGCGAAGCTCGAGAAGGAACCCGACGGCACCTGGAAGATGCACGGCGAGGGCCGTGACCGCCGCATTGGCGCGGGCGTCAACGCCGACGTCGTCGCCCACCTCACCGAGACCACGCCCGGCACCACTGAAGTGCTGATCAACGCCGACCTCAACTTCTCCGGCCGCCTCGCTGAGATGGGCCAGCCCCTGATCCGTAAGAAGTCAGACTCGATGGTCGCGGAGTTCGCGAAGAACCTGCAGAAGGCGCTGAAGGACGAGAAGTAGCCCTTTAGCGGTCAGGAAAAAGCTTTCAGCTATCAGCAGATGCATGACCGCCCGACACTCCGGGCGGTCTCCATTTTCAGCGGCACTTCGCCCGGATGGGTGCTTGCGCGGCAGTGAGCACCGGGCTTCCCTCGCCCTCTGGGAGAGGGCCCGCAGAGCGGGGACGAGCGCAGCGAGTGGGGTGAGGGCGTGCCTTGTCACCTGTGGATCTGTAGTCCTGACAAGACAGCGCGCTGACCGCCGGCGTCTCCGGAGGTACGCCCTCACCTCAGTCCTCTCCCAGGGGGAGAGGAAGGCCTGCTGCCGCTTCGCGCCAGTTTTCGCGGCTTGCTGGTGAGAGTCGAAGCCTGCCCCTCAGCGGCCCTTTGCGGCGTTGTATGCGGCTATCGCTCTCGCGCGGCCCTCTGCGAGGTCGGCGATCGGCGCCGGGTAGTCGATTTCGCTGCGCTGCTGCGAGGGCAGACGCCAGGGTTCGTGGACGAAGCGGGTGTCGACGGCTTGCAGCTCTGGGAGCCAGCGGCGGACGTAGGCGCCGTCCGGGTCGAAGCGCTTCGCCTGCAGCACCGGGTTGAAGACGCGAAAATACGGCGCAGCGTCGGTGCCGACGCCTGCGGTCCACTGCCAACCGCCGTTGTTCGCCGCCGGGTCGCCATCGAGGAGCTGGTCCATGAACCACTGCTCGCCGATACGCCAATCGACCAGCAGGTGCTTCACGAGGAAGGACGCGACGATCATGCGCGCGCGGTTGTGCATCCAGCCCGTCTCCGCCAGCTGGCGCATCGCCGCGTCGATCACGGGGTAGCCTGTTCGGCCCTGCTGCCACGCATCAATTTCGGCCGGGTCGTTGCGCCAGGGGATGTCCTGCAGCGAAGCGTCGAACTCGCGCGCCATTACCTCCGGGAAGTGGTGGAGGACGGCGAGATAGAAGTCGCGCCAGATCAGCTCGTTGAGCCATGTAGCGGCGCCTCGCTTTGCGTCGCTGGTGGACGCGGCCGCCTGCGCCTCGATTACGGCGATGGCGCACTCCCGCGGCGAGATCATCCCGAAGCGCAGATACGGTGACAGGACCGAGGTACCGTCCTCGTCGAGGCGGTTGCGTCCCTCCGCGTAGCCGGCGATGGCGCCTCCGACGAAGTGCTGCAGCCGCTTTCGGGCGTCAGCTTCACCGGCGGTCAGCCCTGTCAGGTCGATGTCACTCGTCGGGATGTCGAGCCTCTCGATGCCAGGGGAAACGGCGGGCAGCTGTCGAGGCAAAGACAGCAGGTCGGCTCGCGTGAGGGGCGACTGCTGCAGCCACGCGCGGCTAAAGGGCGTGAAGACCTTGAACGGCTCACCGTCGGACTTGAGTACGTCTTGCGGCCGCCGGATCGCGATCCCGCCGGTGAGCTCGAGGCTGAGGGCCTTCGCCACGGCCGCGTCACGACGGCGGCCGTAGGGGCTGTAGTCTTCGGCGGCGACGATTGTCTCAGCGCCGGTCTCCTTGACCAGCTCTCGTAGCTGTCGCAGCGGGTTGCCACGCCGAACAACGAGTCGGCTGCCGCGCGCTCTGAGGTCTGTGTCGAGGGTGCGCAGGCCTTCGAAGAGGAAGGCTTTGCGGCGTTCGGCGCTGCGGTGGTAGCGGGAATTCAGGGCTGACGGGTCGAGGATAAAGACCGGCGTCACATCTCCGAGCTCGAGGGCGCGGTGCAGCGCCG
>JBFWZE010000216.1:0-5186 GCA_050185685.1 Dehalococcoidia bacterium
GTAGGACTGCCAGCTCGACGTTTCGTAGTAGGCGATTCCCCGCTCGCGGCAGTACTCCTTGACGACCGGATAGGCCGACTTCAGCCTGCTGCGCGGGATCTGAGGGAAGAGGTGGTGCTCGATCTGGTAGTTCAGGCCGCCGTACAGGACGTCCGTGACCGGATGCGGCGAAACGTTACGGCTAGTCAGGACCTGGCGCTGAAACAGGTCAAGGTCGCTGCTTTCATCCGGGATCAGCATGCCCTTGTGATTCGGAGCGAAGACCGAGCCCATGTAGAGCCCGGCGATGCTGTGATGAACGACCATGAACAGCACCGCCTGCCATGCCGGCATCAGCGCGAAGAGAAGGCCGAAGTACAGCACAAAGTGAAGGACCATCGCGGCTGATTCGATGATGCCGAAGCGCGCCTTGCCTCTCAGCAGGAAGACACAGCTCGCGATGTGCGCGCCGACGCCCTCGAAGAGAAGCGCCGGGAAGAAGTAGAAGGCCTGGAAGCGCGAGAGAAAGCCGACGACCCTGCCACGGGTACCGGCCTGACGCTCGGAGAAATTGACGATGTACAGTTCGATGTCCGGATCGAGGTCGAGCTCATTCGGATTGGTGTGATGGCGGTTGTGCGAGTCGAACCACCAGCTGCGGCTCGACCCGATGACGAATCCGATAGCCAGCATGGCCACGTCATTGTGAATCGCGCGCCGGAAGATCTGCCGATGCCCGGCGTCATGGAAGAGAAAGCCCAGCTGCACAAAGACAACCGCCAGGAGGACAGCGTCCAGCATTCGGATCCAGAGCGCGTCGCTCACAACCAGGACGGCGATTCCGATACCAAGGAGGCCAACGATCGCCAGTGCCTGGACCGAATAAAACCGAGGTTGATGTTCGAAGATGCCCCTGGACTTCAGGCGCCTGGTCAGTTCTTGGTAGTCGTCGGGGTAGATAGGGCACTCCTGTACGTAGAGCACACGCGGTCGCGCAGACCGGGCTTGGTCAACACATCGCACCGGCCCGTTCCTCGGGCCGGCGATTCACAGTCGGATGGACGAGGCGCCCTGCGCCGGCCGGATGAGCTCAGGCGTTAACGCCGTCGATGCGGTACTCGATCTTGCCGCGCGGCGCCGTGACGGTCACGACATCGCCAATTCGGTGGCCGACGATCGCTCTGCCTACCGGCGAGTCGTGCGACAGGCGGCCGGCACCCTGCGCTTCGGAGGCGTTCACGATCTGAAGCTCGCGCCTGGTGCCGGTGGTCAGCTCGGAGATCACAATCTTCGAGCCGATCCGCACAACATCGCCGGCCGACGCAGAGTCGTCGTTCTCGACGATGACCGCCAGGTTGAGCTTCGCTTCGAGTTCGCGTATCCGGCCCTCGAGCTTCCCCTGCGATTCGCGTGCGGCGTCGAGGGGCGCGTTCTCGGAGTAGTCGCCGTCGAGGCGGGCGAGCCGAAGCTCCTCCGCGATCTGCGGGCGTGTCGAAATCAGCTCTTCGAGCTCCGCCTCGAGCGCAGCCTTGCCTGCAGAGGTCATCCGGACGCCCTGGTCTTCATCGATGGTCTTGGCCGCGGCATTCCTCGAGCCTGCGGGCTTACGAACGCGCACGTGACTTACCAGGCGGCTGCTGGTCATGCTCGCCTTGTCGGCGAAGTTCAGGAATGCTTTGAGCGAATCAGCTCGGCCCCGCGCGAGGGGCGAGTTCAGGCCGAATGTCTCGACGTAGTGCTCGATATCTATCGGCCGAAGGGAGGCGGCCGGCTGACCTTCCCCGTACCAGCGCGCCAGCTTCAGAGCCTCTTGCGCCTCCATGTGCTTCTGGGGTGGCAGCTTCACCGTGAATGCTTCTACAGCCTGTTGTAACGATATATCGGTCGACATATACCTAGTGTAAGTGCTTTGAGGCTTCTGCGCTGCGCTGGCTCGGCGACTCTATGCCACCAGGCAGCAGCTAAGTCAGGGAAGTCCTGCCCGATGGTGCCGCTAGACGGCGGGGACCACGTCGCCTGAACCGGGGACGTGAGGCTCGGCGCTATCACGCGGCTCCTTCGACTCGGTCGTGCGCAACTCCTGCCAGATCGTGACGACGATGGCACCGATGACCGACGCGAAGACCATGTGAATCGAGACGAGCCCGATGGGCAGCGACGTCGTTGCCTGCGTAATGCCGACACCGATCTGGAAGGCCTCGGCGAGCAGCAGAATGCGAACCCAGCGCGTGAACTCCGGCCGCTCTCCGGCGCTGTCAGCCCTGACCAGCAGGCCGACTGTCAGGATCAGCAGCGTGTAGCTGGCGAAGGCGTGGATCCGGTACACGAGGTACGCGTCGAACCCCGACCGGAGGATCTCTTCACTCGCGTCGCCTGAATGAGGGCCGGACCCGGTGGCAATCACACCGAGCACCAGCACAACCCCCGTCACGAGGGCGAGAAGGTAGGTCATCTTGAGCGTCACGCTCTGCGCCACCATGACGCGGGCGCCCGGCGGTGAGTAAGCGCGATGGACGAAGACCGCCATCGCGCCTACGAGAACGATCGAGAGCAGGTAGTGGAAGCCCACCGCGTTCCACGTAAGGTCGAGCAGCACGACGCCACCACCGACCATCGCCTGCACCAGGATCCCGCCGAGCTGCACCCAGGCGAGCTGCTTCAGGTCGGCGCGGTTCGAAGCTTTGCGATACACGGCGTAGAGGGCGAAGAAGGCGATGAGCAGGAGCACACCTGTGAGCGTGCGGTTGCCGAACTCGATGAAGGCATGACCCGAAGACTCGCTGGTGGGCGTCAGCGATTCGGTCGAACATCGCGGCCACGTATCGCAGCCGAGCCCGGAACCGGTCAGCCGTACCAGGCCGCCGGTCAGAATGATCCCGATGTTGGCGATCAGCGACGCCCAGGCGGCGGTTCGAACGAGTGAAGGTGGACGACTGGCAGTCATTTCTCTAAACGAGTCTACCGCGCAGCAGGCTTCGGTCAAACGACCCGTCGCCCCTCGACTATGCGCCGCGCACCGTCCGGCGCCGAGATTTCATGA
The DNA here is from genome assembly GCA_050185685.1 of Dehalococcoidia bacterium. Taxonomy (GTDB): domain Bacteria; phylum Chloroflexota; class Dehalococcoidia; order DSTF01; family WHTK01; genus WHTK01. Next base: position 3,020 of record JBFWZE010000216.1, read on the forward strand.
TCATGAGTCCGAGTTGCCGCCGGCTGAACAGTGCAATCGAGTCTCACGCCACCGTTTCGGAGCAGAAAAGAAAAAGGAACCGCACGGCATTCGCTTCGGTTCCTCGATGTTGTGCATGGCGCGCTCGGAGGGATTCGAACCCCCGACACCTGGTTCCGAAGACCAGTGCTCTATCCGCTGAGCTACGAGCGCGTGAGGCTCTCGCAGTCTACCACGAGGGCTCTCTCAGCCCTTCGATGGTCTGCCGTTGAGGACGACCGAATTCGCTAGTTGCCGCGTCCCCGGCTGGCACTCACCTGGACGATCAGGTTGACCTCCGTATAGCTCGCGTCCTCGCTGTAGACGTCCGCCCGGATCGAGCCCTGCACTTCCTTGGTTGGCTTGCCGTCATCGAAGTCGATCGACAGGGCGAAGTCGCCGGCCTCAAGCTGGCCATCCTTCACCGTCCAGCCGCGCTTCTGAAACTCCTGGGTGTAGAAGTTGATCACGTCGACGTCCGCGTCCTTCGTCAAAAACGAAATGAGGAACGCGTTTCGTCCCGCGTCCCTCTGGAAGTACGTCTCAGTGACGATGCTGTCCGCTTTGCCCTTGAAAATCGGGACGTCCTTGGGGAAGTCCGGGGGTAGCGCATGGCTCGTCGTCGGAATCGGCTTGCTCTCCTGTGAGCCCAACGAGGTCTGCGAGGCGTCGAGAAGGAAAATGAAAATCGATGTGCGACCGTCGAGGTCGGAGTGGCTGATCGTGATGCTGCCCTGGATATCGGCGCTGTCCGGCCGCGAGAACTGCATACCGGTGAAGTCATCGGCTTCGCGCGAGAGCTCGATTTGCCACGGGTCCTCGTCCATGCGGTCGAGGAAGTAGTCATAGACCTCTGACTTATCCGCGCTCGTGCTGTAGGCGACGATGAAGGTCGTGCCCTGGTCCGACTTGATCGCGAATCCGCCGTCGAGCTCAGCGCCGCTGTAGACCGGCAGGTCATCCGGGAAGCCGTCTGGCAGGTCGCAGGTCGACTCGATTTCGTCACCCTGGTCGAGCGACAGCCGAACGAAGCCGTCAAGCGTTGCGCCGCAGCTGCCACCGCCGCTGTCAGAGCCGCCGGCGATGAAGAAGACGAGCAGGCCGACGATGACCGCCGGGATCAACGCCGCGGCGGCGAGAGGCAGGAGCGGCAGACCGCCGCTGTTACCGCCTGAGGAGGCGGCCGGCGCCGCCTGGACCGGTGGAACCACAGGCGGCGGTGTGGACGCTACCGGAGGCTCCGTGGGTGTCGGTGCTGGTGTTGGGTCAGTCGATGCTGCAACGGGTTCCGCCGCCGGAGGTGTGGACTCCGGGGTCGAGCCTTCTGCTTGCGGGGTTGTGGACGGCGCTGACCATGGATCCGGGGTCTCAGCGCCGCTGGGCTTGGGCTCTTCGTTCATTCACGCCTCCCGGCCGGGCGTAGTGTGGTTTGTATGGGGTGGACGGAGGGATTCGAACCCTCGATCTTCAGGGCCACAACCTGACGCCTTGCCGCTAGGCCACGCCCACCATAGTTGCTTATCGAACAAAACTCCCGCCGGCTGGCGGGAGTCACGCTCTAGGCCTTTCAACTCTAGCATGGCCTGCGAAGAGGGGTAAAGCCGGTCAGGTGATCGGCAGTTCCGTCACGGTGCGGTATCGGCCACGGAAGTAGAGCAGTGGGTCCTCGATATCGCCGACACCCGCGTTGTCTACCTCACCGACGAAGATGATGTGGTCGCCGCCATCCAGCTCATGGACGACACGGCATTCGAAGAACGCAAGCACGCCATCAAGGATTGGCAGGCCCAGCTCACCGAGCTTGTAGTCGATGCCGACAAGGCCGTGGGCGTGCGGTGAGTCCTTGCTCGAGAAGGTGCGCGAGAAGAACTCCTGGTCCGCGGCGAGGATGTTGACGTTGAACATCTGCGACTCATGCAGCGCGCCCAGCGTGCGCGCATTCTTGTCGACGCAAACGAGGACCAGCGTCGGGTCGATTGAGAGCGAGGTGAAGGCGCTGGCGGTCATGCCGTGAAAGCTGCCTTCGCTGCCTGTCGTGATAACCGTGACTCCGGACGCAAACGAGCCGGCAACCTGGCGAAACAGCGCCTTATCGATGGACACCGCGACCTCCTACTATGTGCCTCGTATTCTACATGCGAAGCTTCAA
>JBFWZE010000217.1:0-3336 GCA_050185685.1 Dehalococcoidia bacterium
ACGGCTCCGGGTAGTGGTCCAGGATGTCGTCTTCGCTCATGCCGCGCTCGATCATCGCCCGCACCTCGGCGAGCTCTTCCGTGTAGCCCTGCTGAAGGTCGTGGCGCTGGTAGGCCTCGCCGCGGGTACGGGTCGGGGAGAGTGAGACCTCGCCGATCTGGCCGCGGGCGAGGACGCGTCGTGCCGCCTTAATGTCGTCGTCGATGACGAGGCGGACGCCGTGCTGAATCTTCACAGCGGACGGGTCGCGGCCGGCCGCCTTTGCGTGGTCGGCAACCATGGGCCTTACGGTGTCGCGAATGTATTCCGGCGAGCAGTTGTTGAGGACGAGGCCGTCGGTCAGCTCGGCGCCGACCTTGATGATGTTCGGTCCGAGCGCGGCGACCCAGATCTCCGGCCCCGGGTAGTCGATGTTGAGCTTGGCGCCGCTGTAGCTGAAGTGCGGGCTCTCGATCGTCGCGCCTTCCTTTGTCATAAGGGCGCGGATTGCGGTGATGTAGTCGCGCATCAGGGTCACGGTCGACTTGTCGCGGACTCCCCACATCTTGCGGTACCAGCCGCTGTACGCGCGTCCCGTGCCGACGCCGAGGATGAATTTGCCGCCTGTGATCTGGTGGAGCGTCTGGGCGCTCATCGCGAGACCGACCGGCGTCCGCAGCGCGACCGGTGAGACCGCGATCATCGTCGTGATGCCTTCGGGCCTGATCTCCTTCGAGGCGATCCAGCGCATGAGGCACATCTGGAAGGCGTCGTGGAAGTAGGTCTGCCCCGGCCCCTCCGCTGTCGTGATCAGATCGAAGCCGAGGCGCGTTGCCTCCTGGGTGAGCTCGATCTGGGTTTCAATCGGGATGTTGGGGTTGAAGCCGACGCCGATATTCAATGTATACAATCCTCCTGGTTCGACGCGTATCGTAGCGGCTCCGTCCCGATGTCGAAAGCCTGCCGTAGAATCGGGCGCAAATCGCTGAGTAGAGCCTGGGGAGGTTTCTTCGTGGTCAAAGGCATCGATATTCACGTTCACGCGCCGACGCGTCCGGAGTCCGGCCGCAACGCCCAGAACCCGACGATGATGAAGTACTTTCGCGGCGAGGCCGTGCCCGACACCAAGGAAAGCGTCTACCAGTACTACAAGGACCGAGACCTGATGGCCGTGATCCTGGTCACCGGGCCTGTGGCCGAAGACGGCACCTCACTGCACAACGATTGGTCGGCAGAGCTGCAGCGGGATTATCCGGAGCAGTTCATCGGCTTCGGCGGCGTCGACCCGAAGCAGGGCAAGCTGGCGGTGAAGGAGGCGGTGCGCTGCGTCGAGGAGCTCGGCCTCAAGGGCTTCAAGTTTCACCCGATCACTCAGGCCTTCGAGGCGAACAACCCCGACTACTACGAGCTCTGGGGCACGATTAGCGACCTCGGCGTGCCTGCGCTCTTCCACACGGGGCAGACAGGCGTCGGCGCCGGGACGCCGGGGCAAAACGGCATCAAGAACAAGTACGGGCGCCCGTATCCGTACTTCGACGACCTCGCCGCGGACTTCCCGAATCTCCAGATCGTGATGGCCCACCCATCGTTCCCCTGGGTGGACGAGCAGCTTTCGATCCTCAGCGTGAAGACCAACGTGTGGATGGACCTCAGCGGCTGGTCGCCGAAGTACTTCAGCCCGAACCTCGTTCAGTACGCGAACACGCTGATCAAGGACAAGGTGATGTTCGGCAGCGACTTCCCGGTCTTCTCGCCCGACCGCTGGCTCCGCGACTGGGAAGACGTTGCCTTTCGCGACGAGGTCCGCCAGAAGATCCTCCTCGAGAATGCGAAGCGGCTGCTCAAGCTGGAAATCTGAACGTATTCACTATTCCATTGACGCCGTCGCCTCGCGGCGGGATGATCGCGCCAACTTCGCGCTGGTAGTCCTGAAGAAGAGGTGAGCGATGGAGATGCTGAACGCGGCACGTGGTATGGCCGACGAGATTGTCGCGGACCGGCGAGATTTCCACGCCCACCCGGAGCTCGGCTATAAGGAGAACCGCACCGCTGAAATCGTTGCGAGCCGGCTCGAGAAGCTGGGTGTCGACGTACGCACCGGCGTCGGCGGCACCGGTGTCATTGGGCTGATGGAGGGCGGCAAGCCCGGAAAGACGGTGCTCCTGCGCGCCGACATGGACGGTCTGCCGATCCAGGAAGTCGGCACCGACATTCGTTCCTACGCGTCGCAGAATCCCGGCGTCATGCACGCCTGCGGTCACGATGGCCACACGGCAATGCTCTTAGCCGCCGCAAAGCTCCTGAACGAACGCCGCAGCCAGATCAACGGCACGATCAAGTTCATGTTCCAGCCGGCCGAAGAGGGCGGCTTCGGCGCGGTAAAGATGCTCGAGGACGGGCTGATGGAGGCGCCGCACGTCGATGCTGCCTTTGCCCTGCACGTCGACTCGCTGCTCGAGGCGGGCCAGGTTCAGATCCAGCCCGGCCCGATGTTCGCCGCCGCCGACCGCTACACGATTCTCGTCCGCGGCAAGGGCGGTCACGCCGCCGCGCCGAACCTGACGGTCGACCCGGTCGTCGTCGCCGCGCACATCATCATCGCGCTGCAGACCCTGATCAGCCGCGAGATAGCGCCGCACGAACGCGCCGTCATCACCCTCGCCCAACTGAAAGCGGGCACGGCCGAGAACATCATCCCTGACACCGTCGAGATCAAGGGGACGATGCGCAACTACAACCCGAACCTGCGCGAATACCTCCAGAGCCGCATCCGCGAGCTCAGTGCTGGCATCGCCGGCGCCATGCGGGCGTCCGTCGAGATCGACTGGCGCCCCGGTTACCCGCCGCTCGTCAACCACCAGTCCGGCTCCGACCTCGTCGAAGCAGTCGCTGAACGCGAGATCGGCCCCGGCACCGCTGTCGTGCGCGAGCCGACGATGGGCGCCGAGGACTTCTCCTACCTCCTCGAGCGCGTACCCGGCGCAATGTTCCGCCTCGGCACCCGCATGGAGGAGTGGACCACCCGCAAGCCGCATCACACCGCCGACTTCGATATGGACGAGAGTGCCCTGCCCGTCGGCACCGCGATGCTTGCGGCCACGGCGATCGAGTACCTGGCGAAGAACTGAGGAGCGCTCCTGATGCCCCTTGAAGGAAACGACTGGCTCGCCCAGACCGTCGAGCCAGCGCTCGAGCCTGAGCTGCCGATTGTCGACCCGCACCATCATTTCTGGGACCGTCGCGACAACCGCGCTCCGTACACCCGTTACGAGGTCGGTGAGCTCAGCGACGACCTCAGCTTCGGTCACAACATCGTCAGCACCGTCTTTATCGAGGCGCGGTCGATGTACCGTGTCG
>JBFWZE010000217.1:3436-5122 GCA_050185685.1 Dehalococcoidia bacterium
GAGAGCAATTTCCCGGTCGACAAGGTCTCGTTCAGCCACGGCATTTACTTCAACGCCTGCAAACGCCTAACCGCCGCTTACAGCCCGACAGAGCGCGCCGCCATGTTTCACGACACCGCGACGCGGGTGTACCGACTCGGCTGAGGTCGAGTGCAATCGGGGTCCTTCTCCGGAAGGACAACAGGCTCTCCAGTTTCAAGCGCAGTAGCCACATAGCCACGCTGACGCGATCCCCCCGCCCCGCTGGGAGAGGGTTAGGGTGAGGGCGGGCTCCCTTGAGGCGCTGAGGCTACGATGCAGCGTCATCGCTGGAAACGGGAGACCGCGTCGCTGCTGCGGCTGGCTCGCGGAGACGTGTGGGACGACGGTGCTTACTTCGGTGCCATCTTGGTTACTTCATGCTCCTTGACGCTGCTTCCGCCGCTCCCTAGCGTTGACTTCGATGCCTGAAGAATCCACCACCGCTAACGACGCGAACCTGAATGCCCTCGTCGACCACGAGAAGGGCATCGTCAGCGCCTCGATTTTCGTCGAGCACGAGATCTACAAGCAGGAGATGCAGCAGATCTTCGGCCGCTGCTGGCTCTATCTGGCGCACGAGAGCCAGGTGGCGAAGGCGGGCGACTTCACCCTCGCACGCATGGGCGAGGACGCGCTGATCGTCTGCCGCGGCCCCGGCGGCGCCCTCCATGCCTTCCTCAATATGTGCCCGAGCTGCTCCAGCCTGATGCAGCGCGCCGATAGCGGCAATGTCAGCGTCTTCACCTGCCAGTACCACGGCTGGGACTTCAACCTCGACGGTCAGGTGCTGGTCGAGGACGAGGCCGGCAACAAGATCGGCGTCAACGACCTCACGATGATCGAAGTGCCCCAGGTCGACAGCTACAAGGGCATGCTCTTCGCCACCTTCGACCAGGAAGCCGCGCCGCTGAGCGAGTACCTCGGCGACATTCGCTGGGGTCTCGACCTGCTGCTCGAGCAGGGTGACATGCGTGTGGCCTCAGTGACGCGCTGGTCGGTGGAGACGAACTGGAAGTTCGCGGCGGAGAGCTCGGTCAACGACATCTTCCACGGTCACGTCCACATGGCGGCTCTGCACGCCGACCGCAGCGTCGACATGGACCGCGAGCTCAGCTTCGAGCGCGACGGCTTCACGATCATCACGGAGTTCGGTCACGGCCTCAACGCCGAGAAGATGGACGACGCCCTCGAAGACCCCGAGGACCTGCTGCAGCAGTGGCGCCAGGACCCCTCGAAGCAGCGCCGCCTCGGCCAGTTCCGTATGGGCGTTGCCCGCAGCGTGATCACGCTCTTCCCCAACGCGATGATCTCGCCCTCGACGCGCGAGCTGCATATGTGGCACCCGCGCAGCATCAACGAGACAGAAGTCTGGATGATCACATTCCGCGATGAGAACGAGCCGCCGGAGGTGGCCCGCGCCTTCCGCAAAGTGACGCAGCTCCGCCACGGCCCGGCTGGCCTCTACTCGCAGGACGAGGGCGAGAACTGGGAGGGCGCGACGAAGGGCGCACACGGCGTCGTCACCTCGCAGCGGCCGCTCAACTACCAGATGGGCCTCGGCCGCGGCGAGATCATCGAGGACGAGCAGAGCCCGCCCCGCATCGAAACGCTGCTCAACGAGCACCGCCAGCTCTGGTTCTACCGCAACTGGGCGACGGCGATCGC
>JBFWZE010000218.1:0-5110 GCA_050185685.1 Dehalococcoidia bacterium
TGCATTGACGAGCCCTAGATGTAGGGGTACTATCCCCTAGCCAACACAAGGAATGGCCTCCCGAACAAGGCCAGCCCGACAGTTGAGCGGCGGTCCAGGATTCAATGCCGGACGGCCGTTTTTCATCTCACGGCACTTCTCGGGAGAATCCCGTGGGTACTTGCATTATCGAACGAATGTTCTAAAATGCGGTGGCCACACATTAGCGAACGTGGCCTCCCCGCCGATTCGCACCACATTGGACCCCGCAGGAGGAAACCGTGGTAATCGAGCCGCTCAGCAACCCTCAGATCGATGCCTGGGGCACGTCCCAGAACAGCAACACCAGCAGCAATGACACGCTGCCGATGACGTCGATGCGCGTCACAAAACGCAACGGCAACTACGAGCCGGTCGACGTGAACAAGATCGTGCGCGCAGTCAGCCGCTGCTGCGTCGGCCTCAACGAGGTCGACCCGATGCGCATCGCGACCCGCACGATTAGCGGCCTCTACGACGGCGCCACGACCCAGGAGCTCGACCAGCTCTCGATCCAGACCTCGGCCTCGCTGATCGCCGACGAGCCGCAGTACTCGAAGCTGGCGGCGCGGCTGCTCGCGACCTTCATCGACAAGGAAGTGCGCAACCAGGAAATCCACGCGTTCTCCCAGTCGGTCGCCATGGGCAAGCAGCTCGGCATCGTCAACGACCGCCTCTCGAAGTTCGTCTCCGACAACTCGCGCAAGCTCAACGCAGCGATCATGGAAGAGCGCGACAACGAGTTCGAGTACTTCGGCATCCGCACGCTCTACGACCGCTACCTGCTCAAGCACCCGCAGACCCGCCAGGTCATCGAGACGCCCCAGTACTTCTTCATGCGCATCGCCTGCGCCCTTGGCGAAGACGTCCCCGGCGCGCTCGCCCTCTACAACCTGTTCTCGAACCTCGAGTACATGGCGAGCTCCCCGACGTTGTTCAACGCGGGCACGAGCTACGAGCAGCTCTCGAGCTGCTTCCTCCTCGATTCGCCCCAGGACGAGCTGAAGGCGATCTACGACAAGTACACCGACATCGCCCTGCTCTCGAAGTTCTCCGGCGGCATCGGCATCGCCTACCACCGCGTTCGCTCCCGCGGCTCCCTGATCCAGGGCACCAACGGCCACTCGAACGGCATCGTGCCGTGGCTGAAGACGCTCGACGCGTCGGTGTCGGCGGTGAACCAAGGTGGTAAGCGCCAAGGCGCCGCGTGCGTCTACCTCGAGCCTTGGCACGCCGACATCGAGGAGTTCCTCGAGCTGCGCGACAACACGGGCGACGAGGCGCGCCGCACCCACAACCTCAACCTCGCGAACTGGATCCCGGACATCTTCATGCGCCGCGTCGAAGAAGACGGCCAGTGGAGCCTCTTCGACCCGAAGACGGTGCCGAACTTCCCCGACCTCTACGGCGAGGAGTTTGAGGCCGCCTACCTCGAGGCTGAGGCCGCGGGCAAGGCGATGCGGACGATCAAGGCGCGCGACCTTTACGCTCGCATGATGCGCACCCTCGCCCAGACCGGTAACGGATGGATGAACTTCAAGGACAAGTCGAACCGCGCCGCAAACCAGACTGCCAGCGGCAAGAACATCGTCCACAGCTCGAACCTCTGCACCGAGATCATCGAGGTCTCGAACGAGGGCGAGACGGCGGTTTGCAACCTTGGCTCCGTGAACCTCTCCCGCCACCTCTACTTCGAGGACGGCAAGGTGAGCTTCGACTTCACGAAGCTGGCGCGGACGGTATCGACGGCAGTGCGCCAGCTCGACAACGTCATCGACCTCAACTACTACACGATCGAATCGACGAAGGCCTCGAACGACCGCTGGCGCCCCGTCGGCCTCGGTCTCATGGGCCTCCAGGACGTCTTCTACCAGATGCGCCTGCCGTTCGACTCTGCCGGCGCCCGCGAGCTCTCGAAGCGCATCTCGGAGGAGATCTACTTCAACGCCCTGACCACGTCGTGTGAGCTGGCGCAGGAGAAGGGCGCCCACATCGCCTTCGGTGAGACGCGGGCTGCCCGCGGTGAGCTGCAGTTCGACGCCTGGGGCGTGCAGCCGACCGACCCGGCGCGCTGGGACGCTCTCCGCCAGCGGATCATGCAGCACGGCCTGCGCAACTCCCTGCTCATCGCCATCGCCCCGACCGCGACGATTGCCTCGATCTGCGGCGCCTCGGAGTGCATCGAGCCCCAGGTCTCCAACCTGTTCAAGCGCGAGACGCTCTCCGGCGACTTCCTCCAGATCAACCGCTACCTCGTCGGTGAACTGAAGCAGCTGGGCATGTGGACCGAAGACACCCGCAACCGCCTCAAGCTCGCCGAGGGCTCGGTGCAGGGCATGACGGAGCTGCCGGAAGGCCTGCGCGCCGTCTACCGCACCGCTTGGGAGCTGCCGATGGCCTCGCTGATCGACATGGCTGCTGACCGCGGCGCCTTCATCGACCAGAGCCAGTCCCTCAACCTCTTCGCCGAGAGCCCGAACATCGGTCAGCTCTCCTCGATGTACTTCTACGCCTGGAAGAAGGGTCTGAAGACCACCTACTACCTCCGCTCCCGCCCGGCGACCCGTATCGCCAAGGTGAACGCTGAGACTCCCGCGTACGTCGTCAAGGCGCCGGAAGCTCCTGCACCTGCGCCGGTCACCCCCGTTTTCTCCGCTCCTGCCGCCCCGGTTGCAGCGCAGCCGGCGCCGGCCTGGCAGAGCGTGGCAGCTCCGGCGACTCCGGTCGTCGAGACACCGACTCCGAGCTGGCAGAACGCTGCTCCTGCGGCGGCTCCCGTCGTGGAAGCGCCGGCGCCCGCGTGGCAGAACGCGGTTGCTCCTGCCGCCCCGGTGGCCGAAGCTCCCTCCGTGCCGTCCTGGACGGCCGCAGTGCCGACGGTGGTCGCCGAGACACCCGTGGCCGCGCCCGCCCCGGCGCCCGTGATGACGACGCCGGTGACGAGCACGCCTCCGATACCGGTGCTCACCGGCTGGGGCGCGCCGCCGCCTGCACCGGCTGTGGCCGCTGAGCCCGTCGTGCAGACGGCCGTGATGGAAACGCCCGCGGTCACGGCAGCCTCTGAGACCGTCCCCTATGCGGCGCCGGTCCTCGAGACGCCGGTCGCGTCGTGGGGGACGCAGCCCGCTGCCTCTGCGGCGATTGCGCCCGCCGCGTGGGGTGCGATGCCGGCAACTGCCGTGGCGCCCGTCGAGCCTGCCTTCGAAGTGCCGGACTTTCTCTCGGCATCGCACGAGATTCCGATGACCTGGTCACTCGAGGACGCCTCGGCGGCTGTCGCTTGCTCGCTCGAGAACCCTGAGTCCTGTGAGGCCTGTCAGTAACCATGAACCAGGTAGAACGACCCGCGCGCCTGCTCGATCCCGGCCTCTGTCTCACGCTGCGACCGATGAGCTACCCGACCTTCTACGAGATGTACCACTCGGCGATCAAGAACACCTGGACCGTCGAAGAGGTGGACTTCTCGACCGACCTCGGCGACCTGCGGTTCAAGATGACCGACCCGGAGCGCCACCTGATCCAGCGCCTCGTCGCGTTCTTTGCGACCGGCGACTCGATCGTGGCGAACAACCTCGTGCTGAACCTCTACAAGCACATCAACGCCCCCGAGGCGCGCATGTACCTGTCGAGGCAGCTCTTCGAGGAGGCGCAGCACGTCCAGTTCTACCTGACGCTCCTGGACAACTACATCCCGGACCCGGAGGACCGCTTCCGCGCCTTTGCGGCGATTGAGAACATCCCGTCGATCGCGGCGAAGTCGGAGTTCTGCATGAAGTGGCTCAACTCGGCGTACGAGCTGACCGAGCTACGGACGCAGGCGGACCGGCGGCAGTTCCTGCTTAACCTGATCTGCTTTGCCGCGTGCATCGAGGGCCTCTTCTTCTTCGGCGCCTTCTCATACGTGTACTTCCTGCGCTCCCGGGGGCTGCTGCACGGCCTCGCCGCCGGTACGAACTGGGTGTTCCGCGACGAGAGCGCCCACATGGCGTTCGCCTTCGAGGTCGTGAACACGGTGCGCCGCGAGGAGCCTGAGCTCTTCGACGGCCAGCTGGCGCAGCAGGTCTACCAGATGATGGAAGACGCGATCGTCTGCGAGTCGCAGTTCGCCGCCGACCTGCTCTCGGGCGGCATCGCTGGCCTGTCACTGACGGACATGCGGCAGTACCTCGAGTTCACCGCTGATCAGCGCCTCCAGACCCTCGGCCTGCCGAAGCGCTACAACGCGAAGAACCCCTTCGGCTTCATGGACCTGCAAGACGTCCAGGAGCTGGCGAACTTCTTCGAGCGCCGCGTCTCGGCCTACCAGGTGGGCGTAACCGGCGACGTCGTGCTGAACGGCAAGTTCTAGTCCGGTCGTTCTCGCGTCGAACACCGATGCCGCCTCAGTCTTGAGGCGGCATCGTCATTTCTCTAGCAGATTGAGCCGCCCTTGTCTGGCAATCTTATGGCCAAGGCGTGGAGAACTGGATGCGCTTCGTCCTCGATTGATGAAGGTCGGGCGCAGACTTCAGGCGCAGAAGTATACATAACGTAAACATTGTCACCTGCCTGCAACGTTTCGCGCAGCTGAACCGGATCTGCCGCTTGCCTGGCTGGTTCATCCTGAGAAGCAAGCGCCAAAAGGAAGGGAGATGCTATGAAGAGAACCTTGCTCCTCGTAGGAGCACTGGTGATGACGGGGTTTGCCCTCCAGCTCATGGGAGGGCTAGGCGCCGTCAAATCGGCTGATGCCGCACCTGCGAATACGATTCGCATCAACCGAATGACGTGTCTGTCGCCGGACCGTGTGAGCGTCGAGTTTGGCTGGAATTCCTCCGGACAGGGTGTCCAGTGGCTGGACCTCTCGCTCTATAACAACGGCTTCGCGCCGGGGACGTTCCTGGGCGCTGGTCCGATGGCGTCAGGTCAGAACACGCTCGTCTGGGACGGACTGCTTGCGAACACGACGCACTTCCTGCGCGTGAACACCCTGACCTCCAACGGCTGGGAGCCGAGTGTCACCGTGTCGTTCAACACCGCAGCCTGCAACGTTAGCTACAGCGGTGCCACCAACTACCGGTTCGACCAGCAGTCTTGTCTGCCGAATGGATTG
>JBFWZE010000219.1:0-5086 GCA_050185685.1 Dehalococcoidia bacterium
TAGCCGGTCGCGAAGACGGCGGCGATTCCCGTCAGGATGAAGACGAGGATCAGGGTGCCGGTGATGCCGATGCCGACGTCGGCGAGGTTCCATCGTATGTAGGAACGCATGCGGGCGGTCATGGACGTGTTGTTGTCCGGCAAGGTCCGAGCACCCATCATGTCGTCGTTCATCCAGCCTCGTCCGGTTTCGCCTGCCTGAACCTGGGCGCATCGAATGCTATGATCGACCCGCGCATGGCTTCTTCGTCAGATTCCGTCCTATTTACTGTATCAGGCAGCACCTTGCAGACCAGCAATTCAGCGATGCGGCTGCGTCCATGAGCGAGTTCGCGCGCGAGGAGCTGCGCCGGTTTCCGGTCGACTGTCCGACCGTACTCACGATCGGCAACTTCGACGGCGTCCACCTCGGTCACCAGTACCTCGTCCGCCAGGTGATGGCGCAGGCAGAGCAGCACGGCATGGCGGCCGGCGCCGTCACCCTGTATCCCGACCCGGTGCGCGTGCTGCGGCCGGAAGAGCCGATGCAGTACCTCACGAGCCTGGAAGAGCGCATCGAGCTGCTGCGCGGACTCGGTCTCGACCTCGTAGTGCCGCTGAGCTTCACGTCGGAGCTGGCGGAGCTTACGCCGCGGTCATTTCTTGGCCTCCTCAAGGAGCAGCTCAACCTGGGCGTGCTCGTCATGGGGCCGGACAACGTCTTCGGCCGCAACCGCGAGGGGACGCCGGAGCGTGTGCGTGAGACAGGCCAGGAGCTCGGCTTCGAGGTCGAAGTACTGCCTGCGCCGCTCACAGACGGCACTCCGGTCAGCGCCACCGCGATACGCCGCGCCCTCGCTGAGGGAGACCTCGACGCTGTGACGCGGCAGCTGGGGCGGTGGTACTCACTGCGCGGGCCGGTAGTGCGAGGCGACCAGCGCGGCAGGGGCATCGGTTTCCCAACCGCCAACATCGCCGTCACCGCCGACCGGGCGATGCCGGCCTTCGGTGTCTACGCGACCTTCGCCCACGTGCGCGGTAAGCGCTACGCCGGCGCCACGAACATCGGCATGCGGCCCACCTTTAACGGCCAGCGACCCAGTGTCGAGACCTACATCATCGACTTCGAGGGCGACATCTACGACGACGTCGTGCGCATCGAGTTAGTTGCCCGCCTGCGTCCGGAACAGCGCTTCAACGGCATCGAGGAGATCAAGGCGCAGATCGCCCGTGACGTCGAGCAGGCGCGAGAGCTTCTCGCCGCGCTGCCCTAGAGGCCGACGACACGAAACATCGGTGCTTCGCGCTCACTGAACTGGGGCTTGCACCGTCGTCGCGCTCAGCATGAGCGGCTATCGTTAACGCATGGGCCACAACTACGGCGGCGAACCTCGGCTTGTCATGCCGGCGGCGGGCATTAGCTGGGTAAACGGCATCGTCGGCCTGATGCTGGCGGTGGAGGCGGTGCTGCTCATCGCGCTGACGGTGATCGTGGGGATGCCGTTCTGGGCCGCCTTTGTCAGCCTGGCCTCTATTGGCCTCGTAGCACTGCTGATCTGGGCGATCGTCCCGCGTACGTACGAGGTCTACGATGACCGCCTCGTCCTCGTCTTCGCGCTGTGGCGCTGGAACATCGGCATGGACTCGATTGAGCTGGCTCAGCCTGCGAGCTGGTGGAAGTCGTACGGCTACTGGGGTGTCCGCTTCGCCACTGCGCCCGGGAAGGCGGTCGAGCTGCGGCGCCGCGGCGGCAGCTCGTTCAGCCGTCCCAACCTGATCATCTCGCCCGAGGACCGGGAGTTCTTCCTCGCCGAGCTCAATACGGCGCTTGCCCGTTATGGGCGCAGCCAGCCAACCGCCTGACCCTCAGACGTCCAATCCGCACTGCCACGATCGGGCCTTTCGGCTCTGGGTGCCTGTCGCTGCGAACGTGCACGATAGTCTCGGAGGCAAGCAATGACCAGCGAGACCCTGAGGCGCCCGCACTCCTTCCACTTCGACATTGGAAAGCTGGACCTGCGGAAGGCGCTGCTTCTCGGCGGCGCGGCGTCGACCGCGCTCTATGTTGGCATCGATGCCATTGCGGCACTGCGTTACGAGGGGTACAGCTATATCGACCAGACGATCAGCGAGCTTTCAGCGATCGACGCCCCGACGCGCTCGCTGTGGATACCCTTCGGCGTCGTCCATTCTGTCCTGACGATCGGCTGTGGCGCCGGTGTCTGGATGTCGGCGCGCGGCAGCCGGCGGCTGAAGCTTGTCGGCGGTTTCATTACGGTCATCGGCCTCCTCGGCCTCGTTGCGTGGCCATTTGCGCCGATGCACCAGCGTGAAGTCCTTGCCGCGGACGGCGGCACCTTGAGCGATACCGTCCATCTGATTCTTGGTGGCGTCGACTCGCTGCTCTTCGTCTCGAGCATCGCGGTTGGCGCGACCATCTTCGGCAAGCGGTTCCGCAACTACTCAATGGCGACGATCGCGGCGCTGTTCGTTTGCGGCCTCTACACCGCGATGAATGCGAACGCAGTCTCCCAGGACGAGGCGACGCCGTGGATTGGCATCACGGAACGCATCTCCGTCTTCGGCTCGATGATCTGGATCGCGGTGTTTGCGCTCCTGCTGCTGCCGATGCGAAGTGCAGGGAGCGAGTAGCCCGGGCGACGGAACGCAGCGCATCGATCGCAGTTGATAACACCTCCATTCCTTGTCGAAGCTAACGCTGTTATCTAGAATCGAGAAGCAGTACTGGAGGGAGAATCACCATGACGCTCGAACTCACGCGTCCGCGCGACGTCCTCGGCTTCGTCGACATGCAGAACGGTGTCGTCGACCGCCGCATCTTCTACGACGCAGACATCTATCAGCTCGAGATGGAGCAGATCTTCGCCCGCGCGTGGCTGTTCATGTGCCACGAGTCGCAAATCCCGAACCCGGGCGACTTCTTCCTGAACTTCATGGGTGAGGACCGCGTCATCGTCGTCCGCAACAACGACGGCGGCATCTCGGTTCTCGTAAACAGCTGCCGCCACCGCGGTAACGCCGTCTGCCGGGCGGACGAGGGCCACGCGACCTCGTTCATGTGCACGTACCACGGCTGGACTTACGACCTCAACGGCGCCCTCGTCGGCGTCCCGGGGTTCAAGGAGGTCTACCACGAAGAGCTCGACCGCGAGAACTGGGGCCTGATCCGGGCGCCGCAGGTCGAGAGCTACAAGGGCTTCGTCTTCGCGACGATGGACCCGAGTGCGCCGACCCTGAACGAATACCTCGGCCCGACCGGCCGCATCGGCATCGACTGCCTCGCCGACCAGGGGAACATGGTCTGCGTCAGCGGCGTCGAGAAGTACACGATGAACGCGAACTGGAAGTTCCCGTCCGACAACACGGCGGACTTCTACCACGCCCAGATCAGCCACGCCTCCGCCTTCCAGGGCGGCTGGAGCGCCCGCCGCAAGGGCATGATCAACCGCACCACCGTCCTGCGCGCCGCGCAGCGCCCCGGCATCGCCGCCGTTGGTGACTACGGCCACGTCGTCGGTCTCGGCTACATGCCTGACGACTGGGCGGAGAAGGCGAAGGACGACCCGGTCGAGGCATGGCGTCTGACCGAGGAGACAAAGGAGCGCATGGGGCCGCTGCTCCACAAGGTGGGGAACAGCAAAGCGAACATCTTCCCGAACCTGTTCATCCCGGGTGAGACGCGCCAGGTCGCAATCCGGATGCCGAAGGGCCCGACCAAGATCGAGCTGTGGTACTTCACCTTCGTCGACGCGAACGACTCGAAGGAGATCCAGAAGGAGTCGTCCTGGCGCTCGATCCACACCTTCGGCGCGAGCGGCATGCTGGAGCAGGACGACGGCGAGAACTGGGACCAGAGCACGCGCGGCACCCGCGGCGTCGTCTCGTCCCGCTACCCGCTGAACTACCAGATGGGCCTCCACCGCGGCGAGATCATCAACCAGGAGGGCGCGCCGCCGCACATCGCCCATTTCGTCAACGAGAGCTACCACCTCTGGCAGTACCAGGCGTGGGCGGAGATGATGGCGGCCGACAGCTGGGACGAGTGGAAGCGCACTCACTCGAAGCCAGAGGGCACGATCTAGCGGTCAGCTCTGAGCTCTCTGCTTTCAGCGTTCAGCGTTCAGGAGGCCGGTCGTAATGACCGGCCTCCTTCACCTTCGGGCGTATTCCCGCCTTCAGGGCGGGGCGTCATGCGCACAATTTTGCTTCAAGACGCAACCCAGCGGGTACCGGTAGCCGAGGCGTCCCCGCCTCGGCGGCCATCGCGGCGCATCGGCTCGAAGCGAGGCGGGTTCGCGTAAACGAGCCGGCCACAGGTGAACGACGCCCCGCCCTGAACGGCGGGGCTGCGCCCGAGGTCACCGGCACCCGCCCTTGAAAGGGCGGGCCACCGCCGATGGACGTTACGTGTCGCTTTGGTCCACATACCGCGGGTGCGCCGGCTCAGCTCGGGGCTCGCCGCTTGTAGCTCGTAGCTCGCTCCTCGCGAGCCCGCCGCTGGTTGACATCGCCATCCTGCCGCCTATCATCTGACGGGGGCAGAACGTAACAGGTGTTTGGGAAGCCTGTCACGCCCAACGATTCCTTGGTTCTCGCACCGCTCTTCCCTGGAGGGCGGCGCAGGTCCTTCCCACGAAGGACGCACGAAGTCGTATCGACTTAGCAGAAGGAGACTCACGACCTATGACGATGAACTTTACGGACCCCAGTGAGCTGCGGCTCTCCGGGCAGAACCCGTACATGATGCTGTACGAAAACCCGGACGACGCTGCGCCGTCGACCCAGGTCAGCATCTGGCACGTCCAGTACCACCCGGAAGCGGGCCCTGGCAGCGTCCTCTACCTCAACAGCAAGGACCTGACCGACGGCAAGACCGTCATCTACAGCGACAACGAGAAGCTCGCCCGCTGGATCCAGGACGAGATCACCGGCCCGACTTCGGCGTGGAAGGACAACACCATCCCGGTGAAGCCCGCAAGCTTCTCCACCGCCGGTGACGCGCGCTACCAGATCACGGAGACGGTCGTCGGCCACGAGGACCTGATCACCCTGACCTGGGGCAACTTCCTGCCGGCCTTCGCGGGCAT
>JBFWZE010000220.1:0-5061 GCA_050185685.1 Dehalococcoidia bacterium
ATCCGTCCATCCTCCCAGGCCTCGCAGAGGGCGACCGGGATCGTGGCGGACGAGGTGTTGCCGTAGCGCTGGATGTTGACGTACACGCGGTCCTGGGGCACGCCGAGCCGTTCCGCGGTGTTGAGGATGATGCGGAGGTTCGCCTGGTGCGGGACGATCAGGTCGACGTCTTCCGGCTTCCAGCCCGCGGCCTCGATGACCTGGCGCGACGCGTCTTCCATCGCTTTGACGGCGAAGCGGAAGATCTCGCGGCCGTCCATGACCATGTAGTAGCCCTCACAGGCCAGCGGCGTCTCCGGCATCGTCGCCGGGCCGTTGGCGTAGAGGTACTTGGCGCCGGACCCATCGCTGCGCAGAAGGAAGCTGCCGACACCGCCGCTTTCACCGCGTTCGAGCACCACCGCGCCGGCGCCGTCGCCGAAGAGGATGCAGGTGCCGCGGTCTTTCCAATTGACGATGCGTGAGAGCACCTCGGCGCCGACGACGAGGACGCGCTCGTATGCGCCGGCGTTGATGAACTGCGTGGCGGTGCTCAGGGCGGTAACGAAGCCGACGCAGACGGCGTTGATGTCGAACGCGGCCGCGTGCTTCGCGCCGAGCGCCTCCTGGATGAGAGATGCGCTTGCCGGGAACATACCGTCGCCAGTGCAGGTGGCGCAGATGATCAGGTCGATGTCGTCTGCAGTGAGGCCCGCGGTGTCGAGTGCCATCTGCGCGGCCTTTGCGCCGAGGGTTGCGGTGCCTTCGTCCGCTGCGGCGATCCGGCGCTCGCGGATGCCGGTGCGTTCGACGATCCATTCGTCGTTGGTGTCGACCATCTTCTCGAGGTCTTCGTTGGTCAGGACGTTGTCCGGGAGTGCTTTACCCACACCGACGATTCGGGCCGTCATTCGCAGCAGGGTCCTCTCTGGATCGCCGAGCCTGAATCGGTGCGGGCGCTCTCGGGCCAGTGTAGGTGGGTGGGGGTGCTCTGGCAATCGCGCTGTCTGTCTACGGCCAGTCTGCGCTCGCTGAGGCGGAGGTGCCAGGGGGTGGTCCGGTGCGAGTCCCGCATCTGTCCAGTCAGCGGCGAGTACTGCGCTGGCGACCTCCTTGCGTTGAGGAGGACACGGTACAGACGGGCGCCACCGCCGCCGCATCGCGCCTTCGGCGCTGGCGGTTCTTTGTAATAGGTACTCGGGGACACCCCCAGCGCCCCCGCGCATGGGCTCCGCCCCCACGAACCCCGATCGCTTCGCAAGCTCAGCTTGGGAGGACGCGTCGCCTTCGGGTTGATTGATTGCCTGGGCACATGGCTGGTGCCCATCGAGGACTTGGCGCAGCGCGAAGAACTGTCGCAGTCGTCTGTGACGTCGGTGAGCTCTGTATCGAAGGTGCTGCGGGGGACTCAGTGCCTTACGCGCCAGCGGTTCTCCCTCGATCGGCAGGTCGTCCCGCAGTTGTCGAGGCGTCGGTGTACTTGAAGGAGGTACAGGGCGCTCTTTGCGGTTGAGCTGGCGGGTAAGCCAGAGCAGGGTTGGAAGGGGCACAGCCCATCGCGGGCCTGGGGTGCAGGTCCCCTGAGGCAGAGCCTCCCCCCAGGCATACAGAAAAGGATCGCGAGCAGCGAAGCGTCGCGATGCGGTCGGCTAGCCGCCCGTCTATGGCATTTGAGCACGAATGCGCTTGGGTCAGAGGTCGGAAGTCCGAAGATAGAGCCATAAGGAGTTTGCTGTTCGTGGTGTCAAGGCGCTCAAACAACAGGATGCAGGCAGGTGCGCGTCGACGGACAACCCACCCAGCCGAACGGAGACACCGTATATTTCGATCATCTTAAAGCCGCATCACACCAGCCTGTTTACCTTGACACCAGATAGGCGCGGTGCTACTTTTGAATAGCATTAGCACTCGACCCATGAGAGTGCTAATCGGTGAAAACGATGCTGAGCGAACGTCGAGCTTCCCTGCTGAACCTCATCGTCCAGGACTACGTGGACACCGCGCAGCCCGTTGGCTCCAAAGCGCTCGGAAATAAGCACGGCCTTGACGTCTCTCCGGCCACCATCCGCATCGAGATGGCGCGCCTGGAGGAAGACGGCTTCATCAGTCAGCCGCACACTTCCGCCGGCCGCGTACCTTCGGACAAGGGCTACCGCTACTACGTCGAGAGCCTGATGTCGGAGGAGTCGCTGCCGTGGGCTGAGCGGGAGATGATCCGCCACCAGTTCCACCAGGCAGAGCGGGCGATGGAGCAGTGGTTCCAGCTCGCCGCCGCGGTCCTGGCGCACTCGGTCAGCAACTTCGCCGTCGTCACGTCGCCGCGCAGTAAAGAAACGCGATTGCGGCACGTGCAGCTGGTGCCGTTGCAGGAAATGAGCGCGCTTTGTGTTGTCGTTTTGAACGAGGCGCGGATCCGCCAGCAGGTGCTCGGCTTCCGCGAACCTGTCGAACAGTCGCAGCTGACTGCCGTGGCAAATCGGATCAATGAGCGCTACAGCGGTTTCTCCGCTACCGAGCTCCGGGCGGCGCCGATGCCCGAGTCCGAGCTGGAAGCAGCGACAGTACGCGTCGCCTCTGACCTCATGGAGCAGGAGTCGATCGCCCTCGGTGACGTCTTCCGCGACGGGGTGCGCGAGGTGCTCTCGCAGCCGGAGTTCGCGCGCTCCGAGCGCATCCTGGAGCTGATCGACGTTCTGGAGCAGCGAACGCTGTCATCGGCGATCCCGGTGCGTGAGCTCAGTGACGACGGCATTAGCGTCGTGATCGGCGCCGAGAACCGGCATGAGGCGATGCGCGAATGCAGCATCGTCGTCGCCCGCTACGGTCAGGACGGCGGCCCTTCCGGGGTCGTTGCCGTTCTTGGGCCGACGCGGATGCGCTACTCGCGGACGATTCCGACCGTCCGCTTCCTGTCGTCGGTGCTCGGCGACCTCGTCGCGCAGATCTAATTCAGAGAACTCGTCGGCCTGTGCCGAATTGTATGAGGGGGATTCATGTCTGTCCGAGAAGATGAGGAACGCCCGGCGATGAACGACCGCCGCGCTTCCAGCCAGCCCGAGGGTGAATCCGGCGCCGCTTCGTCGCCCGCCGGTGAGGGTGCAGGCTCGCTCGAGGAAGAGCGCGAGAAGGCCGCCACCTACCTGTCGAACTGGCAGCGCACGGCAGCAGACTTCGCCAACTACAAGCGCCGCGTCGAGCAAGAGCGCGAGGAATGGGCACGGCTCTCGAACGCATCCCTCGTGATGAACGTCCTGCCGCTGTTCGACGACCTCGAGCGCGCGCTGGACAACGTCGACGCCAACATCGCGGGACTGACCTGGCTGGAGGGCATCCGCCTGATCCAGCGCAAGTTCAAGCAGTTCCTCGAAGGCAACGGCGTCGAAGAGATCCAGGCAGACGGCGAGTCGTTCGACCCGAACGTCCACGAAGCCGTCATGTTTGGCGAAGGGCCGGAGGGCAAGGTCATCGGCGTGGTGCAGAAGGGCTACAAGCTCGGCAACCGCGTCCTGCGCCCGACGATGGTCGTCGTCGGCCAGGGTGGAAAACAGGAGACGACAAGCTAACGCTGTGAGATAGCTCCCAAGACAACGCAAGGTTATGAGGTGGCAGCAATCCGCCTCAGGAGGCAGAAGAGATGGCAAAAGTAATTGGAATTGACCTGGGGACTACGAACTCCTGCGTCGCCGTCATGGAAGGCGGAGAGCCGGTCGTCATCCCCAACGTGGAAGGCGGGCGCATCACGCCGTCCGTCGTCGCGATGTCGAAGAGCGGTGAGCGCATGGTCGGCCAGGTGGCCAAGCGCCAGGCGATAACCAATCCCGACAACACGATCTACTCGATCAAGCGCCTGATCGGCCGCAAGCAGACCGATGGCGACGTACAGCGCGACCTGCGCCTGCTTTCGTACAAGGTCGAAGCCGCGCCGAACGGCGACGCCGCTGTGCGCATGGGCGACCGCGCCTACTCGCCGCAGGAAGTCTCGGCGATGATCCTGCAGAAGCTGAAGGCGGACGCGGAGGCCTACCTGGGCGAAGCGGTCAACGAAGCGGTAATTACGGTCCCGGCGTACTTCAACGACTCGCAGCGCCAGGCGACCAAAGACGCAGGCGCGATTGCCGGCCTCGAAGTGCTCCGCATCATCAACGAGCCGACCGCAGCCGCGCTGGCCTACGGTCTCGACAAGAAGGGCGATGAAGTCATCGCCGTCTACGACCTCGGCGGCGGCACCTTCGACGTCTCGATCCTCGAGATCGGTGAGGGCACCTTCCAGGTCCGCTCGACCAACGGTGACACCCACCTCGGCGGCGACGACTTCGACCAGGTGATCATCGACTTCCTGGTCGACGAGTTCAAAAAGGACCAGGGCATCGACCTGCACCAGGATCGCATGGCCCTGCAGCGCCTCAAGGAAGCGGCGGAGAAGGCGAAGATCGAGCTGTCGACCGTCCAGCAGACGGACGTCAACCTGCCCTTCATCACCGCGGACGCCTCCGGGCCGAAGCACCTCAACATCACCCTGACCCGCGCCAAGCTGGAGCAACTGGTCGGCGACCTCGTCGAGCGCAGCCTCGGCCCGTGCCGCCAGGCCCTCCAGGACGCCGGCGTCTCAGCCGCCCAGATCGACGAGGTCGTGATGGTCGGCGGTCAGACCCGCATGCCGCTGGTCATCGAGAAGGTGCGCCAGTTCTTCGGCAAGGAACCCCACCGCGGCGTGAACCCGGACGAGGTCGTTGCGGTTGGCGCCGCAATCCAGGCCGGTGTCCTCAAGGGCGACGTCCGCGACGTGCTGCTCCTCGACGTGACGCCCCTGACCCTCGGCATCGAGACCCTCGGTGGCGTGGCGACGCCGATCATCCAGCGCAACACGACGATCCCGACCAGCAAGAGCCAGGTGTTCTCCACTGCGGCGGACAACCAGCCCTCGGTCGAGATCCACGTCGTGCAGGGTGAGCGCGCGATGGCCAACGACGACAAGTCGCTCGGCCGCTTCATCCTCGACGGCATCCTGCCCGCGCCGCGTGGCGTGCCGCAGATTGAGGTGACCTTCGACATCGACGCGAACGGCATCCTCAACGTCAGCGC
>JBFWZE010000221.1:0-5059 GCA_050185685.1 Dehalococcoidia bacterium
GTTCTCCGTAACAGGGATTATCGAAACTTCTGGGCCGGCCAGACCGTCTCCGCCATCGGCAGTCAGTTCACTGTCGTCGCGATGGGCTGGCACATGCTGCAGCTGACCGATTCTGCCCTGCTCGTCGGCCTGATCGGGCTCTGCCGCGCCGTGCCCCAGATGATCCTCGCGATCTTCGGCGGCCTCCTCGCCGACGCCGTCGACCGCAAAAAGCTGATGATGGCGGTGCAGCTCGCCGAGTTCCTCGTCTCGTTCGGGATTGCGGTGCTGACCTTCGTCGGCGCGATCACGCCGGAGTGGCTGTTCGTCGGCGCGCTGCTCTTCTCTGTCGGCAACGCTCTCGAGTACCCGGCGCGGCAGTCGATCGTGCCCAACCTGGTCGAGCCGTCGGAGCTGGCGCCGGCGGTCGCGTTGTTCAATACCACCCGCAGCATCGGCGCAATCATCGGCCCGGCGATGGCAGGCGTGACGCTCGCGGTCGCGGGCACCGGCGCCTGCTATCTGATCGACGCGCTGTCCTGGCTCGTGATGTTCGTGGCGATGCTCTTCGTACGCCGCCCCGTCCAGAACGAGGTGCAGGTCGGCGCGGCGACGCTCAGCGGGCTGCTCGCCGGCGTGCGCTTCGTGTTCACGCAGCCCGTCATCCTCTGCTTCATGATCCTAGACTTCGGCGCCACGCTCTTCGGACAGATGACGGCGCTGCTGCCGATCTTCGCCCGCGACATCCTCCAGTCGGGTGAAATCGGCTACGGCGTGCTCAACGCATCGAGCTTCGTCGGCGCCGTGCTTGCCGGGCTCTTCCTCAGCAGCGTCCGCGTCGATCAGGCCGGCAAGGCGGTGCTCGTCGGTGTGGCGGTGTTCGCCGTCTGCGGCGTCATCTTTGCCTACGCGGGGACATTATGGCTCGCCTGTCTTGGCCTCTTCGGCATGGGCGTCGGCAATGCGTTCAGCGCCGTGCTGCGCAGCACCTCGAACCAGTTGCTGACGCCGGACCATCTGCGCGGCCGCGTCGCCGCCTTCAACAGCATCTTCACGACCGGCGGCCCCCAGCTCGGTCAGTTCCGCTCCGGCGTGGTCGCAGAGGTTGCAGACGCCCGCGTCTCGGCCGCCAGCGGTGCGCTTGCGGCGCTCGGCCTCGTGCTCGTCATCGCCCTGATCCCCCGCGTCCGCAGCTTCCGCCTCAGCGAAGCGACGAAGGCGGTCGAGGTCTCACCGGCCGCCGCACCTGCCACGTAGCACTTCGAACTCAGCTCGAAGCCGCTGCCTCAGCCATCTCCTGCAGCTTGAGCACCGTGTTCCAGTTGCGCGCCGTCAGCGGCACCTTCAGCAGCCTATCCAGCGCCGCAGCGACCGGCGACCTGCCGAAGCCGTCTGGTGTGTAGAGGTACAGCACCCCGTCGTGCAGCGCCATCTCCTCGGTCGTCGCCAGCTTTTGCAGCGCCGCCAGCGCGTCTGCCGAGGGCGCCGCGTCGAGGAAGACGGCGTGCTCCAGCCGCCCCTCCTTCAGCACCTTCGCGAAAGGGTTCTCATCGATGATTCGCTGCCACTGCTTCATCGACCGCACCGACGGCCGTGACGAGTAGCCGAAGGCGGCGCTGAACGTCGTGTCGATCAACTCGACCACCGCAGCCTGGCTCTTGTCCGAGGTCAGCACCGCGTTGCCGCTCTGAATGTAGGTCTTGACGCCGCCGAGGCCCGCTGCTGTCAGCGCCTCTCGCAGCGTCTCCATCTTTGCCACCCGCCCGCCAACGTTGAGCCCACGAAAGAGGACGATAAACACCTGCTCAGCCACGTTGGCACCTCATCAGGCACATCGTACCCAGGACGCGGACGAATCCGTCCAGCTGGATGACACGGTTGTGAGTTGCGGCGCGACTCTGAGCTTGGACATCGACGCTCGTCTAAGCCGATGATGCCTGGCGCTCCTCATCCATTATCGGGGCGTCCACGAGGAGCCGAAGCAGGGTACGTAGGGGCGCAGCCCCTGCGCGGGGGCCTTGGGGGTGTCCCCAGTCACAACAAAGAGAAACCGCGAGCACCGAAGGTGCGATGCGGCCGCTGGCCGCCCGTCTATAGCAACTGCAAAAGGACAGTCCGAGATCCGAGACGTCGACGTCCCTTATGCCCCGGCTTTCAAACCGGGGTTAGTAAAACGTCTCGACCAGGCCTACAGCCCCTCACTCCACAGCGGCGGGTTCATCGCCTTGAACCGCGCGAAGCTCTCCTGCCCACCGAGTGCCTTCACCGCCTCCGCATCGGTGAAGTTCTCGCCGCTGCAGCTCGTCGCCGTCTGCATCGCGAACAGGATCGCGGCCTCGACGTAGCTGTCGGGAGGCGAGACCCGCGGCGCGTTTGCGGCGATCGTTTCGGGGCTGCGGCCGTACATCCAGCCAGGCGTCTCAATCGCGGCGACCGGACGCAGCGAGTTCACCGCGATACCGTTCTCGCGCTGCTCATCGGCCAGGCCGATCGTCATGCTCTCGATCGCGCGCTTGGTGGCGCCGTAGTGGCCGCCGCCGCGGTGAGCCGCCACCGACGAGATGTTGATGATGTTGCCGCTTTTCGCCTCGATCATCGAAGGCAGGGCGGCGCGGATGCAGTGGAAGACGCCGTGGACGTTGATCTTGAACTCGAGCTCCCAGTGCCGAGGCTGCATCGTCGAGATGCCGCCGGGAGGCTGGATCGCCGCGTTGGTCATCAGCACGTCGATGCGGCCGTACTTGTCGAGCACCGCCTTCGTCATCGCCTCGATCGACTCCGCGTCGGCGACGTTGCAGACGACGGGGAACGCCTCGCCGCCCGCCTCTTCGATCAGCTTCGCCGTGTGGTAGATCGTGCCCGGCAGCCGCGGATCCTTCTCTTCTTCGGAGCGCGCAGCGACCACTACTCTTGCTCCCTCAGCGCCGTAGCCAAGGGCGCAGAACTGCCCCAGCCCGCGGCTCGATCCCGTGATCACCGCTACTTTGCCCGCCAGCCGTCCAGCCATTGTTCGCCTCTTTCTGCATCTAGCCGCGACCGATGATAGGGCGGCACGTTTGGGTGTCAACGTCCAGGCAGGAGGTCCCTGCGAAGTGAATCGTCGGCTGGCTCCCGTATGAGCCCTTGCCCGTCTCGACATAGGCGTGCTTGCGATAGAACGCGAGCGTCTTTGGCCGTATCGCAGCCGTCTCGAGGGTGAGCCGCCGGATACCGCGCGCCATCGCCGAAGCCTCCAGAGTGAGGAGCAGAGCCGACCCGCTGCCCTTCCCCTGACAATCGGGGGCTACACGCATGCGCTTCAGCTCCGCGGTGTCATGCTCCGTAGGGAAGTAGCCGCCCATCGCGACCAGGCGTCCGGCTTCGAACCCGATGAGGAATTCACCGCCCGGCTCGAAGTAGCTGCCCTCGATCGTGCGAAGATCGTGCTCCTCGTCTTCCTGCTTGATGCCGTGGGTGATCCCCGTCAATGCGCTGCGGTGGAGCTTGATCAGGGCGTCCTGAAACCGGTCCTCAAATCTCTGGAACTGCACGTTCCCATCATACGGACGCGCCGTTTGCTGCTGAGGGCGGTGCCGGTGCGAGAACGGCCTGCTATCGTGCGAGCATGAAGCTTGGCGTCACCTTCCCCCAGGCCATCGAGCCGGACGGCGCTTCGATCGCCGCCTTCGGGCGCGAGGTCGAGGCTGCGGGCTTCGACTACCTCTGCGCTCTCGACCACGTCGCCGGCGCTCACCCGGACGCGTTCGGCGGCAAACCCTACTTCTACACCCACGAATCGCCGACGCACGAGGTCTTCACCCTCTTCGCGCACCTCGCGGCCGTCACGGAGCGTATCGAGTTTGCGACGACAGCGCTGATCCTGACGCAGCGGCAGACGGTGCTCGTCGCGAAGCAGGCTGCAGAGGTGCAGGTCCTCAGCGGCGGCCGCCTTCGCCTTGGGGTGGTGGTCGGCTGGAACCAGCCCGAGGCCGAGGCGATGGGCTCTGACTTCGCCACCCGCGGCCGCCGCATCGAGGAGCAGGTCGAGGTCCTGCGCGCGCTGTGGACGCAGCCGCTCGTGACGTATAACGGGCGCTTCCACCGGCTCGACCGCGTCGGCATCAACCCGCTACCGCCTGCGCCCCCGCAGGTCTGGCTCGGCGGCGGCTACGACGACCGCCTGCTCCGGCGCGTCGCGAAGTACGCCGACGGCTGGCTGCCCAGCCTCAGTGCCGGCGCCGACTTCGGCGCTGCCCTCTCACAGCTGCGGTCCTATCTCGAAGCGGAAGGGCGCGACCCCGCGTCGTTCGGCGTCGAGGTACGCCTCAACATGGCGCGGGTGCCACGTGACGGCTGGGTCGACCACGTTGCCGCGTTTCAGACGCTGGGCGCCACCCACCTGGCGTTCCTGCCGCCGGACAAGCTCCCGGCGCCCGAGCAGCTGGCGATGGCGATTGAAGCGAAGGACGTATTGACGAAGGCCGGAGTCGTCTAGCCGCGGTAGGAGGCAACCTTGCTGCGGTCCCACGGCTCCCAGTAGCGTTCGGCGAAGAGCCAGCGCCCGTCCAGCTTCACGACCACATCGCGGTAGAGGCCCAGGAACATGATCTTCGCCTCGCCGTCATCGAACAACTGCGTGATCGTGCTGTAGCTCCTTACGCGACAGCGTTCGCCGTTACCCTCGATGAGAACCTCGTTATGGTGGTGCTGGCGGCCTGGGAATTCGGGCCGCGCGAACAGCGCCGTGACGTAGGCCCGGATCGCGTCATGACCGACGTTCGCGTTGCCGCGCATGCTCACGATCGCGTCGGACGTGAAGCAGTCGACATAACCTTCAACGTCGCACGTATCGATCGACCAGGCATAGCGCGCCATCAGGTCGAAGATCGCGAGCCGCTCGTCAGCAGTGAGTTCGTCAGCCATATCGGGCCGTAGTCTACAGCGCCAGGCCGGATCGTGGCTGAACGCTGACAGCTGATAGCTGAGAGCTGAAAGCTCCCTACAGCGTCACGCGCTGCAGACGTCCCGGCAGCTCCTCGCCGAAGAAGAGGCGCGCCACCGTCTCGACCCGCCCCGGTGCGTCCGTGACGAAGAGGTCGTA
>JBFWZE010000222.1:0-3302 GCA_050185685.1 Dehalococcoidia bacterium
CAGGAGTGCTTTCATTCAGCCTCGATCATAGAGGCCGCGGCGCCGGCGTCACAAACCTGATGCGCGAAATCCGGCCGGTCACGCGCTATACTCCTCACCCAATGGACGAAATCCTGCTCGGCTTCCTGGTCATCGGTGTGCTGGTGGTTGCCGACCCTGACCGCCTGCAAACGGTGATCGACCGCGTCCACGAGCTGATTGCGTGGCTGGCGGAGTAAAGCGACCGCATCCAGCCGCCGTGATGAGGCACTGAGACGGCCGCATCCTCTCGCTGTACTTCGTCTAGAGCACTGTCGGCCGAATCGCGACCTCATACGGTTCGGCGGCACCTGACCGGCGGGTGGTAGCTGCCGCACCCGTACCCGTACCCGTCTTCGGCCACCCTCTCCTGCCGAGACGAGGGGAGCATCTTGCACCCTCAGCGCTCCAGACTGTTGAGGTCGGGCCCGGCGAATCAAAAAGGGCCATTCGGCCCTGTGAGAATGGTTGCTACAGCAACCATTCTTCTCCTCAGAAGATCGAAGTCTGAGGAGGTAACCATGACACTCGAGCTCGAACGCACTGTGGATATGCGGAAGTACGTGGACGTCACGAAGGGTGTCGTCGACCGTCGCATCTTTGCGGACCCTGACATCTACCAGCTGGAGATGGAGCGGATCTTTGCGCGAGCCTGGCTGTTCATGGCGCACGACTCCCAGATCCCGAACCCCGGCGACTTCTTCCTGACGAACATGGGCGAGGACCGTGTCATTCTCGTCCGTGACAACGACGGCGCTCCGCAGGTGCTCGTAAACAGCTGCCGCCACCGCGGGAACGCGGTCTGCCGCGCCGAGGAGGGACACGCCTCGTCGTTCATGTGCACGTACCACGGCTGGACGTTCGACCTCCAGGGTAAGCTCGTCGGCGTGCCGGGCTTCAAAGAGGTGTATCACGAGGAGCTGGACCGCGATAACTGGGGCCTGATCAAGGCGGCGAAAGTCGACTCCTACAAGGGCTTCATCTTCGCGACCATGGACTCGCAGGCGCCGAGCCTCCCTGACTTTTTGGGCGAGGTCGGGAGGCTCGGCCTGAGCCTGCTCGCGGACCGCGGCAGCATGACCGTCCAGCCGGGCATCATCAAGTACACCATTCCCTGCAACTGGAAATTCGCCTCCGACAACACCTGGGACTGGTACCACGTCGCGATCAGCCACGCATCGGCTGCGATGTCCGGCTACCTGCAGCGCCCCGACCGGCCAAGCGCGGCTTCGATCCTCGCGCGCGAACACCTCGTCTTCCCGGGCGAATTCGGACACGTCGTAGCGGGCCCGGCGATCTCGCCAGTCATCGACCGCGAGCGCAGCGCAACGCTGGGTGTCGATGAAGAATGGCGCGAAAGCCCGGAAGCACAGAGCTCCCTGGGGCCGGTCGGTATTCGTTCTTCCGGCCACCCGCACATCTTCCCGAACCTCTGGGTGGCGGCAAACTCGAACCAGCTCTCGCTGCGGGTGCCGAAGTCACCGACCTCGACCGAGATGTGGTTCTTCACCCTGATCGACCGCACGCTGCCGCAGGAGGCGCAGGACCGCTACCGCTTCCGCGCGAACCACACGTTCGGCCCGACCGGCATGCTGGAACAGGACGACGGTGAGAACTGGGGCGAGAGCACGCGGGCGATGCGCGGCGTCGTCAGCCAGCGCTTCCCCCTGCACTACGCGATGGGCCTCGGCCATGGCGAAGTGGTGAGGGACGAGCAGAGCTCGCCGCACATCCAGACGCAGGTGAACGAGCACGCACAGCTCTGGCACTACCGGGCGTGGGCGGAGTGGATGTCCTCCGACAGCTGGGACGAGCTGCGCAGCCGTGACTTCACGGCGGGAGACTGCCTATGATCGACGCCTCGAACGCAGCATGACCTCGCGACCAGGCTTCGAGCGAAGCCTGGTCGCCTTCTTTTCGGGATGTCCGCTAGAGTAGGCGCGAGATGACTACGCTCCGCTTCGTTCACAGCCCCTTCGTTGGCCCCAGCAGCTGGCAGCCGGTTGCAGATGAGCTGGCCGGCTACGGCTGGTCCGTCGAGATCCCATCACTCGTCGAGGCGTTCGGCGGCCAGGAGCCGTACATGCAACGCCTCGCCGAGGCGATCTGGGCCGGTCCTCGGGACGAGGGTACCGTGCTGATCGCGCACAGCGGCGCCGGCGCTTTGATCCCCGCTGCGCTGGCACTGGCGCCTGCTGAGGCGGTCATTCTCGTCGATGCGATGGTCGCGCAGCCGGGCCTGAGCTGGCGGCTGGAAGCACCGGCGGAGCTCACGGAGCGCCTGGACGCCTTCACCGACTGCGGCCTGCTGCCGGAGTGGCACCGCTGGTTCTCTGCCCGCCTCTTGCGCCAGATGCTGCCGGACGACGAAGCATGCGAGGACTTCATCGACGAGCTTCCGCGCGTGCCGGCCTCATACCTCGACGAGGTGGTGCCGCAAGTCACCGCCTGGCCGCCGAAGCGGGGTGCGTATTTGCAGCTCAGCGAGGCGTACGACGAAGACGCCGGCAAGGCCGGCGAGCTCGGCTGGCTGGTGCGGTACGCGATGAGCGATCATCTCGCGATCATGACGCGTCCCGACGAAATCGCTGAGGCGCTGCAATCGATCATCGAGGCGCTCGGCGTCGAGCCTTGAGCGCACGCTTGCACCTGCCGCGGGCGCTGCTTGCTACCATGGATGCGTACCTCATCGCCCCGGCGTAGAAAGCGCGCGTTATGCCTGAGTTCAACCCCTTCAACCCGCTGCTTCGAAGCGACCCGTACGCCGTCTACCGCGAGATGCGCGAGACCGAACCCGTCAGCTGGAGCAATCTGCTGCAGGTCTGGATCCTCACACGCTACGACGACGTCCTTGCGGCGCTCAAAGACCACGGCCGCTTCTCCTCCGACCGGACGAAGGCGGTGAACCCGCTGGTGCAGGCGCTGGAGAGCTACCGCCTCTCATCGGGTCCGATCGGCACGACGCCGACGATGCTCAGCCTCGACCCGCCGGCCCACACCCGCATGCGCAATCTCGCGAACAAGGCGTTCACGCCTCGGGTCGTCGAGCGCAGCCGGCCGCACATCCAGGAGATCGCCGACCAGCTTATCGACGAGCTGCCCGATCCAACGCAGATCGACGTGGTGAACGACCTCTCAGTGCCGCTGCCGGTGATCGTCATCGCCGAAATCCTCGGGGTACCCTCGTCCGACCGCGGCCTCTTCAAGGCGTGGTCGACCGACGTCGCGGGCACTCTCGGCGGTGCCATGCAGGGGCCTGCCGTCATGGACCGCGCGCGGGACAG
>JBFWZE010000222.1:3402-5007 GCA_050185685.1 Dehalococcoidia bacterium
GGGATCTCTGCCACGTCAGTCCTCTTCGCCGCCGTGCAGCGCCTCGCCACGTTGGAGGCGAGCGGCGATGTCGTAGGTCTGGCCGGTGGCCCGCACCGTCGGGGCGTGGGCGGTGAGGAAGCGGGCGGCGCCGATCAGGATGTGGTCGCCTGCCGTCGTGCCTTCGAAACGGCGGTACTGGCGTACGGCGGCCTCATAGATCTGGAAGTCATGGAAGCCGGCGTCCTCGCGCAGCATCGCCCGGCCGAGGCCGCGGATGACCTCTTCGTGACGGCCGGCAGCGAGCAGGTCGGCGACGATCTGCGCCGTCTCGTCGACATGGCCCTGCTGGTCGAATGCGGCGTAGAGGTCTTCGATCGCCGGCGTTTGTCCTGACGGTAGTGGGACGGGCTGCTTCGGGACGTTGAGGAAGCGCTCGAGGTATACGGCCATGGCGCCGTCGAAGATGCCGCGGGCGAGCTGGGGCGATGGCGCCCGCCGCATCGCCTGGTCCACCGCATTCGTATACGTGAAAACGTGGTGCACGGTGTCCCAGTCGCCGAACTCGTTCGAGACGTGGAAGTGCAGCGGCCGCAGCGCCGCGGCGTAGGCAACCGCGGCGGACAGTTCCTGCAACGGGACGCCGTCTCGCAGGAGGTCCCGCAGCGCCGTGACGATCTGCCGCGGCTCGCCGTCGAGAATGAGCCGACCCAGGTCCTGGTGGCCCTGCCAGTTCACAAGACGGCCGCCGCCGGCGTCGATCAGAGCATCGAGCTCGGCATAAACGCCGTTGAGCAGCTCGGGCAGATTCACCGGGTGACGCCAGCTCGAGCGCTCTTCCGACCGTTCGGCTGAGACGAGGACAGGGACGAGCGAGGGCAGGACCGACTCGGCCTCAGCCCAGCCGATGTGATCGAGCAGCTCGAACGCCTTGTTCGCGAAGTCGAGCGCGTGGCCCTCGTCCATGTAGCGGTGGTCGGTGCAGGCTGCGAAGACCATCGTCTCGATCACCTGGCGCGGCAGGCCGAGGCGGATCGCGGTGCGCAGCGTGCGTTCGGCGGCCTCCTCAGAGCGGCTGTCGATGAAGCGGCGGAACCAGTCGATGTAGCGCTCCGGCCGCGTCTCGCTGGTTGTCAGCGGCTCTAGGTCGAAGTTCGGCTGCTGGCCGGCGGTCGAGCGGGCGACGTGGACGACGCCGTGGTACAGGGCGAGGCGGCGGTCCTCGGGCGCCAGCGAGGGCAGGACGTTCGCCATTGCGGTGAGGATCGAGAGGCCGGTGCTCCAGCCCGCTGCCCGGTTCTCGACGCCGAAGCGGGCAGTCGTCGCCAGCATCTCGTCCGACGCGCCGGCTTCGTCGAGGCCGATGACGCTCTTGGCGAGGACGAGGCGGATATTCTGCTCGAGGCCCTCGCGCAGCTTCCCCCGCCAGTGGCTGCGGCGGTCATTCTCCACCGGCGTCAGGCCAACAAAAATACTGCCGTCGCGCACCGCCACCGGGAAGGCAGGCACGTCGTCGGCGAAGGGGTCGAGCGTGCAGCCGCCGGCGAGGTCGAACTTCGCGTGGTGCCAGTGGCAGGTGAGGATGCCGTCGCTCACGGTGCCGCGGTGCAGGGGGAAGCCCATATG
>JBFWZE010000223.1:0-4973 GCA_050185685.1 Dehalococcoidia bacterium
AGCGGTCGTGTGACGTGACGACCAGCGTGCCCGGCCAGCGGGTGAGGAACTCGTCCAGCCAGCGCATCGCATCGACGTCGATGTGGTTGGTCGGCTCGTCGAGGATCAGAAGGTCGGACGCGCTGAGCAGCGCCTTCGCGAGGGCGAGGCGGGTACGCTGGCCGCCGCTGAGCTCGCTGACCTGCTGGTGCCACTGCGACTCGGGGAGACCGAGGCCGTTCAGCACCTGGGAGAGGCGGCTGCGGTAGAGGTAGCCGCCACGGTGCTCGAACTCGTGCTGCAGCTCGGCGTAGCGCGCGGCCGCTGCCTCGCCACCGGTGCTCAGGGCATGGGCGGCGTCTTCGACCTGCATCTCGAGGTCGAGCAGACCTGCAACGGCGGTCAGGCCCTCGGCGTAGACGGTGCGGCTGCTGGTCTCCTGCGTCGCGACCTGCTCGACGATACCGACGGAGGTCTCGCGGGCGATATGGCGCTGCCCTTGGTTCGGCTTGAGGTCCCCCGACAGCACGTGCAGCAGCGTCGTCTTACCGGCACCGTTGCGCCCGACGAGGCCGATGCGGTCCCCTTTCTCGATATCACCGCTGATACCGAGGAGGATGTCCTCCGCGCCGAAGCTGACCTGGATGTTCTGAAGGGTAAGCAGGCTCACCTAATGACCCTATCAGGTGCGCCGAGGTGAGGCCAACGGTGAGCGACTAGTCGCCCTGGTACACGATGCGCTTCCCATCCGGGAACCACTGGAACCGAGATGCGTTCTCGGCCAGAGTCGTCTGCTCCAATGTGCTTCGCTCGACGATGGCGAGGCTCGTCTTCCCCGTCGGCGGTCTGATTGGCGCTGCGGGCTGGCCTGGCTGTGTCGGGACCTGCAACTCACCGCCCATTTGCGACACGCGGAAGGCAAGGTGCGTCGACTCTGGTGACCACACCATGTCCTGGAAGCCCCATGCGAGCATGACCTCCTGCGGCAACGCGCTTGGGTTGGTCAGGTCAAGAAGCATCAGGGTGTTGTTCGGCACTGTTCCAGGCGGCGCGACCGGACCGCCGGGAACACCGGTGTTCCTCGTGCCGACATATGCCAACGTGCGCCCGTCCGGCGAGAACGTCTGTCCGTTGGCCGACGGGAAGGATCGAACTGCGTCGAACGTCTGCAGGTCATAGAGGGTTGCGCCGTCGAATTCGTTGAGGATCAAGAAGCGTCCGTCGGGAGAAAAGACTCCCGTGGTGACCCGTTCCTCAAACCGCCGTACCTCCGCCCCGGACAGCAAATCGATCAAGATCGCATCGCGCGACCGCTTCTCCGGGTTTACGGGGGTTAGAAGGGCATAGTCGAGACGGGACGAAACCTCGGCCTCCACGTCGAATGCCCTCATCTCGCCGCCGTCCGGCCCAACGAGAACCTGTCGAGTACTGTGCAGCGTTACCAGCAAATGGTTGTCACCGATCCATCGGTAGTTGGAGCCTGGCGTCAGAGAAAGGACGTTGCCCTCGGCATCCGCCAACCCAACGTGGCACTCCCCGCCGTTTCCGGTGACATAGGCCATCCTGCTGCCGTCTGGTGACCAGCTGAGGTAGCGGCCTTGATCGGTCAACTCCTCAGGTGAACTGAGGCCGTCAGTACGGATCCGGTAGAGGATGTCATCGTCGAAGGACGCTTCGTTGATGCGCGTACGGATCAGCCAATTCCCGTCTGGAGACCACTCGTTAGCCGCGAAAGGAGACCACGCCATACAGACAGACACTCGGTCGGTGAACACGAGGTACTGCGGCTCGAAGTCCGTCAGCGCCGTCAGTCGTTTGCCATCCGGCCGAATCGTGTAGACGTCCGCGCCGTAGTCAAAGGCGATCCGGTCGCCACGCGGCGAGAGGCCCTTGAGGCTGCCAGAAGCGACATAGGTGCTGCTTCCATCCAAACGCGCCACGCTGATACTAGGTGTCCCGGCAATGCGGAAGGCGATCTTCGTCCTGTCCGGCGACCAGCGTGGCTCCGTGATCCCCGGCAGCGGAGCCTCGTACAACGACTCGATCGTTCCGCTGGCGACGTCAACCTGTTGAAGAATTCCGTCGTCGTCGAGAAAGGCTATGTGAGTCGAGTCAGGCGACCAGGTCGGGTGCCCCGGTCCAACAGAGTCCAGGTTAAAGCGCCCGTAGTAGAAGCTCCCCTTCGCAAGTGAGCGTGGTGCCGCAGAGCCGTTCGCAGGCACCACAAATAGGTCCTCAGCGGCAACATTCAGCAGCCAGCGAGAATCCGGTGACCAGACGAACTGGGGCGGCGCGCCTGAGACCGAAGCAGGGCCGAAGTCGAACGTCAGAACGACGCTGTCGGTTCGTGCATCGCGGAGCTCGGCAACCGAGCTGGCGATGCTCGAGTTTGTAACGTAGCGCGTTCCATCTGGCGACCAGAAGCGCAAGGCAGCCGGCGTCGGAGAGCTATCGCTCGAGAGGTCTATCAGTTGAAACTCCGGCGCTTCAACTGCATTGATCGACCGATAAGTCAGCACGTTCGTCCCGTCAGGCGACCAATACGAAGTGAAGGCGGAGCGAATCGGCTCGAGCTGGCGCTTCTGATCGAAGGCCATTTTTGCGGGGTCGAGGTAGCCAACAAGGTACGTATCAATTGGCACACCCGTGGGCGTCCTGGTTTCTCGTCCTGTGACTACACCCAGCCTCCCGTCCTGCAGCACTGAATACGACAGCTGATCGAAGTCAAGACTGTCCTCGGAAAGCAGAGCACCGGATGCGGGGTCAAACAGCCGCAGCCTTCTGACCTGGCCCTGCGCCGAGTCGAGTGTCTGAATCATGAGCAGCCCCTGGCCGTCTCGAGTCCACTCCACACCTATCCCTTCGCCATCCCGCAAATCAACCTTGCGCTCTACCTTCCCGGACGCGAGGTCGAGGACGTAGAGGCCGGGGTACATGTCGAAGGGCTCGCCGCTGCGGCTGCGGAGGGAGAGGAAGAGCAGGACGAGGGCGACGAGGCCGGCGGTGACGACGCCGCCGGCTGCGATTGCGTTGACCGTCTTGCCGGCGCCGAGCTTGCCGAGGAACGGGAAGAGCACCCAGCGGCGCAGCGGACGGCCGCGGTTGGCGCGGGCGACCGACCCGGCATCACGGCGACTGCTGACGCCGAGCTTCGCGAGGATCTGCGCGACGTGGTACTTCGCGCCGTCCGGGCTGATACCGAGCTGCGACGCGATCTGCTCGTTGGTCAGGCCCTGGTCGATGAGCTCCAGGACCTCCCACTCGCGCGGTGTCAGGATGTCGGGATGCGGCGGGCGGCCGCGGCCTCGCTTCAACATGCCGCGCTACCGTAGCAAGGCGTTTCGGCGATTTACACTACCCGCTGCTTCAGGTGAAGACACCGCAGATCTGGAGATACCTGCAACGGATCACCCCTATCTCCAGCGGCGACGGTCTGGGAAGATAAACCTCCCTTGATCGAAATCGAACCCAACGACCCGGTGATGCTGATCGCCGCCGCATGGCAGGAAGCCGGCAGGCGCGCGCCGACGCCGGTACCCGTCGGCCAGGACACCTGCATGGTCCCCGGCTGCAGCGAGGCAGGATGGGTGCGGCTGAAGACCTATCACGGCCCGATCGTCTGCTGCTTCAATCACTTTCAGTCGGTACGAGGGCTTGCTCTCTAGAGACATCGTCGCGGGCTTTCGATACGATCGACGGATGAGGCTTCTCCTCCTTGGTCTGTTCCTTGCCGTCGCTTCCACCGCCTGCTCTGCCGCGAAGGCCGACACCGAGCCCGGCCGCGACTACTCCGGCGCCTTTGCGAACTGGTTCTACCAGACGAACGAGGTCTCGATCGAAGCGGGTGCCGTGCAGGCAGCAATCGTCGAAGCACACGACGATGCCGGCATTCGCAGCCGTCTGCGTGAGCTCGCAACAACCCAGACCAGCCTGAACAACGCCTTCGCCAGCGCAACGCCGCACCCTTTCTGGAAGGACTACCATCCCGCCATCGTCGAGGCGATGCGCCAGTTCGATGACGCCACCGCCCCATTCCGCAGTGACGAAGAGCTGAGCGCACTGGCAGAGGTGGCAGATGTCTTCAAGGTCCAGGAGGACGCCCTCCTCCAGATCGTCATCAACTGCTACACCCAGACGAAGGACTGCCCGAAGTAGCGCAGCCGAACCTACGGGTATCGCGCGGACATCACGTCGTAGGCCAGCTTGCTGATCTGCTGGCCCAGGACCGCGTCGCCGTACTTCACCGGCACTTCCTGCGACAGGAAGGTCACGGCGTACGCAACCTCGCGGCCGTTGCGGTCAAGACGCACGATGCCGGCGTCGTTGTCGACGAAACCGGTGTCG
The DNA here is from genome assembly GCA_050185685.1 of Dehalococcoidia bacterium. Taxonomy (GTDB): domain Bacteria; phylum Chloroflexota; class Dehalococcoidia; order DSTF01; family WHTK01; genus WHTK01. The sequence continues at coordinate 4,324 of JBFWZE010000223.1, forward strand.
GCCTCGAGGAAGCCGTTCTTGTGGCTGACGATGCCCTCGGGGACGTAGGCCGTGAGGTAGTTCAGGCCCGGCTTCACCGTAGCGAGGTGGTCGAGGACGAAGTCGCGCCACCTGGGTGTGAGAATCTCGCCACGCCACAGGGCAGCGAGGGCCTGGTTCACCGACTCAGCGGTGATCCAGTTGTTGTAGTCCCGCCCAATGCTGTCGTCGTGATACAGCGGCGGGTGGTCGATGAGTACGCCGTCGAGCTCGAGAACGCCGCGGATCAGGGCATCGACGCGCTCGACCCCGTGGGTCACGTCACCGCTGCCGACGAGGGCGTAGAGCTCCCGGGCGGTGGCGGCGTTGCTGCTCCAGGTCGTGGCGGCGACGAGCGCATCAGCATCGGCCAGCGGATAGCGTCCTGCTTCGAGGTCGAGGGCAACCTGCAGGATGACGAAGAGGTTCATGACGCATCCGGAAAGACGCAGCGCGTCGCCGTTCACGCTCACTGTCTCTCCCGTCTGCAGGTCGGTCACGGCTACCGCGTACTCGCCCGGCATGCTCGTCGCTTTCACCGCCGCCGCCATCTGCTTCTGCAGCGCCAGGAGATCGGCGCCGACGAGTGTGACCGGCGGCTTCGATGGTTCAGGCGTTGGCAACGGCGTCGG
>JBFWZE010000224.1:0-4916 GCA_050185685.1 Dehalococcoidia bacterium
CCAACGTCCTCTCAACCGGTGTGTTCTGGCGTGAGGTCGTCCAGGAGGTCGCGAAGCAGTACCCCGACATCGCACTCGACTACCAGCACGTCGACAACGCATCGATGCAGCTGATCACGAACCCGCGTCAGTACGATGTCATGCTGACCTCGAACATCATCGGCGACATCCTCTCGGACGAAGGCTCAGTGCTGCCGGGCTCGATCGGCCTCGTCCCGTCGGCGTCGCTGAACGAGGAGGGCTTCGGTCTGTACGAGCCGATCCACGGCTCCGCGCCGGACATCGCCGGCCAGGGCAAAGTGAACCCGATCTCGATGATCCTCAGCGCGGCGATGATGCTGCGCCTCTCCTTCAACCTGCCGGAAGCGGCCATGGCGGTCGAAGAAGCCACCGACAAGGTGCTCAGTGAAGGCGCCCGCACCGGCGACATCGCCCGCGCCGGCGAGGCGATCATCACTACGCAGGAGATGGGCGACCGCATTGCCGCCGCTGTCCGCGCCGGCGGTGAGGCGCAGATCAGCCAGGGCCAGTACCAAGGCCTCGAGCCGACGACCTAGACGCAGAGCGGCGCGCTTCTAGCGCGTGACCTTCGCAGCGACGTGTTCATGAACCCCGGCCTGAAAGCCGGGGCATGAGCGGCGTCATGGCCTCAGTCCCGAAAGGGGCATCCCAAGCCGTCTTTGCGAGCCAGCCGCAGCGGCGTCGCAACCTCTCGTCGTTTCTTCAAGGCGGGGCGTGATCGCGTCCGGTTGTTCAATGGGATCCATCGTGAAGACGATGCCCCGGCCTGTAGTTCAATTTCGCGAAATTGAACTACAGGGTGTTGATCTCTGCCACGAGTAGCCCTAGTCCCTGAAACCTGACGCCACTTCCTCCATGAAGCGGTCGTAGGTCTCGATGCGCTTGGCGTAGTCCGGGCCCATGTTGAAGTCGGGCAGGATGAACTCGTCGATCTTCGCCTCTTTGTACTGGCCCATGGCGTCGCGCAGGAACTCGATCGATCCCGCGAGCGTCGGCTGGCCGCCGGCGGCGCGGTCGATTTCCGCCTGGTCCTCCGTGATTACGATCAGGGCCTGACAGGAGCGCTTGATTGTCGACGGGTCGCGGCCGAGGTCGTCCAGGTGCTGCTCGAGCACGGCGCTTTTGCGGGCGAGGGTGCTCGGACGGCCCCAGGTGTTCCACTCGTCGGCGTACTGCGCGGCGATGCGCATCGTCTTCTTTTCACCGCCACCGCCGACGAGCAGGGGCAGCCTCGTCTGCGCCGGCTTCGGGTCGAGGGGCGCGTCCTTGAGGTTGTAGAAGCGGCCTTCGAAGTTCGTCCGGTCGTTGTCGAAGAGGCTGCGAAGCACCTGGATCGACTCCTCGAGGCGCCGCAGTCGGCCGCCGATGGTGTAGAACGGGATGTCGTACGCCTCGTGCTCGTTCTCCTGCCAGCCGGCGCCCATGCCGAGGATCAATCGTCCGCCGCTGATCACGTCGACCTGCGCCGCCTGCTTCGCGAGGACCGCCGGGTTTCGGTAGGTGTTGCCGACGACGAGGGTCCCGAGACGCACGCGCGGCACTGAGGCGGCGATCGCGGCGAGGACGGTCAGGCACTCCTGCGTGGGGCCCTTGCGGTCCGCCGTGTTCGGCATGAAGTGGTCGGCGATCCAGATGCCGTCCCAGCCCGTGGCTTCCGCGTGCTTGACCTCGTCGAGCACTTCCGTCCAGGGGTATACGGTGCGTGGCCAGGCGCTGAACTTCATCTCTTCCTCCGTGTGGCTGTCTCTTCGTCGAGAGCTTAGACGGAATCGCTGGGCGGCGGAACGGCTCCGACGAAGTTCGAAAGATTTGCCGCAAAACTCGGGAACCAAACTTCACGACTTGGCGTCTTTGCTGCGTAGGCACCTGTCACACGACGGAGGAAACGATGAGCATCCAGGACTCCCGGCTACGCAAGCTCCTGACGGTCGCGGCGCTCGCGGTCGGCGTCGCAGTGGTAATCGCCCTCGCTTCGAACGGCGGCGACGGCAATGACAGCGCTTCGGTCGCACCGAGCATGGGCGATCCCGGTGTTGCGATGGTCGACGGCGACGACTACGCCGCAACCGATGCGCTTCTCGAGAAGGGCGGCGCGGGCAGCTCCGGCGGGGCGCTCGCCGAGAAGTCGATGCCCACGACGTCGTCGGCCGCACCACCCATCGCGCCGAACCCGGCAAGCCGCAACTCCAGCGGCGTCGTCACCCAGGAAGCGGCGCCGGACGGCAGCTCGTCGCTGATCGACGACCGCAAGATCGTCCAGACCGCTGCGATGCGCCTCGAGGTGAAGGAAGTCGGCGCCAGCTTCGAGGACGTCGGCCGCATCGCCACCGCTGCCGGCGGTTTCGTCTCCAGCTCCAGCTTCTCGAACCAGGGCATCTCGCAGGTCGCTTCGGTCTCGATCCGCGTGCCGACGACGCGCTACCAGGAGGTCCTCGCCGACCTTCGCCGACTTGGCACCAAAGTCGTCGCCGAGGACTCCCGTACCAGCGACGTCACCGCCGAATACACCGACCTCAGCTCCCGCCTGCGCAACGTCGAAGCGACCGAGACCCAGCTGCTGGAGCTCCTCGGCCGCGCCTCGACGATCAACGAGATCCTTCTCGTCCAGGACCGCCTCAACAACGCCCGCAGCGAGATCGAGCAGATCAAGGGCCGCATGGCGATGCTCGACAAGCTCACCGACCTCGCGACGATCACGGTGCACCTGCAGCCAGTCGCGGTCGGCGCCGGCGGCAATGACGGCGGCCGTCTCGGCGATGAGATCGCCGAAGCCTGGGACAACAGCATCGAGTTCCTCACCGACGTCGCGGCCGGCATCATCCACGTCATCGTCTTCGCCTGGTGGCTTCCGATCGTCGCCATCCCGGCGCTGCTCATCGGCCGCAGCTGGCTCCGCCACCGCCCCGTCGCGCCGGGTGCGGTCGACTGACGCTCGTCTCTGGCGACGAGCGCAAAGAGGCCCCGCGAAAGCGGGGCTTCTTGCTCTTTTCGCTATGCTTGGGTCGTGCCTTTGACATAGCTCGCTGCCGAGCCTACTCTGGTATAGAACAGGTGTACTAAGAATGAGCGCAATCAGCCATATCGAGTGGACAGAGGCGACATGGAATCCGGTGACGGGTTGTACGCAGATCTCCCCTGGCTGTGCCAACTGTTACGCGAAGACCTTCGCAGAGCGCTTCAGGGGTGTGCCTGGGCATCCGTACGAGATGGGTTTTGACCTGACGCTCCGGCCTGAACGCGTGCGCCAGCCCCTGGGCTGGAAGAAATCGAAGCTCATCTTCGTTAACAGCATGAGTGACCTCTTCCACGAGGACGTGCCCGACAGCTTCATCAAAGATGTCTTCTCCACCATGAAGGAAGCTCACTGGCATCGCTTCCAATTGCTGACCAAGCGCCCTGAGCGTCTGGTAGCAATGAAGGGCGAGTTGGACTTTCCGGAGAATCTGTGGGTGGGAGTCTCGGTGGAGAACCAGCGCTGGACAAGTCGGGTCGATGAGCTCAGGAAAGTTCCGGCACAGGTACGGTTTCTATCTTGCGAGCCGTTGTTGGGTCCTTTAAGACTCGATCTTACGGATATTCACTGGGTAATTGTGGGCGGGGAAAGCGGCCATGGCGCACGCAGGATGGATCCTGCATGGGTACGTTCGATCAGGGATCAATGTCGATGTGCCCGCACGGCATTCTTCTTCAAGCAGTGGGGCGCTTACGATGAGGCGGGCGCACGTCGTGGTAAACGAGACTCGGGTCGACTTCTGGATGAGCGGACTTGGGATGATTTGCCAGCTATCCCATCAAGGAGTTTCGTCCTCGGTACTTCTTAAAGATGTCTTCGACGATATTTCCCCCGGTTTTGTTTGGCGAGGCAAACATGAGGTAATACACGACGAATCCCTGACTATTCCGCATCGGCATTGGCTCTGGTACGTATCCGAACCCAGCTACGGTGCGTAGTCGCTGTCGGAACGCCTGAGCAACTGAATCGTTTGCATGATCAGCCTTCATTTCAAGCTCGAAGAGGTTCCGGGTTGTATAAGCAGCTGAGCGCCAAGAACTATCTCCCCAGAATCGATTCATCCTCTCGACTTGTTCTGTCGCCACTTCCTCTGGGTTTCGCCACAGGACGTTTCGATTCATGTCCATCATTGGGAAGTTGAGGAAAATCTCGACAGAGCCCATATTGCCGGCTGTCTCTATAACCTTCCAATCAAGATGTAAGCCATATGGATCTAAGAGACAGAGAGCACGCCTGAAATTCTTGAACTGTGCCCGAGGATATACAACATCCAGCAGTATCTGATTGCAGTCGCCTTCATGCACGTGGACATCACCCCGCTCCACAGCAAGCTCTCGCAAAGCTTCGACTCGCGTGCTTTGGATGTCGATAAAATGGAACTCCTTAAATGGAGGCTCGACTTGGAGTGCGTTGAGTGGACTGCCGGGCACAAATTCTTTCGTAGTCTTGGAGATGTGCTTGCCGGCTCCGGCAAATGCATCAACATAAATATGCGTGAGCCGAGGCCTCTGTTGAGCGTTGAGGATTCTCGAGTACGCTGTAGCGTACTCTCTGACAATGTCGAGCTTGATCTCAGACCAGTAGCCAATTTCGTCGTACTGTAGGGTCAAGTTCACTCTCACTTCTTCTGGGAGCCCATGTCACCTTAGGACATATGTCCGATTATAGGTCGTTGCAGAAATTATTCAATATGTCCCCCACCCACAACGCCCTCAACGGTGCGTCGGTGCCTCTGAACCTTGACCCGCGCGCGGGGCGGCTGATACCGTAGATGCCACATATGCGCAGACATAACGACAGCTCGATCCTGGGCCGCATGGCGATGCGCCAGTCCTTCCGGACCTCGGAAGGTCTGGGGGGACTGCGCTGACTCTCATCGACG
>JBFWZE010000225.1:0-4911 GCA_050185685.1 Dehalococcoidia bacterium
GGGTGACGGAGGCTGATCTGCTGTCCGGTGATCCACATGTTCGGGAAGATGTGGGGGTGTCCGCCGGCCTTGGGGCCGAGGGTCTTCATCACGGGCTCGGTCTCGCGCCACTTGTTGTCGATGCCGATCGCCTGCTGCGGGCGCTCCGGGTCGAATGCCGGGCCGCTGATCGCGTGACCGTATTCGCCGACGCTGACGAAGTGCTCGATCTTGAGGCGGTTCTGCAGCGTGCCGGCCGCCTGGCGCTTCTTCTGCTGCTCTGCCTCCTCCGGCGTCAGCTCGCGGGTAATGCCGCGCGGCCGGGCGTTGCTGTAGCCCGACATGTTCGAGGAGGCGTGGCTGAGGCCCGGGTGGTACCAGTCCCAGACGTTGTCCGCTGCCAGCTTCCAGTTGCAGGGGAGGGTGTACTTCTGGATGCCGGGGATCACCTTGAGGGTGCCACGCTCGGCCTGCAGGTCGATGCTCAACTTGCCGACGTCTCCCAGGTACTCCATCAGCGCCGGCGCTTCCGGGTCCATGTTGGCAAAGATGTAGCCGCGGTAGCTCTCGACCTTTGCCGCCTTGATCAGGCCCCAGTTCTCACGGTCGAGCTCCTCGTGGTAGACCTCTTTGAAGCCCGGCACGCCGACGAGGGCGCCCTTCAGGTCGTAGGTCCAGCCGTGGTAGGTGCACATGAACGACGTCGCGTGGCCCTCTTCGGCGCGGCAAACGGCGTTGCCGCGGTGGCGGCAGCTGTTCACGACCACCTGCGGCTGCATGTCGTTGTCGCGGACGACGATGACGCGGTCCTCGCCAATGAAGGTCATGAAGAAGTCGCCCGGGTTTGGGATCTGCGAGTCGTGGGCGACAAAGTTCCAAGCCCGCGCAAATACGCGTTCGAGCTCGAGCTGGTAAAGGTCCGCATCCGAGAACATGCGGCGGTCGACGGTGCCTTTGCTGACATCGACCATCCTGAGCAACTCTTCGTTGCGGTACGCGAGCGTCATGATATAAGCCCTCCCTATCGACGAATCAGTCTGAGTATAGTTGCTGTGTCAACGAACGACACGTTCTCAAGACCCGAGATTCCTGGGCATTTCCGCGATGAGAACCCCTTCGGGTGAACCACGCAGGACGGAGATTTCAGGACCTCAGTGCTGTACGCTCTCAAGGCGCAGGATTTTCTCTTGCGCCACCACGGCGAATGGAGACAGGCGTGCAAGAAGCAGGGGCAAAGCGCTGGGGCATCGACTACAAGTACCTGGTCGTGGCCGTCTTCATCGGCGGTCAGTTTATGAACCAGCTCGACAGCACCGGCCTCAACGTTGCTCTGCCGGAGCTTGCTCGGCAGCTCAACGCCGACACCGACCACCTCGAGTGGGTCGTCACGGGCTATCTCCTCAGCGTCGCCGTATTCGTCCCGGTGGCGGGCTGGCTCGGCGACCGGTTTGGGACGAAGCGCGTGCTGATCTTCGCCCTCGGCATGTTCACCGCAAGCTCGCTGCTCTGCGCTCTCGCGACGAGCATCAACGAGCTGATCGCGTTTCGGATTCTCCAGGGAATCGGCGGCGGCATGATTATGCCCGTCGGCACGGCGATCCTCTTCCGCGCCTATCCCCCGGCGGAGCGCGCGAGGGCGGCGGTGTTCTTCGCGATCCCGACCCTGATTGCGCCGATGCTCGGTCCGGTCTTCGGCGGCTGGCTGGTGGACAACGCGAGCTGGCGCTGGATCTTCTACATCAACCTTCCGGTCGGCGCGATCGTCACCGTCCTCGCACTGGTCGTGCTACAGGAGCACAAAGAGGCGAAGACGGGCAGCTTCGACATCGCCGGCTTCCTCCTCTCGGGCAGCAGTCTCGCGCTGATCCTGTTCGCGATCTCGCGGGCGCCGCGTCACGGCTGGACCTCGCCCAGCGTCGACGTGCCGCTGATCGCCGGCGTCTTGCTCTTCGCTGCGATGGTCGTCGTCGAGCTGCGCAAGCGAGAGCCGATGCTGAAGCTGCGGCTGTTCGCGAACCGTCTCTTCCGCAGCACGACCGTCGCCTGGTTCATGGCAACGGCGGGTCTGCTCGGCATGCTCTTCCTGCTGCCGCTGTATCTGCAGCAGCTCCGAGGCTTCAGCGCGGTCGAGACCGGTCTGACAACGCTGCCGCAGGGCCTCGGTATGGCGCTGACGCTGCAGGTCACGAGCCGCATCTACCCGTACGTCGGGCCGCGGCGAATGATGGCGTTCGGCATGCTCGTCGTGGCGTTGAGTACGCTGGCGTTCATCGAAGTCGGCCTCGACACGAGCCTGTACTGGATCGGCGCGCTGCTCTTCATCCGCGGTATCGGCATGGCCTTCGCGATGGTCGCAAACCAGGCCGCCAGCTTCGCCACGATCGAGTCCAGCGACCTCGGCCGGGCGTCATCGCTTTCGAACTCGAGCATCCGCATTGCCAGCGCGATTGGCGTCGCGGTGCTTGCTACGGTGCTGACCGACCGGATGGCCGCCCACGCCGACACCGCCGCCGGCGGGCTCGCGGCGTTCCACGAGGCCTTCTTCGTTGCGTTCCTGCTTGGCATCGTCGGCTTCTTCTTCGCGCTGCTGATCCACGACGAGGACGTCGCGCACCTGATGAAGCGGCGCGGCGAAGAGAAGAGCGTCGCGCCGGCGCCGGCACCGAGCGGACGGAGCGTCGCCGCGCGGGAGCCGTGAGCCTGCGCTAGAACGCGGAAGGCCTGCCCTGGGCGCCGTCAACGGCGATGTTCGTGCCGTTGATCCATGATGCGCAGTCCGAGAGCAGGAACGCCGTGACGTTCGCGATCTCCTGCGGCGTGCCGAGGCGGCCGAAGGGGAACTCGCGCTGCTCGAACTCGGCGAAGCGCTCCGGGTTCTCTGCCTGGAAGCGGTCCCAGCCGCCGCCCTTGAACATGATCGAGCCGGGGCTGAGGGTGTTCACCCGGATCCGCTGCTCCCCAAGCTCCCAGGCGAGCGCGCCGGCGAGGAAGATCTCGCCCGCCTTCGCGGCACCGTACTGGGCCCGCGGCGCCGGCTTCCAGCCCGAGATCGAGGAGATGGTGACCGCGCTGCCGCCGCCCCGCTTCGTCATGTGCGGCACTGAGGCGCGGATCGCTCGCACGGCATGGAAGAGGTTGAGCTCGAAGGTGCGGGCCCAGTCCTCCGCCGTCGACTCGATGAGGGTGCCGCCCGCCATGCCGCCGACGTTCGCGACGATGTAGTCGACGCCGCCGAGGGCCGCCGCGCTCTCGTCGACGAAGCGCTCGACTTCACCCGGCGCCGTCACGTCGGCGATGACGCTGTGGACCGTACCGCCGAGGGCTTCGAGCTCAGCGCGGGTAGCCGCGATCGTCTCGGCGGTGCGGCCGCAGATGCTAACGGCGCAGCCTTCGAGCACGAGGCGCCGGGCGATCTCCCGGCCGATGCCCCGGCTGCCGCCGGTAACGAGTGCAACCTTGCCGGTCATTCCCAGGTCCATGTCAGTTCTCCTCAGCGTCATCGTCAGTGGTGAATCGATCTCAGTGGTTGGGCGCATTCTATTCGGTCGAACCCGTTGTATCGGGGGCTGTTCTGGCTGCTCCCCAGCCACCGCCGCCCGGTGTCTCGACGACAAGGCGGTCGCCGGGCTCGACTGCAAGCATTGCTTTTGCGGTCAGCGGCTGCTGCGTACCGTCGGCGCGTACGAGGCGGTTTGCGCCGCTGCGGCCGGGGTCGCCGCCGTGAACGCCCCAGGGCTGGAAGCGCCGCCGTTCGCTCACGAGCGTCAGCTGCGTGGGGACGAGGAACTCGTAGGTGCGGCGCAGGCCGTTGCCGCCGCGATGCACGCCATTGCCGCCGCTTTCCTCGACGATCGAGTATTCGCGGACGCGCATCGGGTAGGCGGTCTCGATCATTTCAACCGGCGTGTTCAGCGTGTTCGTCATGTGGGTGTGCACGGCGCTCATGCCGTCGCGGTTCGGCCCGCCGCCCGCGCCGCCCGCAAGCGTCTCGTAGTAGGTGAAGGGCCGGTTCTTCGCCGCATCGAAGCCGCCGGCGACGACGTTATTCATCGTGCCGCTGCTCGCCGCCGGCATCACGTCGGGCAGCGCCTTCGCGAGTGCGCCGAGCACCGTGTCGACGATGCGCTGCGAGGTCTCGACGTTGCCGGCCGACACCGCCTTCCCGACGCCCGGCGAGACGATGCTGTTTGGTGGCAGGACCACCGTGACGGGGCGGAAGACGCCGGCGTTGAGCGGGGCGTCGCCGCCGAGAAGGCAGCAGACGGCGTAGTAAGTCGCGGAGCGGGTGACCGCGGCAACCGCGTTGACGGACCCGGGGCGTTCCGCCGCGGAGCCGGTGAAGTCGGCGGTCAGACGGCCGTCGGCGAAGGTCAGCTTCAGGCGGATGCCAACCGGCTCCTCCGAGGTGCCGTCGTCGTCCATGAAGTCTTCGAACTCGTAGTCACCGGCGGGCACTCTGCACAGGCGGGCGAGGGTGAGGCGCTCGGCGTACTGCAGCAGGTCGCGCATATGGCGGCCGAGGCCGGTGGTGCCGTACTGCTCTGCCAGCTCGACGAAGCGGCGCTCGCCGGTGCGCTGGGCGGCGACCTGAGCCTCGAAGTCGCCGCGGCGTTCCTCCGGCGTGCGGACGTTGCGCAGGATCAGGGCGAGGACGTCCTCGTTGAGCCGCCCGCGGTCGTAGAGGCGCACGGGCGGGATGATCAGTCCTTCCTGTATCAGCTCCTGGGCCAGGGGCATCGACCCCGGCGCCATGCCGCCGATGTCGGACTGATGCGCGCGTGACGCGACGAAGCCGATCAGCCGCTTCCCGAAGAAGACAGGCGAAACCATCGTGACGTCCGGCAGGTGTGAACCGCCGAGGTAGGGGTCGTTAAGAATGTAGAGGTCGCCGGGGCGGAACGGCGCCAGCCCCTGCACGGCCTCGACCGAAGC